>CADAPH010000026.1 GCA_902789745.1 Oscillospiraceae bacterium | reverse complement strand
TTGTGCCGAACCAGATGTTCAAATCGGTTTTTCATACAAATCACCCTAAAAAGCAGAAATCCGGGAACCCGTCTGGGTCCCCGGAGAACAGAGAAGTCTCAGAGGTCTCAAATGGGTATGGCAAAGCGCACGCGCATCTCACAGCGCATGTCCCAACACATCATGGCGATCAGGCTTGCCTTACGCATAACAGCCTCCAAAATAAGTATTTTCCTGATAGGTTGATATGTTTATATCGCAGGACTGCCCCTTTGTCAACCGTTTTTTATCGGCTCTTGACAACACAGCGCCGATCACGTATAAACATATTGAATAGATATGTTTAGGAGGCGCTGCTTATGAGCACACAATCTGCCGTTATCAAGGCGGTCTGTATCAGTGAAAAAAGGGGCAGCAGAAGCACCCTGTCGCAGTTGTCCATCTTCGCCCGGAGCACGGGATCGACGGGGATGCCCACGCCGGGAACTGGCACCGGCAGGTCAGTCTGCTCGGCCGGGAGAGCGTGGACCGCCTGCAGGAGAAGATCCAAGTCCCGCTCTTCCCCGGCGCGTTCGCGGAAAACATCCTCTGCGAGGGGATCGAACTGTATAAGCTCCCGGTTGGGACGAAGCTCCGCGTCGGCACGGCGCTGTGTGAGCTCACGCAGATCGGCAAGGAATGCCACGCCGACTGTGCGATCCGGCGTCAGGCTGGGGACTGCGTTATGCCGCGCGAGGGGATCTTTGTGATCGTCCTGAAGGAGGGCAAAGCCCGAGCCGGGGATCTCGTCACGGTCGAAGAGAGCGTGTAATGCGTGAAGGATCACAAACATATCCGCACTTATGACGATTTGCCGAGAGATTATAGACTGTAATCTCTCGGCGTTTATAGACCTTTTGCGTTTTATCAGTGTATGATTTTATACAACATACGCCTTTTTCGCGCCGAGGGCACGGGCGAGCGCCGCGAAGCGCTCCGCGTAAGCGGCGTCGGTCTCTTCTTCACCGAGGAGCTTCTGATACTTTTCCCGCACACCGTATGGGCGGTAGCGGATGAGCTTGTAAAAGCAGCGGTCCTGAATACGCTCCGCGACATAGCGCACGGTCTCCCCGTTTTCCCGGTCGCAGCCCGGGAAAATGATCGTCCGCACCTCATAGAGCTTGCCGACGGAAAGCAGATAATCGAGATTGTGCAAAATCATTTCCCTCGGGTGGGAGATCAGCTTGTCGCTCCATTCCTGCCTCACGGCTTTCACGTCGAGCATCACGCCCTCCGAGACCTCGAGGACGCGCGGGTCGGCTTCAAAGTTGAAGGAACCGTTGGAGTCGATCAGGCAGGTCTTGCCGAGCTTTTTTACCTCCGTGAAGAGCGCGATCAGAAACTCGTTTTGCAGAGTGCATTCCCCGCCCGAGGTGGTGATCCCCTCGATATAGGGCGCGGCGCGGCGCACTTCCCTCAGTACATCCTCGACCGTCATCCATCGGATCTTCGGCGAGGCGTCGCGCGGGCAGACGCGGATGCAGGTGTCGCAGCCGACGCATTTGCCGCTGTCCCAGGCGACGGCCTCATGGTCGAACGACAGCGCCTCAGCGGGGCAGCTTTTGACGCAGACGCCGCAGCTTTGACAGAGATGGATCGTCTCCGGGTTGTGGCAAAACAGGCAGTTGAAGGGGCAGCCCTGGAAAAAGATCGCCGTGCGGTTGCCGGGCCCGTCCACATTGGAAAACGGGATGATCTTGTTGACCGGCGCTCTGAGCGTGTTCACGCACCACACTCCCCGCGGTTCTGTACCCTCCGGTCGAGGGCGTGGCCGCCGTCCTGCGCGCCCATACCGAAGACAGTCACATTGTTGAGGGACTGCTTCTTCGCGCGGAGCTTCTCGATCTCGCTCTTCTTGACGAGATACCCCGTCACGCGCACGACGTCGTTGTTTTCGAGGTACCCGGAGAAGTAGCGCAGGCCGTTCGGGAGCGAGCCCTTGATAATGGCGAGGACCGCCTCGGGCGTCTTCAGCCAGGTCTCCTCAAACTTGAAGATATCGCCGGTGCCGGTCGGGAAGTAGGGGTGAAACTTCTCGTTGACCTCGAGCTGCTCGAGCATCGTGGGCTCGACGCCGATCGGGATGCGCGTGCCGGGCGAGTCGTCCATGCCGTCGCTGTCGATGCCGACTTGGGCGTGCAGACGGTAGCGGTGGCCGTAGGCCTCGCAGCATGGTGCCTCGTGCGCTTTTACGCGCGCGTCGATTGCGTCCATGATTTTCAGGCCGAGGGCGGTGGCCTCTTCGTTCATGCCGAAGCCCTTTTTCTTGTCCATGATGCCAAGCAGATAGTTGCAGCACTCGGCGAGACCCACCACGCCGAACATGCCGGTGAAGTATTCAAGCTTTACAAAGCCCTCAGTGACCAGAAAGTTGGTCTTGAAAAAGCTGGACTCCTCCACGATAAACTTCACGCGCTTGTCCATGTACTCGAGTTGGAGGTCAATGTGCCGCGGCAGCTCGCGCACGAGAAAGTCATCCACGCTCTTCGCGTCGAGCGCGCACTCGTAGAGCCGGAGCCGCGGCAGGGTGAATCCGCCGCCGCCGATATTCAGACCGTTGTAGCAGGAGGCAATGGCGTAGCGCTCGCCCCACTCCTTCACAAACATACGGTGGTTGGCGAAGGAGGGCTTCGCGGTCTTGAGCATGCACTTGACGCAGGCGAGGGCGAAGTCGTCGCTGGTTTTCTCGGGGTCGTAGCGCAGCGTCAGGTTCGGCACCGCGAGCTGCATCTCCTCGGTCAACTCAAGGAGCAGACGCGCGGTGACGCTGTCCTCCGGACCGATGTCCGCGTGGACGAAGGAGTCTGTCTGCACCCTGTCGATGTTTCTGAGAAACAGGCCCAGCACCTTCTTGGCGAAGGCGCGGTCCTCCTTGACGACAAAGGGCTCGAGCAGCTTGTCGAGATCGCCGAGGTAAACCGGGAAACTCGTGATCGACGGGACGTGGCAGTAGAAGATCTCCAGCACGTTCACGGCCTCGAGCAGATCCTTCGGTGGATCAAGCGCGAGGAACTTGCAGCCCTTTTGGAACAGCAGCTCGTAGTCGGGACAGATGTAGCGCGGGCGGTAGGGCATGACGCCCTCGTTCAGATCGCAGAGCGCACCCTTCTTCTTGGCTTCATAGTACTCGTCGGAATAGCGCAGGGAGTTGTCGGTGCTCTCGCCGAGGCGGGCCAGCGCGAGCAGTTCCTGGTGATAGGTCAAAGTCGGATCCTGAATGATGTGCAAGGCTTCGGACAAAAGAATCATCCTCCTATCAGTTAACGAATTCTCATACAACGCCGTATGAATACATCCTGTGCTCAGGGTACCAGATTTCTGGTTTTTTGTCTATTCATCGTTTATAGCTCCCTTCACCGTCGTTTTTCTCTTGACAAAAGCTCCTGGTTGAAGTATAAACAATTATACCTATCAAGTCAATAGGGTAAGTAGGTGTAATCAATGAGAGCATGCTTTGGAAAGAACAGCCTTTCGATGCTGCACATGTGCGGGAACATGTGCATGTGTCGCTGCGCCTTTTTTTACGAGTCTGTGCTTTCAGATGCCCTTGAACGTGCATAACAGGCAGGGGCAAAGCCGCAAAGCCGGGAGACTCGTGTTGAGTCCCCCGGTATCTTTTTTGCAAAGGAGAAAGGAAAATGGAAGCAGCTGTTCAGATAAGCCGCGCCATGATCGCGATGAGCGGCGGTGTGGACAGCTCCGTCGCTGCGCTCCTCATGAAGCGGGCGGGCTATGACTGTCTCGGCGTCACCATGCGGCTGTACCGGGAGCCGGGCATGGAGCGCTCTTCCTCCAAAAGCTGCTGCAGCGACGCGGACGAGGAGGACGCCGCCTTCGTCTGTTGGCAGCTTGGGATCCCGTTTGAATCTCTGTGCTGTACCCGGGAGTTTGAGAGAACCGTTATCCAGAATTTTATCCGGGAATACGAGGCCGGGCGGACGCCGAATCCCTGCATCGCATGCAACCGTTTTCTCAAGTTTGAAACGCTTCTGGCGTACGCAAAACAGGAGGGCTGTGATTGCCTGGCTACCGGCCATTATGCCCGGATCACGCAGGACCGTGACAGCGGCCGCCGGCAGCTCCGCAAGGCGCTGGACGTGAGCAAGGATCAGAGCTACGTTCTCTACATGCTCACGCAGGAGCAGCTTGCCTTTCTGCGCTTTCCGCTCGGGGAGCTTCGCAAGGAGGAGGCGCGGGCGATCGCGGACGAGGCGGGACTGGTCAACGCCCGCAAGCATGAAAGCCAGGATATCTGCTTTATTCCGGACGGCGACTACGGTGCTTTTCTCAAACGCCGAACCGGGCGGCGCGCCCCGGAGGGCGACATTCTGGATCTGAGCGGTCGTGTGATCGGGCGTCACCGCGGCGCGGTCCGCTATACGATCGGGCAGCGCCGGGGCCTCGGCGTCGCGGCAAAGTGGCCCCTCTATGTCGCGGCAAAGGATATGGCGCGAAATACCGTGACCGTGGGGCCGGAGAGCGCGTTGTACAGTCGGGAGCTGACAGCGTCGGATTTCAGCCGGATCGTCCGATCCGCGCGGCGGTAAGGACCCGATACCGCCAGGCCGAGGCCCCCGCCTCGGTTTGGCCGCTTGGGGATTGGCGGGTCAGGATCGTTTTCGACAGGCCGCAGCGCGCCGTCACGCCCGGCCAGGCGGTCGTTCTCTATGACGGCGATCTCGTCCTCGGCGGCGGGATTATTCTTGGTGAAAAAGATTGAGCCGCATTTTGATTCTGACTACTGTTTGACTACTATTCGCGCCGAAACCTTGAGCGTCCGCAATCCCTTGCGCTGCAACGGATTGCGGACTTTTGCTCAAAGATGCGTGAAAACGGGTCAAACTCCGGAAACCCGCACCAAATCAGTTTTTTCACATTCCGGCCTGAAACTTAAGACGCCGGAGGCTTTTCGCGCGAAGCGCGAAAAAGGTCGTGGGTTTGAATCCCGTCGGGCGTACCATTTTGAGTGTTCGCAACGGATTTCATACTGATCTTCGATAAAAAGCTTTAAAAGATTTCCGAGGCAGATTTGTGCCAGACAAGGCAGCGGCCGCAGAGCATACTTTGTGTATGGTCAAGGCCGATAACGAAGTATGGCACAAATCTGGCCGGAAAGATTTGAAGAGTTTTATTGAAGAGCAGTATCAGTTACGAACACTCAATTTTTCTTGCTCCGTTTTGCTTCAGGCCGTCGCGGGATCGCGGATATACTCTACTAAGAAAAAACAGGGGGCTGCATCGTACTGACGAGAGGGGTATTATCATGACGCTTGATCAGTTAAACTGCTCTGAGATAAGGAGCGAAGCAGGGCTTATATTTTGTCATGGTGTATTTTACGCTGAGCGTGGACTGGGAAACGCTTCCGGTGAGAGCTGCTTCCACTGCAGGCCAAGAAAAGCTGAATTCTGAGACTTGTTTCAAGAAATTATATAAATTATACAATCAGCGTCCTTTTTACAAAGGTTTTTGGCTTGCAATTTGTGCAATATTATGGTATGCTGCTGATCGCCCTGATTCTTCGGCGTGTCCATGGTGTACATCTACTGCAACGCCGGCATGAATGCCCTGTTTGCGGGGCTCCAGTTCCAGACGGCGACGCTCGTGCACATGAGCCCGGTGCTGATCGTCGCCCTGCAGAACATCGGCGGCGCGGCGGGCAATATGGTCTGCGTAAACAACGTCGTCGCGGCCTGCGCCACCACCGGCACCATCGGCAATGGGGGCAAGATCATCAAGAGCAACGCCCAGCCGTGCCTCATCTACTGCCTCATCTCCATCGCCGTGCTCGGCGGGATGATCCTGCTCGGGGTCGATCCCCTCGGCCTCGCCGCCGCGGCGGGATAAGCAAAGCCCCCTCCCCTGTCGTTTTGAAACAAAAATATTAAAATATACTTGGAGGTATTATCATGATCCATCTCTCTTACGACCAGGAAATCACCCTCATCAAGCGTCTCGTGATGTCTCAGGGCGTCTCCGAGAGCGACGCGCTGTCCCTTGCCGCCGTCGTCACCCACTCAGACTTTACCGGCACCTACTCCCACGGACTGTCTCGTCTGTGCATCTATCTGCGCCAGTACATGGCGGGCGCGCTGATTGCGAAGCCCGACTTCCGCTGCGTGAAGGATTCGGAGACCGCCCTCGTCTACGACTGCGGCGGCGGCTCCGGCATCGTGGCGGTCAACAGCGTGTATGACGCGGTACTCGAGCGCGCGCGCAAATACGGCGTCGCCGCGGGCGTGGGCCGCAACAGCGCGAACATCGGCTGCGGCGGCTACTACGGCCACCGCATGGCGGACGACAATGTAATCGGCATCGTCATGAGCAACACCTACCCCTGCCAGTCCCCCTTCGGCGGCGCGGACCGTCTGATCGGCACGAACCCGATCATCATGGGCTGCCCCACCACGAATCCCAACCGCCCCATCGTCATCGACATCTCCACCAGCGGCGTTGCGATCGGCAAGGTGCAGGCCTACCGCCGCGAGAATAAGGAGATGCCCCTCGACTGGGCCAACGACTATGACGGCAATCCGACCTCCGATCCGCACAAAGCCTACTGCGTGCGTCCCATGGGCGGGCACAAGGGCTACGGCCTCGCCGTGTTTGTGGACATGTTCGGCGGCGTTCTGTCCGATGCCCTCACAAGCCCCGAGATCCCGTTCGTGGAGGACATGCGGCCCGAGGAGACGGGCTTTGCGGTCATCCTGCTGGACATCGCCCACTTCATCGACGTGGAGCGCTTCAAGGAGCACGCCTCCCTCTACGCCTCCCTTATCAAAAACAGCCGCACCGCCACCGGCGTGAAGGAGATCTTCATGCCCGGCGAGATTGAGGCCCGGCTCATTGAGGAGCGCAAGGTCACCGGTCTTGACTTCTCCGACGCGCTGGAGGCGGAGCTTACCGACCTCGGCCGCAAGTGCGGCGCCCTCGGCGAAGACGGCGTGCTCGCCGATCTGCTGGGGTGAGCGAACGTCATGCGTTTTTGCCTTACTCATAACGCATAGCCATCCGCATCCGTAGGGGCCATCCCACCTTGCCGCAATGCGATTGGCGTTCCGGGCATTATTTCCCGGACCACCAATCGCGCGGCTGCGGAGAAAGCGGCCCGCCGTCTGACGACAATGCGCGTTGTTCAGCGGGTCGATCTGGGGATCGACCCCTACGTATTTGTGAACTGGAGGATAACCGAATGGCGACATACAACAAAATTACGCCCGAAATCGCGGCGCGTCTGCGCACGGTCGTCGGGGAGAGACGCTTCTTCGAGAAGGAGGAGATCGACCCCAACTACGCGCACGACGAGATGCCGATCTACGGCAAATACATGCCGGACGCGGCCGTGGACGTGGAGAGCACCGAAGAGGTCTCCGAGATCATGAAGATCTGCTCCGCCAATAAGATCCCGGTCACCGTCCGCGGCGCGGGCACCGGCCTTGTCGGCGGCTGCGTCCCGCTGGCGGGCGGACTCGTCCTGTGCACAAGGCGCATGAACAGGATCCTGGGCTACGATATGGACAACCTCGTCGTCCGTATCCAGCCGGGCGTCCTGCTCAAGGATCTCGCGGCGGACGCGCTGGAGCACGGCCTCATGTATCCGCCCGACCCCGGCGAGAAGACCGCCACCGTCGGCGGCAATATCGCCACCAACGCTGGCGGCATGCGCGCGGTCAAGTACGGCGTCACGCGCGACTATGTCCTGGCGATGACCGTGGTTCTGCCCGACGGCCGGATCATTGAACTCGGCAAGTCCGTCTGCAAGACCAGCTCCGGCTACAGCCTGCTGCATCTGATGATCGGCTCGGAGGGCACCCTCGGCATCATCACGGAGATGACCATGAAGCTCATCCCGAACCCCATCTGCGACGTGTCCTGCCTCGTCCCGTTCCGGGACGTGGAGTCCTGCATCCACTTTGTGCCGAAAATCAAGCTGGCAAACCTCGACCCCCAGTCCATCGAGTTCATGGACGCGGACATCGTCACCTCCTCGGCGGCCTTCACCGGCAATCCCATCTTCCCCGAGAGAGTGAAGAACGAGGACGTGGGCGCCTCCATTCTGGTCACCTTTGTCGGGGCCGACGAGGAGGAGCTGGATCAGAAGATGATCAAGCTCGGCCGGATCGCGAAGGAGGCTGACGCCCTCGACGTGCTGGTCGTCTCGACCTCCTCGAACAAGAAATCCGCCTGGGCAGCACGCTCGAGCTTTTTGACCGCCATCGAGGCCGACACGAAGCTCATCGACGAGATGGACGTCGTGGTGCCCGTGGACAAGATCCCGGCCTTCCTCCTCTACATCCGCTCCCTCGGGGAGGAAAACGGCATCCGCATCCGCAACTTCGGCCACGCGGGCGACGGCAACCTGCACATCTACTGTTGCTCCAACGATCTGGAAGAGGAGGAGTTCAAGCGCCGCGTCAAGATCATCATGGACAGGGCCTATACCAAGTGCGCCGAGCTCGAGGGCCAGGTCTCGGGCGAGCACTCCATCGGCCACGCAAAGATGGTCTACCTGCGCGAATCCGTGGGCGAGGACGTGTTCGCTCTCATGGGCGAGATCAAGAAGGTCTTCGACCCGGACTTCATCCTCAACCCCGGTAAAGTGTGCGACACATCGCTCACGGGCTGAGAAGGGAGGAAAAAGCCATGCTGAAAATCTTAGTCTGCGTCAAGCAGATCCCGGACGTCGACCTCGTGAAGATGGATCCGGAGACCGGCAACCTGATCCGAACCGGCGTCCCGACCCTCACCAACCCCCTCGACCTCAACGCGCTGGAGGCCGCCGTCCAGGTCAAGGAGCGCTATGGCGGCGAGATCACGCTGATCACCATGGGCCCGCCCATGGCCGAAAGTACCCTGCGCGAGTGTCTGGCCGTCGGCGGAGACAAGGCCGTGCTCATCAGCGGCCGCCCCTTCGGCGGGGCGGACACCCTCTCCACCAGCTATTCCATTCTGATGGCCGCCGACATGGAGGGCAAGTTTGACCTCATCTTCTGCGGCAAGGAGACGCTGGACGGCGCGACCGGCCAGATGGCCTCGCAGCTTGCCGAGCGCTTCGACGCCTCGCAGATCTCCTGCTGCTACAGCATCGAGGACATCTCAGACGGAAAAATCCGCGCAACCCGCACGCTCGAGACCGGCAGGGAGCTCGTGGAGGCGACGCTGCCCTGCCTGATCACGGTGGAAAAGGACAACTTCTACGGCCGCCTCCCGAGTCTGGACGACTATCTCGCCGCGAAGAAGGCCGCTGTCACCACCTACACGGAGAACGACATTGACGGGCTGGATCTCCAGAAGATCGGCGTGCCCGGCTCCGGGACCATCGTGCCGAAGATCTACCCGCCTGAGCTGCCCGAGCCCGGCCAGATCATCCGGACCGGCAGCGTCAAGACCGACGTCGCCAGGCTCATGGAGCTGCTGGACGAAAAAGGCGCGCTTTAAGGAGGTGCGTGAGGATGCAGAAATCGGATTATAAGAACATGTGGGTCTATATCGAGCACGACGGCCAAACCGCTGCGCCCGTGGGCCTCGAGCTCTGCTGCGAGCTGAGAAAGCTCTGCGACGTGACCGGCGACAGGCTCTTCGCCGTGATCCTCGACAAGCTCCCCGACGCCGAGGTGGAGAAGGTCAAAGACTGCGGCATCGACGGCATCATTCAGGTCAACGGCACGGGCTATGAATACTTCAACACCGACGCCTGGGCCAACGCCTTCACGGTTCTCTCACGCAAGTATAACCCCTCCGCCATCTTTGTCGGCGGCACCATCAACGGCCGCGACTTCGCGCCGCGCTTCGCCGTCCAGCTCGACACGGGCTGCACCTCCGACGCGATGGAACTGGCCTACGACCCCGAGACCGGCGACATCCAGTTTATCGAGCCCGCCGTCGGCGGCAAGATCATGGCGGTCATCACGGTCCCGGTGAAGCGCCCGCAGGTCGGCACCATCCGCCCCGGCACCTTCAAATACGCGCCGACGGGCAGAAAGACGGAGATCGAAACGATCGAGGAGGAGATCAATTTCGATCCCGAGGCGATCCGCTGCCGGCGCGTCGGCTTCATCCCGGACGAGTCCGACCCCGAGCTCGATATCGCGAACGCCGACTGTGTCGTCTGCGTCGGAAACGGTCTGAAGGACTCCGAGCATCTGGAGCGCTACCGCCGGCTCGCCAGGCTCCTGGGCGGCAAGATCGGCTGCACGCGGCCCCTCTACGACCGCGGCATTCTGCCCTACAAGCTGCAGATCGGCCAGTCGGGCGTGATGGTCAAGACCAAGCTCTACCTGAGCTTCGGCGTCTCCGGCGCGGTCAACCACACCGCCGGCGTGGACGCGGACGTCTTCATTGCGGTGGACAAGAATCCCGACGCCCAGATCTTCAACTACTGCGACTACGGCATCGTCGGCGATATGGACGAGGTCTGCGATGAGCTGATCGCACGGCTCAGCGCGCGCAAGGAATAAACAAAAGGAAGCAGCTATGGATAAACAGATGATCATTTCCATCGGCAGACAGTGCGGCAGCGGCAGCTATCCCATCGGCAGAACCTGGAGCGGCTACGATCCGCACCACCTGATGATCGACAGCAGCCTCCTGGGGCCGGAGGGCACCGCGGAGCTCATCATCAGCATCGCGGGCAAGAAGTTCGGACTCTGAGGGACGCTACAAACAATAGTGCAGGGAGGGGGTTAAATTTCCCCTCCCTGCTGTTGTACCTGAGAAACTGTGAGATCGAGCCGTATGGATGGATCGCAGCCGAGGAGTCCCGCTGTCGTGCAGGTCATCATCATGCTCGTCAACGGCAACATCGGTACCGGCGTCGCCGTCGCGGGGGCCTTCGGCCTGGTGCGCTTCCGCTCCGCCGCCGGGTCTGCCAGAGAGATCAGCATGATCTTCCTGGCTATGGCCATCGGGCTTGCCACCGGAATGGGCTATTTCCTGATCGTCGCCCTGTTCTTTTGCATCGTGGCCGCCTTTCTCTTGCTTTTGCAGCGGCTGCGCTTCGGATGCGAGAAGGAAAACGTACGCGAGCTCAAAATCACCATCCCGGAAACGCCGGACTATGACGGTCTGTTTGACGATCTTTTCCGAGCGTATGTCTCCGAGGCGGAACTCGAGCGCGTCAAGACTTCCAACATGGGCACCCTGTACGAGCTGGATTATAAGGTGATTTTGAAGGACGAGCATAAAACCAAGGCATTCCTGGACGAGCTCAGAAGCCGCAACGGAAATCTGAACATCAGCTTCGGCTCCAGGCGTCCTGTGACTGTCCGTAAAACGAATTTGCAGTATTGTTTTCTTTTCTTTCTTCTGTTACGATTAACTTCGATGTTTCTATTGCAGAAACTACCGCTGTAGAATTTCAATATGAACCTTTTGGAATCAAAACGGAGGTCTTTTATGAATCTTGTCATTCACGATCTGAAACCGGCACAATGGAAGCTCATCGAACAGGATTACGAGGGATGGACGGTCATTTCGGATAACGGGCTGATCCGCCCCTGCGTCGGCTGCTTTCATTGCTGGAATAAGACGCCCGGCGTCTGTGTGATAAAAGACGGGTTTGAGAATATGGGGCAGTTGATTCACCGTGCCGGTGAGGTCGTTGTCATCAGCCGCTATACCTACGGCGGCTTTTCCGGCTTCGTCAAGAACGTCATCGACCGCTGCTTGGGTTATGTTCTCCCGCAATTTGAGATTGTCGGCTGCGAAACGCATCACAAAAAGCGCTACAGTGAAACCAAAGCGTTTACCTTCATCTTCTATGGTCAGGCCTCGACAAAGGAAGAGCAGGACATTGCGAAGCGCTATGTTCGGGCTTTGTGCTCAAACTTCCGGGGATATGTGAAAGCCGTCATCTTCCGGGAGGACATGCAGGCGCGTCTCCCGCCGGACACAAGGCCGGCATGCTCGTCCGGTCGCACCGTTCTGCTGGTTGGCAGCATGAGGGGTCTGAACGGCAATTCCGGGAAGCTGGCCGGGAAGCTGGCAGAATCTCTCACGAATGAGCCCGAGATCGTCACGATACAACGCTATATCAAGGATCTGAACAATCTCTTGGGATTGCTGGAGGACGCGGAGACGCTGGTTCTCTGTATGCCCCTGTATGTAGACGGCGTACCGTCCCAGATGGTCCGCCTGATGGAGCATTTTGAGCAGGTTTACAACGGCGGTTCCAAGAAGGTTTATCTGCTCGCCAACATGGGCCTGTATGAGAGCTGTCAGCTGCAAAGCCTGTTCAGCGCCGTAAAACAATGGTGTGTGAAGATGGGCTTTGCCTATTGCGGCGGGCTGGGGATCAGTGCCGGCGAGCTGCTCGGGGAACTGATGGTGCATCTCCCCTTCCGCTTTGGCGCCACAAAGAAGGCGGCGGAAGAGATGGACAAGCTGGTCAAAGCCATCAACGAAGGGAGCGAAATCGCCGATATTTTTGCCGAGCCATACGCCTTTCCGCGCGCACTGTATATCGCTGTCGCAAACATGAGCTGGAATCGCACGGCCAAAGCAAACGGGCTGAGCCCTTCCGATCTGTATCGGAGGCTGTAAGCAGGTGTTCTACGCTCTGAAAAAACGTCCGCAGCCTATCAGGCCGTAATGATGAGAATCACAAAGAGCTTGTGACCAAGCTCATGACAGGAGAACGGGAAAATGAACATTACACACGAAACATCCATGAAACGGTGCATCGGCGCGATGATCAGCTCAGCCGTGGTGGCGGTCTGCGTCTGTATCGGTGTGACCATGAATCTGACCACGCTGTATGATGTTAATTTTGATCACATGGGACTGCGTACATTCTGCATGTTCACGGTCAACTCCAATATTCTGTGCGGCATCGCGATGCTGATGACCCTGCCGTATACGATCGACGGTCTGCGAACCAGGAATTTCTATCTGCCTGGCTGGCTGGTAGATTTTCTGTTTGCCGGCGTCACCGCCGTCGGGCTGACCTTTCTGGTGTCGCTGTGCATTCTGGCGCCGGTAAAGGGTTTCGTTTTGATTTTCACGGGCTCCCGCTTCTTTCTGCACGGCCTGTGCCCGATCCTGGCAATGGTCGCCTTCTGCTTCTTTATAACAAAACATATCATCTCCCTGCGGGAATCGCTATATGCCCTCATCCCGGTACTGCTCTATGCAATGGTCTATTATTTCATGGTTGAGATCCTTGGGCCGGATAACGGCGGCTGGGATGATTTTTACGGATTCTTTACCCGAATTCCTTCCTGGGTTTCCCTGCTGTCCTTTATGCCGCTCACCTTTGGCATCGCCACCGTCCTGCGCGTGCTTCACAACAGGAACTGCTGAATTGAGAGCATTCCAGGAGCTTGCATCTATTCGTGCGTATTCTGTGCTCTTTAGAGCCATTCGGTTCAAAACATATCACTTGTTTTTAGCTTCGCGAGGGTCAGGAAAAGCAGGGGCATAAAAAGGTTTTCTTATCCGAAGATCTGGCCGGGCAGCTTCAGCTTTTCCTTGGGCGGAAACCCCCTGTCGAAGTCCTCGACGTCGGCGTCGTCCACATAGTAACCAGGAGGCGTCTGATACACGCCGGTGATCCCGTCCAAATAGCCCGGTACCAGTTCCTTGCAGAGGAAGAAGGAGTCGTCCGCCCCCTCCGGAAGATCGTGATAACGGATGCCGAATCTGCGCGCATAATCAAAGCCGCTTTTGCCGTAAAAGCCGATATTCCCCTCAAACAGTACCGCGCCGAAGCCCATCTCCGCCGCCTTCTCCAGCGAGTAATCCAGCAGCTTTTTGCCGTAGCCCTTTCGCTTGAGCTCCGGCGTGATCCCGATCGGCCCCATGGTCAGCACCGGGATCGTCCGTCCGTCGTCGGCCTCGATGACCGTCCGCATGAACATATTCTGTCCGATCAGGCGCCCGTCCTGCTCCATGACGAAATCCAGCTCCGGAACAAAAGCCGGGTCGTTTCGCAGCACATGGATCACGTAATGCTCGCTGCAGCCGGGGCGGTAGACGTTCCAGAAGGACTCCCGGACAAGGTTTTCGGTTTCTCTGAATTCCTCAGGTTTTTCCAAACGAATGATATAATCGCTGCTCATTCTATTCTCCTTATACTTGATATAGCGCGGCCCCTCTTCGCCCGTGATTCCCAGGGGGCGGAAGCCGCATTTTTCCAAAACTCTCTGTGAAGCTGTATTTTCCCGGTCTGTTTCCGCCTCGACGGCGTTGACATTGGGCTGCCGGAATGCCCACTGGAGCGCGAGCCGGACGGCCTCGCTTGCATAACCGCGGCCCCGGAACGCTTCCGCAATCCCATAGCCGATCTCCGGGTTCCGACTCACGTCTAATCCCTTGAAGCACAGATCGCCGATCTGCGTTCCGTCCGCTTTCTCGATTATCCACATGGCGTACCACGCCCGCTGTTCGGGATGCGCGAGACTGCCCGCCAGCATTTCGCCGTACGCTTTCCTCAGGTCAGCGTCCTGTTCGGCGGCGATCATGCGCTCCATCTGCGCCCTGCTCGCGGGATAGATCCTGATTCTCTCCGTTTCCATCATGGCAGGCAGACGCAGGCACGGCAGCATTTCAATGCTCTCTTGCAGTCTTTTACAACGATAAGATTTCCTTTGAATTTCATGGTATGCTTTTCCTCCTCATCCCGGCTCCGCAAAGCCAGAGCCGCTATTCTCTTCCTGTTCTGATGAAATGGCCTTCCTGTATGGCTGCGAGCGTTGCCGCCGTACAGACAATAACCGCAGCGTATTTAAGGCCGGCAGCTATGTAAAACACATAAAAGGCAGGAGAGAACACCGGACAGAAAAGCAGAACGATACCGGCGGGTATTCTGAAAAACGTGATTGTGTTTGCCATCAATGTCCGCGCCTCTTCCCCTGCCTCATCGCAAATCGTTGATTTCTTTTTGCAGGTTTTCCAGGAATCTGCCTGCGTGAGCGCCGTCCATCTGCGTGTGATGGAACTGGAACGAGACAGGCAGCGTACAGTGAAACAGTTTCTTCCGGTATCGGCCCCAGATCAGAAAGGGGTTGTTGAAAATCCCGCTGTTTATACCGACCGCGCCGTCCAGCTCCGTGTCGATCACGGCCGAAGTTCCGATCACCATACATTCGTCAGACAGATCCCGGTCCGCGCAGCTTTCGGCAACCTGCGCGGTGTATTTCAGGTACTCCCGGTTAAAGCTGTCGAGATCCTCCGAGAACAGAATATCGCAGGAGCTGACTTCCCCAAGCCTGTTTTTGACGATCGTATTGACCGCGAGTCTGTCATACTGTACCAGCTTGTCACCGACCGGCAGAAGATAGAACTCTTTGACAGAAGCGGCGGCTTTCCCGATGCAGAAGCACAGCAGCATATTGAATTTCATGCGTCTCCTCTTGCTGATCCTGCGCAGATTGGTGACATCCAGGGTTTTGAAAAAGGTCACCATTGGGTTCGGGGCCTTCATCCACAGTTCATATGCTGTGGCTCTCGCTGTATCCTGCGGATTTACTTCTCTTGTCATGCGCTCACTCCTCCCCATATGGTGAGGGCGAAGCCCGCCGAAGCAAACACGACTCCCAACCCCCTGACCAGGATCGCATAGCTTTTCGACGGCCCGATCCCATCCTCTGTTTTCCACCTCTCCGTAAGCTTCCACAGCCATTCCGGCTGCATGAGGAAAAGGATTAGGCCTATCACGCACAGAACGATTCCGCCTGTGATTTCCTGCTTCATCTCAGTACCTTCTCTCTACGCCTTGTATTCCATCGTCGTGAAGTTGATGCCGTTGACTGTCAGCAGCTTGCGCGTCTTGATGGTTCTTTCATCATGGACAATGAAGTTCGCCATCTGCATCGTCATCTGCGTCAGCTCTTCCGGCAAATTCGGAACAGGCGGCAAGCGCTCAGGTGAACCAAAATGCTCTTCATAACAGGCGATCATCTGCCACGGGCACCTCCTTTAACGCGCAGAGTGACCTTGCGTTCACTTATTATAGTGAACGCAAGGTCACCTGTCAAGTCTTTTTTGTTCTCGTTTAAGTTTTTTATCCTATTCCTTAATAAGATGAACAAATGGATTTCCGGGCAAAACAAGCGCGAACGCAAGTCGGCCGTTTTTCAGCAGTGCAGTGCTGCTTGCCTTCTTCTATGACCCGGATTGCTTTTCGGCGCCTGATGGGTTATAATTCCGGCGTGATCCATAAAAAGGCGGCGATCATCTGCAAGAATCCACAAGGTGGAGGTTGACAATCCTCAAGCTCCCCGAGCTTCATGTAGACGTAGGATTCCTCTTCCCCGCCGGTGACCAGGATGCCGGCGACGCTGTAATACCCGGATCGCTCCGCCGCCGCAGCGCCCTTCACAATACTGCGGGCGTTGTTGAGCGCGTCCACCACCGCCTGTGAGGACACCGTCGCGCCCGATACGGCGTCCACATCCTCGCCCAGCGTGATCGGCAGGGTTTTGCCGATAAAGCGCGTTTGGAAGTTTTTGTCCGACTCTACCTGTCCGCCGATCTCCGGCGTCTGGGAGGAGGCGTCAATCGAAATGCTCTCGATCTTCCCCTCGGCGTCAAGCTCTGCCTCGACCACAACGATCCCGGCGTTGAAGCCCTCCGCGCTGCCGCTGAGCTTTGCGCCCGGAACCCAGTCGTCGGAAGCATTTTCATTGACCGTGACGCTCGGCCTGAAGGTAAGCTGGATATAGCTGCCGACCTTCACCCCGATGGTGTCGGCGATCTCCCTGCCGACAAGGATTTCCTTATCCGCCTGTGGGTATTCGCCCTCCACGCTGAAATAAGGGCTTATCTTCTGTGCTTCCGCAAAATCCGTCCCTGCCGTGGTGAAGGACTGCAGGCGGCTCGTCATGTCAAGTCGTATGTAGTGATACGGCGTCGCGCCGACCAGCTGTTCCTCCGGAATAAACGCGAGCGCTTCCCGCAGGGAATCCGTTGTGAGCTTCTCTCCGTCCTTTGCCAGCAGGATCATATTCGCGCCATAGGAGCGAAACTGCGCGCCCATCTGACGCGGGACGTCGTAATAGATGGTCACGAGGCCGGAGAGGATGGTCGCGCCGATCGCGATGGATAAAAGCGCGATCAGCATGCGGGAGCGTCGGCGCAGAAGCGAGGCGGTGATCATTCGCAGAAACATTTTTTTCTTTGTCATCAGACCGCTCCCCCTCTCAATGACCGCCGTGGAGCACTTCGGCCGGACGGAGCCGCAGCACCATCCGAATGGCCGGAAGGCTGCCCGCCATGGTGACCAGCGCGATCAGCGCCGCCACGATCGGGATGACCTTGAGCTTCATCTCCACCGCCGAGCCGAACACGCTCTGTCCGATGAGCTGGGCAAAGCCGAAGCCCATGAAATATCCGGCAACGCCGCGGATCATTTTGAAAAGCATGATACCTCAGACCTCCTTTTTTACCGAAATTCCCGTTCTCCCGCGAGGATCTCCGCAAGCCGGAACACGAGGTTCCCGTCGCGTACCTCATAGCTGATCGGAATCGGATTGCATCCGCCCTTAAAGCCGATGGTATTGATGTTCATGACCACATCGCAGCGGCGGCATACCACCTGCCCGTTTCGTTCAAAGTATCCCGCGTTTCCGCAGACCTCGCAGGCGTCCAGGCCGGTGCCGAAGCTCGCCGAGCCCGGCTTCTTCACGACGATCCAGCGCACGTTGACGCCGTTTTCCGTCTGATACTCAAAGCGGTGGAGATGTCCGTCCGAGACCGTATCCATCGCGATCAGGATTTCTTCGCCCTCGACGGTATAGGTCTCCGGCGGGGAGAGCTCGATGACGCGGGTATCGTAATTCTTGACCGCGCTCAAAATCACGGCAATCGCCGCAAGGAAAACAGTCAGAGCAGCCGCAAGCCTTCTGTGCCGGCGGTTTCTCGCCCGGAGCTTCCTGTGCTGCGCGGGATTGTCATAGGGCTCCGTAACCTTTGTGTTCTCAAAGAAAAATACAATCGCCAGAATCAGGCACAGCGCGGCGACCGTCCAGATGAACAGCATGGCGTTTCTTGAGGCAAACTGCGTCAGCTTCCGAATCCAGCCGTATTCCTCCGCACTGTATTTGATCGGCCATTTCAGCCTTTTGCCCGGCTGACAAAGGGCACAAAAAAATAGCAGAAGCAGTAAAACGCGTTCCACGCGGTTCCGAGCGCCAGCGTCAGCTCCGGAACCCGCTCCTTCTTTATCTGCAATGCGCATTCATAGAGCAGACGCGCATAAATTGCCAAAATCACAAGCGCAAACGCCCATCCGAGCAGACGCTGCATATAATACCAGGACCAGTAGCCGTTGCCCATGGTGTTGAAGTTGAAGGGGTAACCCAATACAACGGGAAGCTTGAAAAAAATCCAGCTCGCCGAGAGTCCCGCACCCGCAAGGCACAGGAGGACTTCTCCGAAGCGGAGAGGCGCAGCTTCCGATTCTCGCTTTCTGCGCCCGCAGATCAGCAAAAGCAGAAGAAAAGCCGCGGTAAAGCCCATGATGATCCCATAGATCACATGGTTCCAGTGACTGGAGATAATGCGGTTCGACGTGTTCTTGAACCAGGCAAGCACTGCTGACGCGAGAATGCCGAGGCCAATACCCGCCCAGTGAAAGGCGCGTCCCATTTTGCCGAACCGTCTTCCCAGCACGGCGTACATCAGTGAAACGAAGGTAACGGGCAGGAAGAGATCCTGCGTGACCATCCAGAGATATTTCAGCATAAAGTCATGCCTCCAGACACGTTCATTACGATAAAACGCGCAACCTGCTGACGCACAATATCCCGCGTATTGTGCGCCAGCAGGTTTGCTTTCCGTTCTTTATATGGGGAATATGCGGGAGAGGATCACCACTGCTTGACAAACTCCCACTCGGTCCAGGTCGCGGTGAGGGGCTCGGTCCAGAATTCCTTGGCCTCGACGCCGGTCTCATCGTCCACATGGAGCAGGTAGCCGTTCTCACCGGGGCTCTTGATGGAGAGGGTGATGTTATACAGGCCGTCCTTCAGGGCGATCGCGTCATTCTCCGGAATCCCCGGCACGTTGAGCTTCAAATCGAAGACATTGCCCTCCGCCAGTTCCTTGATACCGCTGCCGAGGAAGCTCACGCACATGACAGCCATCAGGATACTGGTCGCGGTGAAGAAGACCTTGATCGGCAGGCGGATCGAGAGCTTCGTGATGGCGAGATATACAAACACCAGCAGAACGCACCCGGCGCCAAAGCCGGCCCATACCATGGCGGCATTGCCTTCATTCAGCATCGGCTGGTAGAAGAGCACCACCTCTGCTCCCTCGCGGAACACGCTGAGGAACGCGGTGAAGGCCAGTGCAAAGCTGCTGCCGGTCTCGACAGAGGTCTGAACCTTTCCGTCAATATAGCGGCTCCAGGAAGCGGCCTCCGCTTTCGAGATCATCCAGTTGGAGACATAAAAGAGTACGCCGACTGCAATCAAGGCTGTAATACCTTCTATGACTTCCTGACTTTGTCCCGCTCCGGTCCAGACTCGCTTGAGCCAGGACAGGAACCACGCGGCGACAAAGCTCATGACAGAATACCCGTTTTGCTCGTTCTGATACGTGATGCGCTCCACGACGCATCGCAGTTTCTCCATATTCCGTCACCCCCTCGTTCTCGCGCGTTATCTGTTTCAAATATATCAAACATTGCGCAAGGTGAAAAAAATTTCTGCAGGCTTGTTGCGTATCTGCCTGCTGAGCCGTGTAATAGGACGATTTATCCAATTTGGAGTTGTTGCTATATCAAGACAGTTCAGGAGAATCCTGGTCATGCCACTGCCGCTTTCACTTTGAGTACTTATGCACACGCAAGCCCTGGCATGAAAAAGGAGAGCGCGAACCGCATGGAGCAGTATATTAAGGCCCTAACTAACCAAATCTGAATATCTTTGAAGTGTATATTCTGTGCTTTTTAGTACCCTTTGGTCCAAAATAGATCACTTGTTTTCATCCTCGTAAGGGTCACAATAAGGGTCAGGCAAAAACAGGGGTATGAAAATGGTCACTTTTTCTCTGCGTTTTGCAGGGAAAAAGTGACCAAGACCGGTTTGGTGGGGGAAGGTGGATTCGAACCACCGAAGGCATTGCCAGCAGATTTACAGTCTGTCCCCTTTGGCCACTCGGGAATTCCCCCATATTCTATTCTGCGCCGGATGGAGCTGGTGGACGGACTCGAACCCCCGACCTGCTGATTACAAATCAGCTGCTCTACCGACTGAGCTACACCAGCATCTTACCGGTATCGCCCGTGATCGGTCAGGCATCTGACCCCTGAGCGCTTGCTAATAATACCAAACGAAAGTCAAATTGTCAAGCATTATTTTTCCTTTTTTATTAAAAAAGAAAATCAGCCGCGTGATCTGCCTTTCCCTCCCCCTGTTGACAAATATGCGCGGCCATATCCGCATAAGCTTTTTTCAAAGGGAGGGATGATATTGAAAAGAAACGCTCTTCTGCCCCGCCGCAGAGCCGTCCTGCACGCGCTGACCATGGTAGCGGCAGTCGTAATCATTTTCTGGGCTGTCAACACGCCCTCGGTTGTTGGAGTCTCCGCCTCCAGACGTGAATTGCCTGTCTACTGCGTGCAGCAGAACGAAAAGATCGCCGCACTGAGTTTTGACGCCGCCTGGGGCAACGAGGACACACAGATGCTGATTGACATTTTGAATCAATATGGAATCAACACCACCTTCTTCGTAGTGGGCGACTGGGCGGACCGATATCCCGAATCGGTTCGCGCACTGACAGAAGCCGGAAACGAAGTGATGAACCATTCTTCCAGCCATGCGCACTTTTCTTCCCTCAGCAGCAGCGAAATCACAGCCGATATCTCGGCCTGCAATGATAAAATCGAGGCCATCACCGGCATCCGTCCGACACTTTTTCGCTGCCCCTACGGAGAATATGACGATCATGTTATTAAAGCCGTCAATTCTCTCGGCATGACCGCTGTTCAGTGGGATGTGGACAGTCTTGACTGGAAAGGCATTTCCGCAGAACAGATCAGCCGTCGTGTGCTTGACAGAGTCCAGCCGGGCAGTATCGTGCTTTTCCACAATGCTGCCGAGCATACGCCGGAAGCGCTGCCGGAGATTATTGAAACACTGCTCGGCGAAGGATATCGGATCGTACCGGTTTCACAGATTCTGCTCCAGGGTGATTGCTTTATTGACAGTACCGGCAGGCAGTGCAGGCGTACGGGAGACTGAACCATAACGGCGGGATACAGCGCTTTGCTGTCTCCCGCTCTCTTTGTTTTTCAGCAACGCCTGTCGGCATTCACCCGTGCCTTGTTTACCGGATGCGTCGGCTTGACTTTTCTGTCCGGGCAGGATAAACTCAGGCCGGTATACATACACGCTGACGGTATTCGGTATGGTGAGGTGCTTTCGTTGAACGCTGTGATCGTCGGGAACATATGCTCCTTTTTCGCTGCCTGTTTTACAGTTGCAAGCGCCTGGAGCTGTGACCGAAAAAGAATATACCTGTATCAGGCCGCACAGTGTTTTATCCTGGCTGCGGCAAATATCTTTTTCGCCTCCGTAAGCGGGACGACTACGCTTTTTCTCTGTGCGCTGCGCAATTGCCTGATTGCCTATGACCGCTTCACCCCCAGGCACTGTCTGATCTTTGTCCTGTCTGTGGCGGCTGTCGGTCTTGCGGCAAATAACCGTGGTCTCATCGGTCTTATCCCTGTGGCAACAACGGCAATCTATACTGTGGGCTGTCTCCGCGCGAGGAGCCCGCGGGCCATCAAGCTCAATCTCATACTCAATCTGATTCTCTGGGCAATATATGACTTGATCATCCTCGATCTCGTCTCTTTTGCGGTAGATACGGTCTCCGCCGTTATGGGGACGGTCTCCCTTTTCAGGAACAGCAGAATGCAAAAAACGGGAAACGCTTCTTTCAAATGAAAAAGCGTTTCCCATTTTTTCATTTCCAATCCTTCCAGATTTCCGGGCAGTAACCGACCGTAGCCTGTTTCCCGTTGCGCACGATCGGCGTTTTGATCAGATAAGGCACTTCAAACAGTTTATCGAGCTTTGCTTCGCCGGATGCGAGGTATTGAAAGATCGGATAATCCTGATCCGCAGGGTCTGCCATCGCCTCAAGACCGACGGCATTTTTCACGCTTGTGAGCTCTCCCCTGCTCATTCCGTATTTCAGGATATCGATATACTGATACTTGATGCGCCTTTCATTTGAATATTCATGCCGCATACCCCCTCATATCCCGGTATATCCTGATTTTTCAATGCTTCTGAGGTTTTCTCGTTTGGCATTACTCAGCACAAATCTGCATAACTTGGTGGTAATCTGTCGTAAGCTGGTCGTAAATACGCCATCTGCTGCAGTGCTTCGGTCGTAAATACGACCAGAAACTTACGACCGGCCCCCTAAAACTTACGACCAGGCCGAAAAAATCCGACCAGAGCCAAAATTCTACGACCCGAATCAGTTTAAGTCTTCGCCAGAGGCAAATTTATCTCGCTGTCAGCGACAGTACCACCTTCCTCCAGCGGATGCTTCTTGAAGTAGTTATCGAGATAAATAATCTCAGCCGCTTTCATTTGTTCAGTTGCCTCTACATAGATGTTCATGGTGGTTTCGTAATCAGCATGTCCGAGAATGCTTTGAATAGCTTTCGGATCCATCCTTGCTTCACAGCAGCGCGTAGCAAATGTGTGACGGAGCCAGTGACAAGTCAGTTCGGGAAGCGTAACCGGAAGATCGCCTGTACTGCTCGACTCCTCTTCCCATTTTATCGTCACCTCACGGTTACATGCCGTAACAATGTTCTTGAGAGCATCGTTAATGCCCCATACATGTTTCGGTCCGCCACCGCGAGTAAGAAAGATGAAGTTCGTATATCCATCGATCTCTGCCGTGCATTTTTCTCCCATCAACTCCTGGATCTTTTTCTCCCTCATTAAGGCTGCCTTGACCTTGGGGATCATGGGAACCGTCCTGATGCCACTTGGAGTCTTCGGCGACGTGATGACAGTGCGATTATTCTTGAGCTGTTCGTCACCGACATATACGAGATTATGATCGATCCGAATGATGTCCTTTTCAAAATCCACGTCATCCCAACGCAGAGCCGTGAGTTCTCCGGCACGGATTCCAGTCCAGAGCATCACAATAAAAAGCGGCTGCCATCTGTTATACTTTTGAGAAGACTCCAAAAAGTTCTCAAAAAGTTCCTGTTCTTCGATCGTCATGGACTTTCTGGTGGAAACTTCCTGCTGCGCTTCCGAGGTAAACGTCTTCAAGGCTTTCTTGGCAGGATTCTTCCGAATCAAGTCATCATCTACTGCAAATTCAAGCAGTTGGTGCAAAATACGGTGGATCGTTCCAATAGTCCCAACCGTAAAACGCCTAATATCGTAAAGGTCGTTATAAAATGCCCTGATATCAGAAGCTTTGATATTGGTGACTTTGCGATTACCTAATCTCGGTTTAATGTACTTTGCATAGTCATGCTTGTATTTATTGAATGTGACTTCTTTCAGTCCCCTCTTTACTGTTACCCACTTATCGAATACATCGTTGAGGGTTGCAGAATTTGCGTCAGGACTGATACCGTCCAGAATATCCCGAAGAACCTCAGTTTCCTTTTCTCTCAATTCATCAAGAGTTTTTGCGTAGCGGCTGTGACGTTTGCCATTAGCGTCTCTCCACTTGAATTCGTAAGTTCCGTTATCTCTCTGATACTCGCCTTCTTTTAGTACTCTCTTTTTTTCGTCTTTCCTTTTAGGTGTCATTGATACTCTCCTTTTTGGACATAATAATAAAAAAAAGAGAGCTCGATTGGTTTATTATACCATCAAAGCCCTCCTATTTCAACATTGTTTGCGGCAAAAACTGCCTTTTTAGTAACTAGATAGAGAATTGTTTTTCAAGATAGCTCTGAAACATTTCCCTTTTAATCAGCCTTTTACTACCACAGTACAGAACAAACGGGCAACGATCTCCCTCAGTAAGCTGCCGGAGCTTCTTTTCACCTATATTGAAGTAAGCTGCTGCTTCATGAAGTGTTAAATTTGCCTTTTGTGCGATGGGTACATCGATTCTTCTGACAGGTTTTTCTATAATATCCATGGTCGGCACCTCCTTGATATAATTAGCTACTGTATAAAATTAAGCAGACTCTATAAGAGTATTGATTCTTTCCTTCGCTTGGACAATGTATTTTTTTGCTTTGGACATCCCCCAATCATTCTCTCGTGAAGTCTCCGGCTCTCGCATCAAAGCATTTTCTTCACATATGTATTCCAAGCGATAGTAGCCTTTCGTTCGGTTTTCATTGGCTCCAGCCCAATATAGTTCTCACAATTCGGATTCAAGCAGCAAACATGCCAGAAAAGTCCATGACCACCGCAGCGATACAACTTCGCTGGGCTCTGACATACTGGGCAGAGCGCCAGATCGTATTTGCGAGGTTTCGGAATTGTGGTTAACGGCTTCTTTCGTACTCTTCTGTGCTTTTTTGCAGGAGGTTCTAAATCATCAGGCGGTATATATACCGTTTTAGGTTCCCATTTCACCCGTTTGAATCCGTCGTGCGGGGTAACATGGTAATAAAATAGACTTTGCTGAGTCGATAAGGCCTTTATTAATATTGCAGCCAAAAGAAATGACATGCGTCGCTCAGTAGCATATCTGACAACCAATTCGGCCATAGTCTGGTCTTTGTTGTCTGAAACGCATTGAGTCAAATGCGTGAGTCCAATTTCACCGTGTTCAAAAAAAGCATACTCTACCAGCTGCTTTTCTGAGAAAGAAGACACCCTTATTCTGTCTTCTACAGAAAGGAGTTCCCAGTCGGTATCCCTTAGTGCAGTTAATGTGCTGTCCTCAAGATTGGGCTCGTGCTCCACAATATATCTCCCCTCAGGTGTAATCTTGGCACTCCTTGGGAGAATCATTCTTCCGGTCTTGTGCCGATGGAGTTTGATTTCATTGAGATAGTGTCCATTGGATAAGTACGACATGTCTTCTCTCCCATATTCTTATTTCACACTTGTGCCGCTTGTGATCCAAATTTACTTATACGCTCCTTTTTTGTCAACTTTCACTGTTCCACATTTGTCACAGTGTCTTGCAAAACGAATTGCCATCTGGAGCACATTCAGAAAGGGAGGACATTTCTCAATGATATGTTATTAGAAATAGCCTAATACAGCAAAATTCATCAGAATCTCACGCAAATACTCCCTCTAACTAAAGATGGAGCAGATAATGCCCATTGCACACAGTTCATTCTAAACTATGGGGACAGGCACCTTGCAGAAAGCAAAGTGCCTGTTTTGACTTAAAACGGGAGTTCGTCGTCATCCTCCTCGTCAATATCGATGCCCAGGTCATTCATCACATCCTGCACGGATTTGGAGGGTCGAACCGCAGCCTGTGCTGTGCTCTGAGTCTGGGTGTCCTCCAGGCCCTTGATCCGGATCGGAGGCCGATCTGTCCCATCAGCCTTCTTTGTGCTGCCAATGGCAGTATAGCCAGCGCATTTGGCGGAGATGTTGTACCCGGTATCTCCGTTTCGGCGGGTAAAAGATTCGGTTTTCATGTCATAGAGCATGAAAATGAGATCCTGACCCCATCGCGGAGGGTACTTCTCAAAATGCTTGGCGTGAAAACCATTGAGAGCAAACCGAAACTCGACTTTGTGCTCGGGATTGACGTATTCTTTCCCAAAATGCCTTTCGACGGACTTATCCGGGAGAACTGCCGTCATCGACACTGCAAGAAAATCTCCATACTGGCCGGTTTTTTTCTCGACAAAGCTTGCTTCGCCGGAGACGGTGAAAACCGCGTCAGAAAGCGGTGCATAGACTTGATTTTTTTCCGTCTTATGGATATAATCTGCGACAATGCTTTTGCCCGGTGGCGCATTAAACCGGGGTATTGCAAGGGTCGATTAAGGAGTTAATAAGAAGAATGCGATTAAGCAATTTACATAGGCTTTGTTTTTGCGGCGGCTTGGAGAGGGAGGAATATCAAAATCTGGTCCCCAGGATCCGCAATGAAAACAGGATGCTGCTGAAACTGTTTTCCCAAATTGCGGGCTTGATGTTCTTCCTGCTGTATATTGTGAGCATGCTCTCCCAGGGCTTTGCCACGGCAAACAGCACTACCTACCTGATTTCCGGCTTTATCATGCTGGTCATCCTGGTCTGCGTAGAGTAAGTCGTGCCGAAAAATCCGGCACTTGTGATGCTGCTGGTCTATCTTTTCGAGATCATGCTGTATACCTTCGGCATTCGTATTTCAATGCTGCACGCGGATAAGCCGGCCGTGTCGGCGGTCGCTTTCCTGCTGGTAAGCCCCCTGCTGTTCTATGACCGTCCCAGCAGACTGTCCATTATGATTGCGGCCGTTGTCGCCGTGTTCTGTTCGATCGTCGTCAACTGCAAGGAGCCGGCCATCGCACAGCTTGACATATGGAATTCGGTCACCTTCGCCGTCGTGGCGGCCGTCACCACCGTCTTCATCATGAACATCAAGATACGCGCGCTCAAGCAGTCCAGCCAGATCGAGTACATGAGTCAGACCGATCTGCTGACGGGCGTTAAAAACCGGAATCACTATGAAAATCAGTTGAAGAAATACCCCCAGCTGTGCGCGTCGAATCTGGTCTGCGTCTATGGCGACGTGAACGGTCTGCACGAGAAGAACAACAGCGAGGGCCACGAGGCGGGAGATATCATGCTGCGCACCGTCGCCGAAGCCCTGCAGGCGGTTTTCGGCCCGGAGCACACCTTCCGCATCGGCGGCGACGAGTTCGTCGCTTTTCGGACGGACGCCAAGATGACGCAGTGACGGCCGAGATCGACCAGCTCCGGCGGGAGCTGGCCGAAAAAGGCTACCACGTCTCCTTCGGCGTCGCCGAACAGGACAAGGCGCAGGGCGGGCTTGACATGCACGGGCTCGTCATGGAGGCCGACAGGCGCATGCTCGGCGCGAAGCAGGAATTCTATTGCAAGCCCGAAAACAACCGAAGAAACAGGCAGGCAGACCGCCGAAGTTAAAATGCGGAAAACGCCGACTGTCGATATCCAAATCGGCAGCCGGCGCTTTCTTTTTCTGTTTTCAGCGGAAGCTGTTGGCCCAGTTGACCAGGGAGTTGTGCCAGATGTTCTCGATCACGTCCTGACGCATGCGCTCGGTGACGGGGCCGTTCTTCGCCATCTTGGCGAGGATCACAGCCTGGAGCTGGGAAACGGTCATGAGGTCATAGGGGATGTCGGGGATCTCCACGTCCTCGGGCCGGGGTTCCTCCTTGGGCTCTTCCTGCGGGCGCTGGATCACTTCGAGCTTCGGCTTCTGTTCGGGGGCTTTCGGCGGCTCCGGCTGCTTTCCTTCACGGGCCAGGGGCTTGACCTGTACGGGCTCCAGGACATCCTCATGCGCGGGGGCCGCGGGCTCCGCCTTCACAGGCTCCGGCGCCTTCTCGCAGACGGGGGCCGCAGGCTTTGCCTCTCCGTCGTCGGGGGCGAAGATGTCGCCGCCCGAGCCGGGGAGATTGAAGTTCAGCCGCCCTCCCCCGCTCTCGATGCGTCTGCCGGAGAGCAGGCCGACATAGGCGGGGGCGTTCGCCTCCACGTTGAGCCAGGCCTCCCCGTCGGCGTTGTTCACCGCGACGATGAGTTTTCCGCGGGCGAAGACGTACTGCTGGGTCGTCAGACTCAGTTGGCGGTAGTCCCCCCAGACCAGGTCCTGCTGATACTGCCTGTGAATCCTGCCCAGGGAGGCGATGAGCGCGGTACAGGGGTTATGCTCATAATCGCCCCGGTGCTCGTCCAGACTGATGCAGGGGCGCAGGGAATCGTCGGACCAGCGCTCCTTGCGGCCCTCGACGCCGAACTCGCTGCCGTAGTAGACCGAGGGGATGCCCGGCAGGGTGTAGAGCAGGACGTGGACCGGCAGATAGTGGGCCTTGTTCATGAGCTTGGTGATGATGCGCTCCACGTCGTGGTTGTCCACGAAGTTATAGAGCTTGATGTGCGCGGGGACGAGGCCGCCGGTGCGCTGGACGGTGTGGGCGATCTCAAAATAGTTGTGGTCGTTGTGGCCGCTGTAGAGGGCCTTATGCAGGGCGTAGTTGGTGACAGAGTGCAGGGTATTCTCGTTGGCCCAGCGGGAGTAATCGCCGTGGATGACCTCGCCCATGAGCCAGAAGTCGGGCTTGACCTGGTCGGCGGTGCGTCTGAGGGCCTTCATGAACTCGAAATCCAGCACGTCGGCGGCGTCGAGACGGATGCCGTCCACGTCAAATTCGCTGACCCAAAAGCGGATCACGTCGCAGATATAGTCCCGGACGGCGGGATTGCGCTGGTTGAGCTTGACCAGCAGATTGTAGCCGCCCCAGTTTTCGTAGGAAAAGCCGTCGTTATACTCAGTATTGCCCCAGAAGTTGACGCTGCAGTACCAGTCCCGGTAGGCCGAGCCCTCGCGGTTTTTCTGAATGTCCTTGAAGGCGAAAAAGTCCCGCCCCGTGTGGTTGAACACGCCGTCGAAGATGACCTTCAGGCCCGCCTCATGGCAGGCGGCGACGAAGTTTTTCAGATCCTCGTTCGTGCCGAGGCGGCTGTCCAGGAGCCGGTAGTCGGTGGTCTCATAGCCGTGACCCACAGACTGGAAGAGCGGGCCGATGTACAGGGCGGTGAAGCCCAGCTTTTTCAGGTGCCCGATCCAGGGCAGCAGGGTATTGAGCCGATGCACCGGCTCGCCGTAGTCGTTCTGCTTGGGCGCACCGGTCAGTCCCAGCGGATAGATGTGGTAAAATACCGCTTCATCGTACCATGCCATATAGAGTTCCTCCCTCTGGTTCCGGAATAAATCCCTTGCATTATAGCAAGGCGGAGGCCATGTTTCAAGCGTTTTTTTCTTCAGCCATTTAAAATGCTGTTTCAGCATTGGTATTTTCCGGTTGCGAAAACGCCCCGCAGCGCGTATAATAGCGACGGTCGGGTTTGGTCCGGCCGTAATATGAAAGCGGAGGAAACAGACATGAAATTCGCGAACATCCTGAAAAAAGCCAGAGCTCTGGCCGCCGAGGCCGACATCTCCGGGGTGGATTTTCTCGCGGTGCAGATCAACATTGAGGGCGAGGAGAACGGCGTGTTCTACGTGGAGGTCAAGGACGGCCGCATCTCTGTGGAGCCCTACGAGTACTATGACCGCCAGTGCGCCATCACCATCAGCGACGCCGATTTTTCCAAGCTCATGCGCGGCAAGCTTGACGCCGTCAAGGCCTATGACGAGGGCAGGCTTCGGGTCGAGGGCGACGCCGGCCGGGCCCTGCAGTTTTCTGATCTCTTGAAAAGCGGGCTCAAAATCGAATAAGAGCGCAGAAAAAGCTTGCATTCCCGATAGTTTCAGTATATAATTACATAAATACTCAAGAGAGCGTTGAAGCAAACGCCGTGTACGCCGTCCGCCTAAGCCACGCCAGCCATTCATGACACTTGCTTCAGCGCTCTCATTGTATGTGTAAATTGTGAAAAAAATCTGAAAGGAATGATTGAATGAATCAAAATACAAAGGCCTGGCTTCTGACCGGGGGCGCGCTCGGCGCGGCGGGTATCGGCACGGGGATCGCCTCGACCATCCTGCTGAACAGGACGCTGCCGCGCCCCAAAGAGACCAGCCAGGAAATCATCAACGAATTCGCAGACCCCGTGAAAATGAAGGAATACGAGGTCAAAATGGCCCCCGTGGGCGAGTGGATGGAGAGTCAGGCGCTGGAGGAGGTATTCATCCATGCCCGCGACGGTCTGCGGCTCCACGCCTTCTACCTCCCCGCCGAAACCCCGTCCAAAAAGCTCGCCATCCTCCACCACGGCTATACCAGCAAGGCCATGGACAACGCCACCCACGCCAAGTTCTTTCATGAGCAGGGCTTTGAGGTCTTGCTGCTGGACCTGCGCGCCCACGGACAGAGCGAGGGTCAGTATGTGGGCTTCGGCATTCTGGACCGCTTCGACACCCTCGCCTGGGTCAATTACGCCCGGGAGCGCTTCGGGACCGAGCTCAAGATCGTCCTGCACGGCACCTCCATGGGCGGCGCGACGGTGCTGATGGCTCTGGGCCTGCCGGAGATCCAGGCGACGGTCTCCGCCGTCATCGCCGACTGCGGCTACACCTCCCCCGCCGACATCTTCGCCCATGTGGTTGAAAAGGACTACCACCTCCCCGCCGCGCCCATCATCATGCTTACCTCCGTCAGATCCCAGAGCATCGCGGGCTACCGCTATGACGAGTATTCCACCCTGGACGCTCTGCGTGGAAACCGGGTGCCCGTCCTGTTTATCCACGGGAAGGAGGACAAATTTGTCCCCACCTGGATGAGCCAGAAAAACTATGACGCCTGCACGGCGAAAAAGCGCCTGCTGATGGTGGACGGCGCGGGCCACGGCTCCAGCATATTTGAGAATCTCCCCCTGTACGAAGAGACCGAGAAGGAGTTCCTGGCCGACGCGCTGGGATAAAAGGATAAAATACGAAAGAAAGGGATGACCGAATGAAGGAACTCAACGTAAACGGCGCCGTGGTGCAGGCCTATCCGCTCACCGCAGCACAGCGCATCCATTTTTACACCGTCTCCGCCTGCCAAAGGCATGAGCTTTTAAATATCGCCACCGGCTTTTATATTGAGTTTGCCGATGTGGATTTCGATACCCTGCGGGAATGCATCCGGGACGGCTATCAGAAGTTTGAGTCCATGCGCCTGCGCATCGTTATGGACGGGGAGGCACCGGTTCAATACCTGGTGCCCACCGAGGATCGGGAGATCAAGCTGGTGGACTTTTCCCACTGGCGGGAGGAGGACGCCCACGCGGAGATGACGCGCTGGAGCAAGATCCCCCTGCACATGGACGGAAGCCCGTTAAATGAGATCGTCATGATCAAGCTGCCCAACAACTATAACGGGCTTTATATGAAGGTTCACCACATGACCATGGACTCCACGGCCATCATCGGCTTCTACAGCTATGTGCTGAACCTCTACTGCTATAAGAAGTTTGAGAACATAGAGGCCCCCAAGCCGCCGAAGAGCTATCTCGCCCAATTAAAGCTGGATCTGGCCTACGAGGACAACAGCCCCGCCATGCAGAGGGACGAGAAGTTCTGGATGGAAAAGCTCAACGAGCCGGAGCCCATCTATACCCCCTTCAGCCCCCGCAACCGCCTTTTGGAGCTGCGCGAGCAGATGGGCAACCCCAATCTCCGCGCCTGCTACGGCACCGGCGACCTGGAGGCGGACATCAAGGTCTACGAGCTGGAGGACGAGCCCTCCAAAGCCCTGCTGCAATTCAGCAAGGATTATCACATCCCCATTGCCTCCGTCCTGCTGCTGGGCCTGCGCACGGTGTTCTCCCATTTTGCTGGGAATGAAAAGGACGTGAGCGTGAAGAACGCCGTGGCCCGCCGCGGCACCCTGCTGGAGAGTCAGTCCGGCGGCACGCGCATCCACTTTTGGCCCCTGCGCACAGTCATTGAGCCGGAGACCACCTTCCTTGACGCGCTGAAAATCGTCCAGGCCAAGGAAAACGCCCTCCTGCGCCACGCCAATTACGACCCCATCCGCTATATGGGCGCGACCGGCGAGCATTACGGCGCTCCCCGGGGCACGGGCTACGAGTGCACAACCCTGACCTATCAGCCGGTGTCCGCCGCCTCCCTCAAGGGCCGCGCCATCCCCGACATGAACTTCATGAGCAAGTGGTACACCAACGGCGTGGCCATGCAGCTCATCTACGTCACGGTCATGCACCGCCCCACCGACAACGGCTTCAGCTTCCACTTCGAGTATGAGAAGAACTCTGTCTCGCTCGACGAGATCGAGAAGCTCTACTTCTACCTCTGCCGCGCCATCTTCCGCGGCATCGAGGACCCGAACAGGACCATCGGCGAGATTTTGGATTGGATGTAAAAAGGAGGAACCACACATGTTAGATCAAGTCAGAGACATCATGACCCGCTATGTGGAGCTGGAGCCGGAGCAGATTCTGCCGGAGTCCAAGCTCGCCGAGGAGCTGGGTCTCACCTCCTTCGCCGTCATGAGCATGATGGGCGACTTTGAGGAGGAATTCGGCATCACGGTGGACGAGAACGAGCTCACCGATATCCACACCGTGGGCGACATTATCGCCTACCTGGAGAAAAAGCAGGCCGAGGCATGAGAACCGACCAGCTGCACAGCCTTCAGGACCTGGTGGTGCTGGCGGCAGAAGAGCGTCCGAATAAGGTCTGGCTGCGGGAGAAGGCGGGCAAGGACATTGCGGAGAAGAGCTTCGGCGCGCTTTTGGAGGACTGCCGGAAAATCGCCTCGTTCCTGAAAAAGCAGGGGGAGGCCCCGGTGCACGCGGGCCTCGTCGGCAGCTCCGGCATCGCCTACATCAGCTGTCTGCTGGGGACCGCCGCCTCCGGCAATCTGGCCGTGCCCATCGACCCCCAGCTCGCCCCGGAGGAGATCATGGACAACCTCAACCGGGCCGATGTGACGGTGCTCTTCTACGACAAGCGCTTCCAGAACGTGGCGGACGCGGTGAAGGACGTCTGCCCGCAGATCACCGCCACCGTGTGCTTCACGGCGGAGGAGGGGCGCTTCTCCCTGCCGGCGCTTTTGGCACAGGAGACGAGCGCGGAGCTTGCGCCCGTCGATCCCCAGAGCTGCGCCTGCATCCTCTACACCTCCGGCACCACCGGCAAGAGCAAGGGCGTCATGCTCTCCCACGCGAATCTCATCGACAACGCCACCTGCTGCGACAACGAGGGCAGCGACAGGGACGTGCTGCTGTCCGTCCTGCCCATCCACCACGCCTACTGCCTCACCTGCGACGTGCTGCTCTCCCTGCGCTACGGGGCGACGCTGTGCATCAACGACTCCCCCATGCGCCTTGTACAGAACATCAAGCTCTTTAAGCCCACGAAGCTTTTGCTGGTGCCCCTGATCGCGGAGACCATCTACCGCCGCATCATGGCGGAGAAGAAAAAGAACCCGCTGATTCCCCTGAAGCTGGCGGGCCGGGCGGTCTTCGGTAAGGAGCTGGAGGTCATCTTCTGCGGCGGGGCCTACCTCGCGCCGGAGCTCAGTAAGGCCTACGAGAAGATGGGCTACCCGATCCTCCAGGGCTACGGGATGACGGAGTGCTCCCCGCGCATCACCTCCTCCAGCCAGGCCGACCCCTCCACCGGCGAGGATGTGGGTCGCGTCGTCAAAAACTGCGCGGTCAGGATCGAGGACGGGGAGATCCTGGCGAAAAGCCTCTCGGTCATGCTGGGCTATTACAAAAATCCCGAGGCCACCGCGGAGATGTTCACCGAGGACGGCTGGCTCAAGACCGGGGACCTGGGCTATGTGAAGGACCAGCGCGTCTACATCACGGGGCGGAAAAAAAACCTTATCATCCTCTCCAACGGCGAGAACGTCTCCCCCGAGGAGCTGGAAAACCGCTTCGCCGGGAGCGAGTGGATGGCGGAGATCATGGTCTACTCCGAGGAGGAACAGATCACCGCCGAGGTCTACCCCTTCCCCGAATACGCGGACAGGGCCGAGGCGCTGTTTCGCAAGAAGGTGGAGGAGATCAACAAAAAGGTCTCGCCCGCCAAACGCATCGTGCGCCTGCGCCTGCGCGACCGGGAATTTGAAAAGACCACCTCCCGCAAGGTCAAGCGGAACCAGACCGGCGAAAAGGGCCGTCTGCTCACGTAAAAAAGCGGCCGGGAAGACTGTGCCTGTTTACAGTCTTCCCGGTCAGTTTTTCTTCTCCGTTTTCGCGGCTTAAACAATGTTCAGGATATCGCTGAAGCCGGTCACTTCAAATATCTCCATAATGGCATCACTGACGCCGGTGATCTTCATCTCGCCCTGCTTGTTCATGATCTTCTGCGCGGACAGCAGAACACGCAGCCCGGCCGAGGAGATGTATTCCAGCTTGCCCATGTCGATGGTCAGCTCGCTGACGTCGGGCAGTGACTCCTTCAGCTCCCCCTCCAGCTGCGGTGCGGTTGTGGTATCCAGCCGCCCCTCAAGAGCGACGGTCAGGGACTTGTTTTCTTTTGTTTTTGTAATGTTCAGCATACTCGTTCACTCCATCATGATTTGTTTAATCGGCAAACTATGACTCTTCGAATGATTCAACGCTCCATTTGTTTGCCACGGGAGCAGGTGAAAATGCCGTATCGGACAGGAGTCGTTCAGAAGAGTTTATTTTTGAATCAGATTCTCAGGAAAACTCAACGTCTGTATCATTTATACTGAATCTAAACACGCAAAAGTTTCATCTGCCCACTTGTTCAAGTGTTCTTGAGACAAGCCCAAGAAACAGACAGGCTTTCTTCGGCACACGCGACGAAGCCATCGCTGCTGGATATCAGCCCTGTGGGAGATGCCACCCATAAAAGAAGAAGAGGCTCTGTTTCCAGGCTGCTATGCTTGGAAACAGAGCTTTCTTCCAACAATATGATAATGAATAAGCCTCCCGACAATGCTTCGGAAGGCTTTCCGCTTATATTTTCTTTATCAGTTCCCAAGATTAGAGAACCACTGCTTGAGTTCTTCGCTTTTTTTCGCTACGGTTTCTTTGAATGCCTCTGTTTTTTCTTCCCGCAGCTTCGCGCGCGCATCCCTTGCTACTTGGCGTTCGACCTCACGGGCATGCTCAACCTCAGCCGTGTATATTTCACTGCGTCAGCACCATCTGCACGCACTTTTAGCACCACCGTCACGGAGATATAGCACCACTGTCACGGGGCGTTGCACCGCCCATCATTCACCCTCTATACTTGGTTTAGCACGTGAAAGCGTGACTCTGCCAAAAGGAGGGAGTCGAATGACCGACTACCGCAACATTCTTAGGCTGCACAGTCAAGGACACAGTCAACGTGAACTGGAGCGCGAACTTCATTGCTCG
>CADAPH010000025.1 GCA_902789745.1 Oscillospiraceae bacterium | reverse complement strand
TTGCCCATGAACGCTTTGGCCGGGATGGATTTTGCAAGCACGACGCCGCGTCTGGATTCCGGATCGCCGCCGATGCAGGACGGGATCAGGCGCAGATCGAGCTGACCGCACTTCACGCGTCTCGCTGCCTCCCAGGACAGGAAGGCGCTGTTGACATCCACATGAAAAATAAGCCGTTCGCCCATTCTGCCGCCCTCCCTTGATTTTATGATTTCAGTACAGTCTCTTTCCGACCGTCTGGCAAGGCACAAAGATGGCGCCGCTGTTTCCCTCAAAGGTTTTCCTCTTCTATCAAGGAAACTATGGAAACCCTTTGGGGGATTTTGCCATGATGAGAAAAAAGCACCCACTATTCGTGAGTGCCTTTCTTCATAGAAGCTTCCTATACTCCCTGCGGCTATACAGGATACGACGGATTTGAACAGTATCTCCAGTCACAACATAGAAGACCAGATAGTTCCCTGCAATGAGTACTCTGTAGCCTTTCGCGGCGAGCGCCAGATCACGTGGCTTCGGGCAGCGATCAGACATCTCGGCCAGACTCCTGATCTCCTCGACCAGTTTATCTGTTTTGCAGAAACATGAAGCCTATACAGACGGCAAAGCTGCCTGTCAACATGAGCGCCAGTGAAATCGGCCATTTTCCGTCCTTGTTGAAGCCATAGAAATCCTCCCAGCGTCTGGTTCCAGGCGCATAAAGCACCTTGTATAGATACAGGATGCTGTAGAACAGCACCGGCAGTACGCCAAGCATCATAGTTTCAACTGTCATCCCTCGCTTTTCATAGCAGGAAAAAGACAGGATTGCCAGCAGCGGCGTTACGAGATGCATATAGAGGTCCGTTCCTGTCAGCAGCTTTTTATATCCCAGATTGGGGCCGAGAAACAGAAAGACCGTCAGCATCGTTACCGTCACTGCTGCCGTGCCCATGTATTTGAACGTCCATGCCCACGACGATGACGGCGAAAGGCACATCAAAAGAGCCGCGGCAGCACAGAAAACGTTGCTCAGTACTGTAAAATAGCGAAACGCAGCGGCTCCGTTGCTAAAGCGAAAGCTCCCGTCTTTTCGGAAGAATCTGACGGTGAGTATCAGTGTCAGCGTAAAAATCATCGCGTTTAAAAAGAAATCCATAACATCACCCCAGTATCTTTATCGGCTTCCATTTCAGATAATCTCCGAATACGAGACTGTATCGAATCCCGTTTTTCTCTACATATTCCCGGGATAGACAAATTTCAGCTTTTCTCCTGCGATTTCCGTGAGCCGCAGCACGGTTTCACGCTCCGTCGCCGCTCTGTCCGTCATGCGGTAGCGCGGGAAAAAGCGCGTGATATGCAGCGGGATCTTTTCCCCGCCCGCCAGAGATGCGACCCAGTCTGTCAATGCTCGCATCTCCGCCTCCGAATCGTTCAGGCCGGGGACGATCAGCGTCGTCAGCTCCACATGGCATTGGGTCGAGGCTCTCTCGATAAAGCGCTTCACCGTTTCCAGATCGCCGCCGAGCGTTTTCCGGTAGACTTCCGCGTCGAAGCTTTTGAGGTCGATGTTCAGGGCGTCCACATGCGGGAGAAGCCGCGTTGCGATCTCATCCTCCGCGCAGCCGTTCGTGACCAGAACGGTTTTCAGTCCCTTCTCCCGCAGAAGCGGAGCTGTATCCAGGATATACTCATGGCAGATCGTCGGCTCGTTATAGGTAAAGGCGACGCCGATGTTCCCGCGATTGCGCAGTTTTTCCGCCATATCCACCAGAACGTCCGGTGCAAGGGTATGCGAGGCTCTGTCACGCAGGTACTCGCTGCCGTCGGACATGGAGATCTCCCAGTTTTGGCAGAAGGGACAGTTCAGATTGCAGCCAAAACTCCCGACTGAGAGGATGAAAGTGCCCGGATAAAAGCGGCGCAGCGGCTTCTTCTCGATGGGATCGAGGGCGAGGGAGCTCACGATCCCGTACAGGAGCGGCACGTTTTTTCCGTTCCTTGTCCCACGCGCGCGGCATTTGCCTTTTCCGCCCTCGGGGATGGCGCAGTGATGCGGGCAGACCTCACACACGACTTTGCTTTCAGACATGGCGCACCACCTCGAAGCGCTGCAGCTCGATCCCCTTCTCGTGCTCCGAGATGCCGGCCTTCCGCAGGGCGATGGAAACCTGCTCGTCCACCGTGTCCACGCCGTCCAGATTGGGCAGCAGCAGTCCCCTTCTCGCGCCCTTGCTGACGATCACGCCGTAGCGCCTCACGTCCAGCTCAGCCTCGGAGCGGATGTCTTCCGGTTCCGAAAGAATGTCCACGCTGATCTCCAGGCTGTCCAGCTCCTCCGGTCTGACCGGGCTGAAGCGCGGGTCCCGGGTCGCGGCGCTGATCGCGTTGTCGGCGATCTCCTCCGCGATGCAGCTTCGCACCGGCTGGATCGTCCCGATGCATCCGCGCAGCCTGCCGTCCTTGTGCAGCGAGACAAACGCCCCGGCGCGGAGCTCTATCATCTCAGGCGGCAGATCCTCCGGCAGCGGGAGTCTCTTTCTCTCTCTGACCCAGCGATTGATCACCGCCCGGGCCAGTCTCACAAAAGCGTCTTCCTTCGTTCTCTTCTCCATGAGGGCCATGCTCTGGCGGGCCTCCCACTTCTCAAGCAGCCGCCTGTCCGGGTTCTCTCCGAGCACATTATAGGTGCAGACCCCGTAACCGACGCCGAAGGTGCCCTCATGACTCAGGCGCTTCGTCTCCAAGTGCTTCCCGTCCAGCGCGCCGGCGAGTATGCAGAAGCTGCGGTGACCGCACTCGGCCGCCTTCTCGCAGAAGCGCTCGTCGAAGTCCAGAAGCTCATCAAAGGCAGCCCTGCCCATCACATCCATGATACGCTCGTCGTAGTCCGGCCCTTCCTTCGCAAAACCGTAGGGCCCCTCCTCGCGCAGCTTGTGGGACAGATCGCCGCTGCCGATGAAAACGACCCTTCTGCCGAGCTTGTCCGCCGTCTTTTGGATCATCTTCCCCAGGCGGTAATGCTCCGCAAGCGGCAAGCCGGACAGACCGATCCTGACGAGCTTATAGCTTTGGTCATAGTGATTTACATAATATAGTGGAATCATCGTCCCGTGGTCGAGCTCCGCCTTCCGTTCCCCCAGCGTCCCGGCGGGAAAGCCGGTCTCATCGCAGAGCTTTGTGAGTTCTGCCACGAACGCCGTGTCATACTCCACGCGGAATTTCACCTGCGGCGCGCGGAACTGCCCCATATCCCCCTTCGCGGCCTTCCCCGGGGAGATGTGGAAGTAATCCGAATACATGATGGAATGCGGCGAGGCCAGGACGATCGTATCCGGGTTGAGCTCGGACACAAAAGCCGCCGCCTGTTCATACGCCGCGGATGTAGCGGCGATTTTCTTTTCCTCTCCCCTCCCGACCTCCGGCAGGATGATCGGGGGATGCGGGACCATGATGGCGCCGACAACGGACATGCTCTCTCCTCCTTATAAATGTGATTCTCCTATTTCAAAAACTTCTTCAGAGCTGATACCGGTACATCCGGGAACAGATGTACAAGGTGTTCAAGCAGTCTATCGTAGGACTCCTTCGGCTCCCGCGCATAAACTTTTTCGGTAAAATCGTCGCCCAGATGCTTCTCCGGGGTGCTGTACTGCGCTACGCCCCAGCCGCGCCGATTGCCGTTCTTGTCTATTGTATAGACAAAATCGCTGATCAGCACATAGCACTGCTCCTGCAGACGGGTAATGGACGTGTCGAAGCCCTTCTTTTCCTCTGTCTGCTGCGGGTGCCGCGAAGACAGTATACATAGAGTGGCCTGTCCTTTGGTGCGTCAATTGTACCGATTCTCGACAGCGGCACGTTCACCGCGCCGGAAATATGGCCGGAATTGAACTCGTCGACCTCCCGAACGTCCAGAAGGATAGCTCCCGGGTTCGCCGGCACTCTTCTACCGCATCGTTAATATTTATCCTGTTGAAGAAGAGCATTCTTTGAATCGCTCCCCTCACTCATGTATTTCGATCGGCAATCCGTCAGGATCATGGAAAAACGTCATCTTTTCCCCGGTAAACGTGTCTGTACGGATCGGCTCGCACATGATGCCCTTCTGCTCCAGTTCCTCCGCCATGTTGTCTACAGAAGGGACACGGAAAGCCAGATGACGCAGGCCGTAGGCTTCCGGAGACGGCCGAAGAGGATGATCCTTCATGATAAAGAGCTCAAGCTCCGTGCTCTCATTGAGCTTCAGATCGATCTTCCAGTCATCCCGCTCCGGACGATAGTTGGATCGAATGATTGGAAAGCCGAGCTTGTTATGGTAGAAATCCAAGGCTCTGTCCTTATCTGAGCAGATAATAGCAATGTGATGTATATTGTCCATCTTACTCTCTCCTTATTTCCTTGCCGTCTCATTACAGCTCCGCAAGCATCCTTTCAAAGCTCTCCGCAAAGAGCCGGTCGTCCTCCTCCGTTCTCTTCGCCGAGCCTTTCAGGTGATGCCTGCCGCCGCGGCGGGCCTTTTTTGCCAGGTGGCGATCCATCAGCAGGCCGCCGATTTTGTCGTCTGTGAAGACTTTTCCGCTTTGATGGATCACCCGAGCACCTTTCCCAAGGGCCAGCGCCGCCACGCCGTAATCCTGGGTGATGACAATATCTCCCCTTTGGCACAGATTGATGAGCGCCATGTCGACCGCGTCCGCACCCGCTCCGATGATTTTGATTGTGCTGTAATCGGAAGACAGCACATGGTTTGTATCGCACAGAAGCGTCACCGGGATACCGTGCCGCATGGCGATCTCCTCCGCTATGCGTGTCACCGGGCAGGCGTCGGCATCCATGCAGATCATCTGTTTGCCCCGTTTCTCGCCTTGTTCTGTCCGATCTGACATTTGGGGGCAGACAGCAGGCAGTTGTGATGGCAGCCGCCGCAGTGAAGGGACTGCTTTGTGGCCCGGATTCGGTCCAGCGGCTTCGGCACCAGTTCTCCGCCTTCAAGACAGTAACCGCGAAATCGAAGGATCATTTTCAATACTGCCAGGATCAACCCGCCGCAGATCACGATGCAATCCCGATCCTCCTCTTCAAGATGATCCACAAAGCTTCTCAGGCGCTCCAGAGTCTCTTTCCCCGATTCCGCTTGCCTGTCGCTGCCGAAAGCCCACTGTATACAGCCCATTGTCCGCCATTGCCACAGGGGGCATTTTTTGTCTGTATCCCGATAAGGGCACGGCTGCACATCGTCAAGCAAGGGCGTTTTCACCGGCGGCTCCGCAAGCTCAAACAGCAGCTCCGCCGTCTCCCCTGCCGCCCTGGATGTGCCGGTATAGACACGATAAGCAGCGGCGTCGCTGCGGCGGACCGGTTTTGCTCTTGTGCTCCGATTCCGTACGTTTTCAACCGCGCGGCCTTCGACGCGGAAGGCTTCCGCGGCTTCCTTTTCCACGCCCGTTGCGATCCTTCTGTTGATCAGTCTTTCCCGAAGCAGCCCCGCCAGGAGCTCCAGCAGCGGGATAAGAACTTCCCGGACAGTTTCACCGCTGTAAAACGCGGTGACCTCGATCCCGCTGACAATTGAAATCATGATCGCCTGCTTTTCCTGCTCACGCTGACAATACTGAACCGCTGCGCGAGACTCATCACGAGTATTTCTGCCTTATTCTTTCGTTTTAACCGCATTATTGATCTCCTGTTATCGCAGAGGACTGTTTTGAAAGCCGACGATGCCCGTTCAGCAGGTTATTCGTTTTCCATCATATGCCGCACGATTGCGGCGTTGTGCCGGGCGACCGCCTCAAACAGGCCCTGATAGTTACGTATTCGGCAGGGTGAGCAAAAACGCCTGCGGCCCGTCGAAGATCAGGCGGAATCGGGTTATGTAGTACTGCGTGGTACGAAAGCACCCGTCGGAGTCCAACTCATAGCCATTGGTGTAATTCATGAGATAGGCGTATACAACGCCGTTCTGTTCACTCAGTACGATGCGCATTTCGCTGCCGCCCTCGCTTGCTGTGAGGATGCATTCCAACTGCCCGTCTCCATTGAGATCGGCAGCAGCGGCAGAGAGTATCTGCAGATCTCCCTGCATCCAGTTCGCCGCTGTGTTCTGACGGAGCAGCTCATGAAAACCGATGTGTCCCGGGCTGTTGGTAAAGCCGTCCCCCGTCACGGCGAAGACCTCGCCATTATTTATCATCAGGCTGGTGTAGAAGGCGGCGTCATTGTTCGGGTAATGTGCGCCCGACCCCTCCAGATAAGCGCTGATCTCCTCATAGTGCGTCAGAGGCAGCGTCACGTCGGCGCGGCAAAGGGTCAGATAGCATGAGCCGGGGATCACATCGCCCGGATAGACATACTCGGCACCCGGATTCTCCTGCAGGCGGACATTCAGATCATCCTCATAAAGTGTCTCCGCCGTATAGGCGTCCCCGATTGAAATGCGCTGGGCCGAGGCATAACCCATGTGCCCGTACATCAGGATGATCCCGTTTTCGCCGGGGTCGCTGTAAAACGAGCTGTGCCCGAGGCCAAGCTCCTCCCCGATCTGAACCGCGCGCCCGTCACGAAAGGCATAGATCCAGCCGTGATAGTCCGCTTCACAGGTGCCGGTTTTGATAACCAGCTCCGGGATCCCATCCTTGTCGATGTCGTAGACCAGATAGCTCAAATCCGGGGTGCTGTACTCCCAGCTGCCCTCGGAAATCTCCTGCTTTCGCCCGTCCAGGATCTGCTCATAAGCCGTCAGCCATGTCGGCTCCTCCGCCGATGCCTGGACAGTGAACAGTCCAACAAGCAAAGCCAGACAGATGACAAGTGAAAAAACCATTCGTCTCATTGTGTGCTCCTTCCTTTTCGTTGCTCATAATCCTTATTTTGTCTGTGTCTCAGGGCTGTTGAAGGACTTTTCCGGCTTCCTCCGTGAACATTTCGGGATAGTCGCTGACCAGCATAAGCGTACTCTCCGGAAAACGCACGGCCTCGAACAGGGTCTTGACATGCGCTGCGTACCAGTCCGCGAGCGCCGGTGAGAACAGGGAGCCTGGATCCGCGTAGAAACCGATGACCGGAACCGTTATCTGTTCAACCACATCCCGATCAGCTATATGATAATTATACTTTCATCCCGACTAAAAGACAAGCCATTCTTGCGAGGGTGCAAACGCTGTCGCGTGTGTTTTGAGCTGAAGCTGCTGCGGCAGCAGCGCCGCGCATATGGGATAATAGTATTATTGCGACTTTGTATGAATAGAGATCCTTGCATAGAAGAAAACCGAGGACTGCTCCGTTGAGAGTCCTCGGTTTTTCTTTTATGCTTTCCTCTATTTGTCAGTCTGCTTTCACAAACGTGACCTTTTCGCTCATGGGACTGCGGGAGGTTGCGCCTGTGTACGCGTCCGACGTTGTGTCGACGCCGGTATCCTCATAACCTGCCAGCAGGACGGCGACGGCGGTCTGCCCGTCGGGGATACCGAGAAGCTCGGCAAATTCGGCCTGACGGCTTCCGTTGAGCGCAATGGTCGGAGAACTGATGATCTTGGAGCCGTAACCGAGAAGCTGCGCCTCAACGGACATATTCTGGACAGCGAGGCCTGCGCTCAGCTCCGAGCCTCTCTCGCACGAGACGACGATGGCGAGCGGCGCGTCCGTCAGCCCGGCCTTGCTGCCCATCCCGCCTGCGGGTACGCTCTGTGGCTGCATCCCGCCGGGAAAGCCCGCGTCGGGTCCGCCGGGGAAAGCACTGTCATTGCTGCCGGGGAAAGCGCCGTCCGGGGGCGTCGGCAGTTCTCCGCCAGGGAAGCCGCTGTCTGGCATGGAAGGAGGCTTCATGCCGCCCATGCTCATGCCGGACGCGATCTCCTCCAGAACAGCGGCGTCCGTCACGACGCTGAAATGCCAGGGCTGGGTGTTCATGGCGCTCGGCGCATTGATTCCGGCCAGCAGGATCTTCTCCACGTCCGTATCCGCGACGGCGTCCATCGTGAAATACTGGGTCGTCGGGATATCCGCCACCAGCGCGGCGGCCTCAGTCATACCGCTGTCCGCACTTGCGGGTACAGTGGTCAGAAGCGCCAGCATAAGCGCGGCGCTCAGGACAAAACATATTCTTCTTTTCATGGTTTACCTCCGTTCGCACCTTGATGAAACGATCATATCATACGCCCGCAAGTTAAAATCTGCTTGAAACGCAGCTATCGGCAGGGGCGCAGTTAAGAGAATCTGCAACAAGGCCTTCTTTTTCTCAGAAACGCCCGCTGATTGCAAGCAGGTTTTATCTTCTCCTGTATAACATCCGATCATCACAGTACAATCACAGTAAACCCCCATGCGCCCACCGCTCGCCGCAATGCTCGTTTTTCAGCCCTTGCGTCCGGAATTCCGAGCACGAAAACAGGGAGATTTCGGTGACAGTTATTGTTTTCCGACGTATTCCGCACCGCTTAGTCCGAGGATCGCGCGGCCGGACTTATCAAACAGGAACAGGAGAATCATCGTACGCGTTCAGAATCGGGATGATGCTGTGCCAGCCAGGCTTTCCCGCTTTTCTGAACAAAAGCCAGCGTCCGACGACAGTCAGTACCGCCCAAGCAGTACTGATAACCAAAGATACCTGCTCATCCATAATCAATCTTCCTTCCCTTGCTTTGCCGCGCATCTTATAATACAATTCCGCGATGATCCAAAAATCCGTAACCTCGGGGATTTCTTCCTTTGGTCACGGATCAATATTGGCAAAAGCGGAATTTTTCAGTCTTACAGCTCTTCTCCATCCACAAAGTTGTTCACAGGCTGATGACCAGCACGCCCTCGGATGCGAGACTCGTCACAAAAGAATTGCCGGTCTCCCCTTGCGGCAGATGCCGTCGTCTCTGAGCTGCCTGGCGATCATTCGGTTTTATTTGCCTGTCGTTTGCTCATGAATTTATTCTCGTACATGATCTTATCAGCACGGCGCACCACATCGCTGACGGACTCATCCTCATCAGGATCGTACACAGCCATACCGCAGGCGACATCTACCTGCTCCCATGCATCCGCGTTCTGCCTGCGTTTTTCCAGGCATCGTTCATCAAACTGACGGAGAAGCTCATCCCTGTTCTGGTAGTCCTGATCCATCAGCAGCGCCGCAAATTCGTCGCCGCCGATTCGGAATACGGGACTGTGCTCGTAAACCTCGCAAATGATCTTGGCGGTTTCCTTCAGATAGATATCGCCCTTGTCGTGTCCGTTCTGGTCGTTGACCTTTTTCAGGTCATTGCAGTCGAAGATGCAGACGGCAAACGCCGGGCCGCCATCCGGCGCGTCAAGTTTCATCTGGATATCCCTGACGCAGATATCGAAGGCGCCCTTGTTGTGGAGGGAGGTCAGCGCATCGGCATAGGCCAGATCATTCAGGTCTGTAATGGTTTTTTTCAGATTCGCCGTTACCCGGCTGAATGTGTGCGTGAGGACACCGATCTCGTCATCTCCCTTGTAATCAAGCGTACAATCATAGTTGCCCGCATCAATCTTCTCGGCCACCTCAGTGAGCTGCTGCAGCGGCTTTATGATCCTCCCGGTGTATTTCAGAATAAAGAGGATGAATACGATCAGCAGCGCCGTAAAGGTAATGACAAGCACCAGAACCCAATGCTGCCAGCCGGCATTGATCTCGCTCATCGGAACCGTAACATTCAGATGATCGCCATTGATCAGCGGCAGCCAGACCGCCAGCTTCTCCGTTCCCTCGTAGTTGTAATGGACGACACTGTCGGAAACGAGAAGACCTTCCGGCGCCTTTGGTGCGGTCTCCATGGAGGTCACATCCATACGCGGATGGTAAATAATGGTTCCTTTGGGATCGTTGACAAATGCGTAGCCGTTCTCGTACAAGGTGATGTTATTCACCTGTTCTGCCATGGCCGTATAATCCAGCTCGATCCCGATGACGCCGATGAACTGCCCCTTGAAATAGACGGGAATGTTATAGGAGATGACCCGCACATCCAGATTATCTGTAATGTATGGCGGGAGCCAGACAGCCTTGCCCTCGTACTTCGGCACGGTAAACCAGACAAGAGCCGAGGTGTCGGAGGTGTCATAGAGGGTGATATCCGTCACCTCATGCTCCCGGAATCCCTCGCCGTCAAGATCGACATACCAAAAACCTTTGACGGTTGAGGAGACGGTCGGGTCGATCCGGTAATAATACGTCTTGACGCCCTTCGTTTTGACCATGATCTTTTTGAAGAAGTCGCTCACGCGGTCAAGATGGGCCTGGAGCGCCTCATCGCCGAGACCGTCAAGATCGGCTTCGACATAAGCAGAGATGACGCCTACGTCCTGCTCCAAATCCTCGAGATAGTCGTCAAGATTCTTTTGGCCCGCTTCACAGAGAAGCATGAGCATCTGTTCCGAGCTGCTTGTCCCAATGTCCCTGATGGCGACCACGCCGAGGACTGTGGCAATAATCATTGTGATGATGATCGCGCCGATGGTTGCAGCGGATATTTTTGTTCTGATAGAGTGCATGAAAGGTTAACCTTCCTTCCGGTTTTTTCTGTTCGCATAAGAGATGCATCACCGGCAGTATCGGGATCGTTCGCTTCATAGATCTTTCTCCATCCTGATACATCGGAATGTGTCTCCATCCGCAGCTTCGCCAACGGTCTCATAGTTCATCTGCTTATAGAATTCGATCTTGTTCTCCCGGCTCTCTACGACGGCTTTCGCATAGTTCATCTCCGCCGCCCAGTCCTCGCAGGCGTTGACAAGCATCGTCCCGATGCCCTGGTGACGGTATTCCGGGAGAACGACCACGCGACCGATCATGACGCTCGATCTGTCGATCTCGTACAGTCTCGCTGTGGCAATTGGGAACTCCTCATCTGTCACAACGATGTACTTTGTTTCCGGCCCGTCATGCTCGTCAAACTCCTGCCGGAGCGTGATGTGATGCTTCTTTGCCATTGCCTGGATGCGTACATAATATGCGCCGGCCTGCTGCCAGGTTTCCGTTGCCCGGATAACGGACAGGTTTGGGAGCAGCCTGATCTCAGCTATATCGGGTGCAAAGAGGGTATAGCCATTGACTTCGATACCCTCCTCATCTCGATCAAACAAATGGAGACACCAATCCGCAGACTGCGTTTCTGCAATGCCGGTAAACATGCGCCCATCGGAATCTTTGATGCGCACGATCTTCCCATCGTACTGTGAAAAGTCAGCCACCGTTATTCCTCCCACATCAATCGGCAATCCAGCCTATCAGTTCATGTCAACCATTGTAAACCTGGTATTGATAATCTTCTTTGTCATTTTATGATCTTCTCCGCGATAGTCCGGCGAGCCGAATGCAGAAACACGTTTACAATCGATTTGTTCCAGATCGTACCCATGCATCATAAATAGCCCGATCCTTCTGAGCGATATTCTACCATAGTCCCTGGCTTTTCGCAATCAGAGAAATAATGTGGTTATGGGAGATCGTCCGCAAACAGTATCCAAAAGGATGATCGTGTGTTTTTTTTGTTTTTTCCGCTGTGTTGCCGGGAAGGATACGGAGCAGGAGCAATGCGTATAATTGCCTGGAACTCAATCCGGCCTTCTGTGACAGCGACGATGAAAAATACGGGCATTTGCACAAAAACCTGAAGTGGGCGCGGACAGGAACCATCGGCAAAGGCTCGCCATGCTGCGACTTCCGGATCATTGACATCAGCAGATGCCCGGATTATACGGATTGAGAAATACAGGAACATACGATTTGTCTCAACACACGGCCCAGTTCTCCGCTTTTTCTCTGATGCGGATAAACCGGCTGTAGATTCCACCCTGCGCAAGCAGTTCACGGTGTGTGCCCTTCTCCACGATCCTGCCGTCGCTGACAACAAGGATCTGATCGGCGTGCTCAATGGTGGCCAGTCCGTGCGCGATCACGATGACGGTTTTCCCGGCCGTCAGCTCCGAGATTGCGCCTTGTATCAGATGCTCATTTTCCGGATCGACGCTGGCCGTCGCCTCGTCCAGAATGATGATCGGCGCATCCTTGAGCAAGACCCTCGCCAGGGAGATCCGCTGTTTTTCACCGCCTGAAAGAGTGGAACCGCCTTCGCCGACCACCGTTTGATACCCATCCGGTAAAGCCATGATAAACGCATGGCAGACTCATCTACCAATCCCGCTTCCATGCACTCTTTCAGTATTCTCCGGAAAATACGCTCAAACAGGTCTGTGTTCTGAAAGCGCCGTATGTAGTGCTTCCCAAACGCGCTGAAATGCGGCACTGAGTCATGCAGCCCCAAACCAAGAAACCATCGGTATGCCATGTTTACCTTGATTTCCTGGATCGTTTGCCGCATGCTCCGAATCCCCAACATGAATTGGATCACTGCCAATTTGATCAGGATCACGGGATCGAGGCTTGGGCGTCCGTTATTTTCTCAATAGCTGTCTTCCACAAGTTCATAGATGAAGCTCCAATCTATGGCATTTTCCAGCTTTCGCACCAGATGATCTTCCGGCACAAGTTCTTCCAAACTCGTGAACTCTATTTGATCCCGATTCCTTCCTCCGTTGCGCATCATCATTTCCCTCGCCTTCCTTGCTCCTATTCTACCATAACAAAGCACCCATAGAAAGTGCTTTCGCACTCCCTATGGGTACTTTGTCTACAGCACAAATGCCCCGCCGTCGGCGGGGCGTTTGTGCTGTATAATCATGACTCAAGTCTCACGTTCCTTCTATTCAGGGTCTCTTCCTTTATCGCAAAGGGGCTGTCTCTGATGAGACAGCTCCATTTTTTATTTCGGCAGGAGGTCCGTCAGGCAGTCCATGCTCAGCAGCAGCGTGGAGCTGTTGTGCAGCAGGGCCGAGGTTGCGGGCGGCAGCAGGCCGAGCGCGCCGAACAGGATCAGCGCCCCGTTGAAGCCCATGACAAAGCGGTAGTTGCGCCCGATGCACCGTCACATGCTCCACGCCGGGCAGCGCCAGCAGCCAGGCCTCCAGCAGATCTGCCTGCTCCATGCTCATGGACGGCTGTGCCGCCCGCAGGCGCACGCGTCCCGGGCTCTCGTGCAAAATCTGAAATCTCATATCAGGCTATCGGGGCGTCTTCGATGTAGCGGGCTTCCTCTTCGGCGGTCTTTGCCTCATTGATGGCTTTCGCGTCCGCCAGAATGTCCGAACAGTTTTCCTGCACGGTCTCCACATCGCGCATGACCTGATCCTTGCAGCGAAGCACCGCCGCCGTGGTATGGGTATAGACCTTTTTGGCCTCCTTACTGCCAAGGATCTTGAAACCGTAGGACCCGAACAGCGTCCCGCCCACGAACAGCGCGATCTTTCCTGTTGTCGTCATTGTTGTTTTCTCCTGTTATATATCTAACTATATTTGATTTTCTCTAACTGTTGAGCATGCTGCTACGGTATTTGCCATTCTTTGATGCTCTTCTATTTCTTCCCCACCAGCAGCGCAGAGCCTGATAGAGCCATCCACTTTGCCTCGGCAGGCGACATGAACATTCCGTTCGTCGTGTCGATCAGCTCGACCTTCTCATAGCCCATGCGGCGGAGTTTTTCCGCAAAGGCCGCCATGTCGCCGTATCTGGCCTCGGACATGATGTCATGAATGGCAAAGCACCCACCCTTTTTGAGTACTCGCAGAGTCTCGAGCAGGATCGCCTGCCGGTCGCGGCTCGGGATGTTGTGGTAAACATAGTTGCTGGTGACGGCGTCGAAGCATTCGTCGGCAAATTCCAGCTTCAGGGCGTTGCCCTGCCGGAACTCCGTGTTGCTCACGCCCTCGGCCTTCGCGTTTGCTTCGCAGAGCGCCTTGTTGTAGGAGGCGTACTCCTTGCCCCAGCGGTCGACGCCGACAAAACGCGCCCAAGGATTGCGTTTCGCGCAGGCGATGGTCAGCGCCCCGCTTCCGCAGCCCACATCCAGCCCAACACCGCCCTCGGGCAGGGTAACGTAGTTTGCAATGCCCTCGATGATCTGCCGGGACATCTGCCGTTTTCCGTCATAGGAGAAAGCGCGGTACATCAGCTCCATCCACAGCGCCGCGCCGCCCGCCGCCGCGCCGGAGAGCAGCAGGGCGCCCGTCGCCGCGGTTCTTGCCTTTTTGTTTTTGATCAGTCCCGTCCCGCCGCAGACGGCGGCCAGTCCCAGGCAGCCGGCCGTCCCGGCCAGCGTCCCCTGTATCATGCCCTTCGGCATCCAGTTTTTGTAATCCGGTTTCATTTCCTGCCCTGTCCGTCTTCTCCCTGTGGATCAGCTTCAGCACGGGGCAGCCCATCACTTCGATGCGACTGATGACAATGGCGTCGTCCTGCAAATCGGGAATGCGGTTTTTCGCATTTTCGCGCCGCCGGTTTGCCAGCAGTTCTTCCGTGCTCATGCCCGCCCAGCGCTTTTTGATATTCGCTGCCTTTACAATTCGTTTCAGAATTTCATATTTGAGCGTCATATTTTTCCTCCTTGAACGCGATCCGGATGATCTTCATGTTCACCAGGCTGTCGCAGAAGCGGATCATCAGCCTGTGGAACAGTCCGACGTCCCGATAAATGTCCCGGTAGCCGCGCATATAGCTCTTCGCACTGACCGAGGCGAAACGGTCGCTCCAACCCAAGAGCTCTTTTTCATCCTCCAGCGAGAAGAACGCGCTTACATCGGTGATCCCTGCCTCCTTGAGCCAGGTCTTGCGCATCAGCTTTGCGCCGCGCTCGTTGCAGGAATCGAAGGCCAGCACCGCGCCGGGAAAACGCTCGGCCATGGCGGCAAAGAGCTTTTTCACGTCCCCGGTCTTGAAGTAATAGAACACCCCCGCCGCAAAGAATACCGCGCCGCCGGAGGCACCGATACGATCCATCCAACTGAAATCATTGAGATCGCAGGCGAGGTTTTCTTCCCGTTCAGCCGCAGGCAGCAGCTCGTTTCGCGCGGCGATGACGTCCGGAAAATCGAGGTTGTATCCGCAGCACAGGCCGTTGTCCACCTTGGAGAAGGTGTCGTCCAGGCCGCAGCCGAGGTTGACCGCCGCGGCCCGCGGATGCTCTTTCAAGTAAGCTTCGACCTCGCAGCGCAGATCATACTGTCGCTGCGCCACCTCCAGCGCGCCGAACAATCCCGCCGGAGACTCCATCTTCTTCCGCTTCTCGGCAAAATCGTAGTCCAGCGCGTTGCAGATGCGTTTGGCCTCCGGATCGGAGAAGAGCTGCGGGAAGCGCTCAGAGCACACCAGCCGCCCGAACAGAGGGATGACCAGTGTCTCCTGTACGCTGTTGTTTTCGATGTGGTACCTCATCGGAACCAGCCCCGCTTCTCATAGGGTTCTGTCGTGATTTCCGTGCAGATATAGCCCGTGGCGGTAATGGCGTCTCTCAGGTGTTTTTCTTCCACAGCTTCCGCTGTCAGGAAGCTGGCCTTGCCGCGTTTATAGGAAGCGGAGACCTTTTTCGCGCCGGGCACAGCCTTGCGGATCACCTCAACGATGTGCGTCTCACACATGGGGCACGCCATTCCGTCAATTTTCAAATTCGTTTTGATCATTGCTCTATCCTCTTTTCTTCTTGTATCCGCAGTCGCAATACGGGCCGCCGGAAGCCAGCGTGTATTCGCGCACGAAAATATCCGCGCCTCCCGCCTCGCTCATCGTATAGTCCAGACGGCACATGGCCGGGATGAGATCGCCCAGGCTCAGCTCCCGCATCAGGGTACAGATGCCGCATTTGGAGAAACGGGCTTCATAGCCGCTCCCGTCCGGATAGGGCAGAAACTCCATATTCCAAGAATAAGGGTTGCGGTCCGCCGCGCGGAGGGCCGCGGTCTCCTTCATGCCCTTGACGTCCTCGGCGCTGAACTTCATCTTTCCCGCCTGCCGGCAGAAGAGCTTCATCGGCTCCGTCATCATGGCCGCGGCGTAATATTCCGTCAATTCGTCCACCCCCGGCCGCTTCGGCATATTCAGCACGAAGGCCGCGAGCATGGCACAGCTGGCGATGTTCATTTGAAAACGGTCGTCCTTTTCAAAGTCCGGCAGTCCCCCGATCAGCTTCCGGTATTTTCTGTGTGCCTCTTTCGTGATCCGCGCCGCCGTTTTGCGGTCATAGCCCAGAACGTCCGTCAGCTTTTCCCGAAAGCTCCTGACAAACAAAACCCACATGCCTGCGGGCATGCCCATATATCTCATATTCAGATCCCCTTCTTCTTTTTCGGGCGCACGGTGCGGGCATTTTTCTCTGAATCGTCCGATATTAAACTTTTTCGATCGTACATACGGAGCTTTCAGCGCATGATATCTTCCGTGCACCCAATTGAAATGAACACACACTGTCTCATCAGCTCGTGTTCTTAAACAAAAAAGTATTGTCCAATAATTAGTCTTTTCTAAGTGTTCTAAGTATATCACAACATTTCTGTTTTGTGAATACTCTTTTTCAGAAATACTGTCTGCCGTCCCCAATGGTTCTGTCGAAGAAGACACGCTTGGGCAGGCAGTAATATCCGCCATGCGGATGCACTGTACTTGGGCAGTTTTTGTTCTCGAAGTTTTCAAAATCACAATCTGTTGACGGCTAACAGAATCAAAAAATCAGCATGACATACTGCTTTGACAGTTTGTCGTGCTGATTTCAGACCGTAGACAAAGTACCCTTTCCGTGTCATCTCGACAGAGCATTCTGACGTGCGGAAAGAGCGCGGCATTTCAATTGTCTGGTTGTACCGCCGGGAAACACAAGCCCCTCCCCTGTGATTATTCGTTATCACGCAGGATCTTAAACGCGGAGGTGTAGGCGTAGATGAGCGGGTCATCGTAGCGGAAGAAAATCATGCCGTCTGCGGGACTTTGCATGGTTTCGAGAATATCTCCCGTACAGGGGTCGATGATCTCCGCCAGCGCCTGTCCGGCGGTGACACGGACGTTTTGGGGAACCAGATTGCGATAGAGGCCGGACTGGCTCGTGCGGACATTCAGCAGTTCGTCATACCGGAAGATGCGCCCGTGCGCGGCGGGAGCGGGAGTCCCCTTCAAAATGTTGTTGCAGATCATAAAGCGCTCCACCGCGTCGACGGCCAGCTCCGCTTCCAGCGCGCTGATCCTGGCGGTGGTGCCGGAGTAGAGGCTGTAGGCGTCGGTCTCCCAGATCTGCCAGTTGTAATTCAGCGTGGCGGTGTCGTAGGGCCGCGGCTCGCGCACCACGATGTACGGCAGGCCGAAGGCGCGGGCCTTCTCCGGGTCTTCATAGCCCGTGTGTATCATCTGGATATAGGGCTGGAACTCTCCGGGCATATAGAAGGAGGTAAACTGGATGCCGACGGGGTATTTGTTGACGATCTCGAAGACGGCGGCCGCGATCCGCTGGGTGGTCTCGCCCAGGGCGTAGCCGGGAAACATCCGGTTGATGTCCGTGTTGTCGATGCTCCAGAAGCGCTTGCCGATGTTCATGGAGGCGGGGTTGACGGTGGGGATCACCATGACCTGCCTGTTCTCCGTGAAACGCCCCTCCGCCTCCCGCTTTTTCAGGCGCTGCAAAACGCGGGAGCATGTGTAGAGCTGCTGGTACTCGTTGCCCCGGGAACTGCCCACGATGCACAGCGCCTTTTCACCCTCGCCGAAGGTAAAGGCGCGGATGCGGAAGTCATCCCGGTAGATGTTGGCTGTGCGGAAGATGATGCTCTCCTTCATCGTGCGCCGCCTCCCCCCACCAGGATCCGCCCCATGAGGGAGCCTTCGTCCACCAGCGGGTAGTCCCGGATCGTAAACAGAAGCCCGCTCTTTTCGGCGTTTACATATTCCAGCACCTTTCCCTGAAAGGGATCAAACACGTAGCCGACGGTCTCTCCCTTTTTGACCTGGGAACCGTGGCTTTTTGTTTTCATGAACATCCCCGAGCAGCCCGCGTTCAGGTAGATGACCTCATCCTGCGTGTCCGCGACGATGGGCGTGCTGACAGGCTGAACGTCCCCGTCCCACATGCCCAGATTCTTCATGATGTTCAGAATCCCGTTCGTGAGCTGCTGGCCGTACTCCCCGGTCAAACGCATCCCGACGCCCATCTCCACCACGAGACAGGGCGTCCCGATGGCGTTCATCGAGTAGGCCAGCGTTGATTCCAGCACGGTGCTGGCGCCGTGCACCCAGACCAGATCGACGTTGGCCTGACGCGCCAGCGGCACCAGCGTGTCCCTGTGGAGCTCATTGATGCGAACCTGCGGGATCTCCGTCAGAAAAATGTTGCTGGCGTGGATATCAAACACCATGTCGGCGCCGGCCAGATCGGACACAAGGGCGCTGGCGACAAATTCGGTCATCACGCCGGTATCGGAGCCGGGGAAGGTGCGGTTCATGTCCAGGTCGAAGCCGGGGATGCCCCGCTGGATGGAGCCGATGCCCAGCGGGTTCACAGCCGGATAGATTTCCACGCTGCCATGCAGCAGCTCGGGATTCCGGTTCAGGATCCTGGTGAGAAGGAAGCAGACATACTGCCCCTCCAGCTCGTCCCCGTGAATGCCGGTCACCACACAGACACGCTTGCCCTCTCCGTTTCGGATGACATTTTTCCGAATGCGGAAGGTCTCTTCCACCGGGAGTGGGATGCTGACGATATCTTTTAGCATAGACGCCTCTCTTCGTTCTCCGTGACAATGACGGAGATGTCCGTTTTCTGTTTTGCGCTGCCCCGGAAAATTCCGCGGTTAATCGCGCAGTCCTGCGCATCACGCCCATGGGAGAGTTTGATGTGCTGATCCGACACGACAAGGCAGTTGGTGGGATCGTACCCCGTCCAGAGCCCCTCGTGCAGCACCTCCACCCACGCGTGGCTCTTCCCCTCGCCCAGCAGCATACCGGCCGCGTAACGGGAGGGGACGCCATGCGCACGGAGTACCGCGAGCATAATATGCGCGTAATCCTGGCACACGCCGCAGCCGATGGCAAACGCCTCGGCCGCCGCGGTCCGGACGGTCGTCATGCCGGGCTGATAGGAGAGCGCGTCGTGTATCCTGCACATGACAGTCTCCATCTCCGCGGGCGCACCGGAGCGGACGGAGAGGCTCCCGGCGAAATCCCGGAGCGCGCCGTCCGCCTCCGTCAGCGGCGTGGCAAAAGCAAAAACGCGCTCCCTCTCCGGGTTCTCCGTGGGAGTACCGGCGGCCAACCCGACCTCGGCCAGTCCGCACACGTTGGCCTCAAAGCCAAACTGCTGCCCGCCGCAGCGGCCGTACAGCAGGATGTTGCCCCACTGATCCCGGCCGCGGCTCAGGTAATCCCCGGGAGACAGGAAATACCGCAACTCTTCGATCCGCTGTCTTGCGTCCGAGCTTGGGACACAGCGCAGCGTGAAGTGATGGCGGCTGACGGGGGCGTCCATCGTGATTTTCAGATGATAATGGAAAGACAGCCTTTTCACGCTCAGCACTCCACCAGCGCATCCACGGTGCGGATGATCTCGGCGTAATCCAGCTCCGGGGCGGCCGCCAGCTCCTGCAGCCTTTGCAGACCCGCCTGGGAATAGATCAGATCCGTGCGGCCGATGCGCCAGCTCAGGCGCCGGATATCCCGCTGTATTACCGTCCGTTCTCTCCGCAGACGGGCATAGAGATCGATCCGCTCCACGCGCTTGCCGATCTTGATGATGTTGCGGGTGTTCTCGTCGTCGATCTGGTCGTCCGCGCAGCCCCAAAAAGCCAGTATCACATCCGTGATCTTCTGAAAATGCAGCAGCGGCGCCTCGCTGCGCATGGCGGACTTCATCTCATAAATGGCCATCTGGATAAAGGAGAGGGTTTCGCTGCCGATCTCCTCGCGCAGCTCGATTGCGTTGTCGTAGGCCCGGTACAGGTTGGAGATGATGGAGTTGGGATCGTCCAGACTGAAGGGGTACCTGTCAAGGAAATCATCCTTGTCCCGATAGATGTCAGGGATCTCAAGCGATTCGCAGAAGGCCCGGTGGTCGTCCTCGTTCTGCTCGATGAGCGTGTCAAAGGAAGCGGAAAACAGCTTGAGCGTAGTATATACCCGCTCGGAATACCGGCCCAGCCAGAAGAGCCGGTCGGTGTTCATCACAGACTTAATACCCATGTGTCTTTAAAGCCTCCTCCCTGAGAAGAATTGACGATGAAGGAATCCGGATTTCTCGAAAAGCGCGTCAGTCCACTTTTCCAGACCACGGGCTCCTCGCTGCTCAGGACAAAGGCGCGCAGATCGGCCTTGCGCTCCACCTGCCCGTCCTTTTCCAAAATCGGGATATCGCAGAAGTCGATGACCTCCTGCGCGATGAAGCGCCGGGGCTGCGCCAGGATCATGGCGCGCAGGCGCTCCTTCTCCTCCGCGCTGAGCTTGCTGCCGAACACGACGCCGTAGCCGCCCGCCTCCGCCACGTCCTTGATGACCAGCGTATCGAAGTGCTCCATCACATACCTCCGATCCTCCTCATAGAAGGGCAGATATGTGGGCGCGTTGTGCAGAATCGGCTCCTCGTTCAGATAGTAGCGGATCATCTTCGGGACGAAATAGTAAATGCCCTTGTCGTCGGCAATGCCGTTGCCGGGGCTGTTCAGCAGGGCGACGTTGCCCTTGCGGTAGATGTCGAAGATGTGCGGAATGCCGATCAGGGATTCCGGGTTGAAGGTCATGGGGTCCATGTACTCGTCGGAAATCCGGCGGTACACGGCGCCGACGCGCTCTTTCCTCCCGGCGTAGCCCGTAAAGCAGAGCGTATCGCCCTCCACCTCCAGGTCATTGCAGGTGACCAGCGGGACTCCCATCTGCTCAGCGAGGTATGAGTGCTCAAAATAGGCCGCGTTGTAGCGCCCCGGCGTGAGCACAACACTGATGCCGCCCGTGTTCACATAGTCCATGACGTGCCGCAGAAGCAGCGGATAATTCCGGTTGTCCTCAATGGGCGTGTCATGGAAGGTGCGCGGGCTGCACCGGCGCTCCAGGCCTCTGACAATGGTGGGATAGGAGGCGCCGGAGGGGACGCGCAGATTGTCCTCCAGAATATACCAGACCCCGTCCTTCCCCAGTACGAGGTCAATGCCGGACACATGGGAAAAGACTTCCCGCGGCGGGATGATCCCCTCGCAGGGGGCCAGGTAGCCGTTGGCGGCGTAGACGAAATCCGCAGGCACGACGCCGTCCGAGATGATCTGCTTTTTGCCGTAGACGTCCTTTAAAAACAGATTCAGGGCGGTGACGCGCTGTTTAAGGCCCCGTTCCAGATAGGAAAACTCTTCCCTCCCAATGATGCGGGGGATCGGATCGAAGGGGAAAAGCTGCTCCTTGAAGACGCCGTTTTTGTAGATGCCGAACTTGACGCCGTAGCGTGCCAGCAAACCGTTGATATCCTCCGTGCTTTTCAGCAGCTTGTCAAGATTTACCAATTTGAACCACTTCTTCCTTCTGTTATCGGGGCTCTGCTCTTCAAAGCGGTACGGCGGAACGCCTTGCGGCGTTTCGCCATCAGATAATCATTATAGCCGCAGTTTCCGGATAAAGCAAGAGCGGCTCATCTACTGCAGGGATATGACCGGCCGAGGCCGTTTCCGTCATATCCGAATCATAAGTTTCAGGGCTGTGCAAGGCCCATGTGAAGCTTTGCGAGGGTGAGCACATTGCGCATCAGCATGGCACGCGTCATCGGACCGACGCCGCCCGGAACCGGGGTGATACAGGCGGCCTTCTCTTTCACCTCGTCGAAGCAGACATCACCGGTAAATATGCCTGTTGTGGGATCGCGGTTCATGGCCACGTCGATAACCACGGCGTCGGCTTTCACCATGTCGGATGTGATCAGCCCCGGGCAGCCGGCGGCAACGATCAGGATATCCGCCTGACGGGTCATCGCAGCAAGATCCCGCGTATGCCGGTGACAGTAGATCACTGTGCCGTTGCGTTGGAGAAGGAGCAGACCCATCGGCTTTCCGACGATATCGCTTCTGCCCACCATTACGCAGACTTTTCCATCAATCGGGATCTGATAAGCATCCAGCATGGCGGCGATTCCGGAAGGCGTACAGGGCCAGACAGGCGATTCGCCGTAAACCATACGCCCCACGTTGAGCGGATGGAAAGCATCCACATCCTTTTCCGGAGCAATGGCTTCCACGATACGGCGTTCACTGATCGACGCCGGGAGCGGAAGCTGAACCAGAATTCCATCGATCGCGGCGTTGGCGTTGATCCTGTCGATCCTGCCGAGCAGTTCCTCCTCCGAAACAGTTGCGGGCAGATCAAAGCGGCGCGAGAAAAAGCCGCAGGCTGCGCAATCCTTTTCCTTATTGTTCACATAGAGTCTCGAAGCCGGATCATCCCCCACCAGAATTGCGGCGAGCCCCGGTTTTCGCGGCAGATTTGCCGCCTCTTCCATTATTTTTCTTTTTATCGACTCCGCAAGCGATTTCCCGTCAAAAATAACTGCCATGGCAGCATCAGCTCCTTTCTCTCACAACAAGCCTGAAGTGTATGAAAAAACAATATTCTGAATAGGATACCTCATGAAACAGCGCCGGACGGCGATAAACACCTTTCGTATATGTACCTGAACAGTTTTCATCAGATTATGCTGCGAAACCGCCGGAGCGGCTGTCTTCCGGAGCTCTGTTCTCAATTACAGGTTGTTTTTTATTATACCAGAAAAAGCCGCCTCTTGCAAATGATCTCCGATGCCGGGACGCTCATTTTTTCATCGTATAGAAAATGAACGGCGACTTCGCACTTTGCGCGAAATCGCCGTACTTCTTATGAATTGTTTTCCACTGTTTCATTTTTCGCTGGGTGATTTATCCTTTTCAAACCACTTATCCGCATATTTGAAAACCATCGGATACACGCCAAGAACCGCAAAAACCACCAGGGTGTATCGCACCGTGCGGATAAGCAAGGCCGACATCTCGCCGGAATTGAGAAAGTCCGCGCTGAAGGGCATCTTTGTCAACTCGTTGAGGCCGAAGAAGACCGCGACGCCGCCCACAACGCGAAGCACCGAGCACATTGCGCTGCGGGTGTTTTCAAAATTGACATATTTCTGTTCAAATTCGACAGCCAGTACAAAGCCGAGCAGCATCCCATAGCCCGAGAAGAAGTCAAGGCTCTTGCAGTAGAAAAAGCCGGGCAGCCCCATCAGCAGCAGAATACCGTAAAGCAGCCTGTCATTTTTGAGCTTATTCTGCAGCCAGGGAACAAAAATGATGACCACAAGGCCCAGCAGCCATCCGCAGATCACGTCCGTGGGATAGTGCACGCCAAGGCAGAAGCGGGACACGCCGACCAGCAGCGGGAGAACCACACCGATCACCGCGAGTATCTTATTCTTTCTTTTGTACTCTGCCGCAGAGCCATAGATGGTCACCGCATTTGTGGCATGCCCGCTCGGGAAAGAGAACTCCTGGGCGGCGATGTTGTAGATATCCGCATCCTTCTTTATCGGCTTGAGACATTTGATCTCCGGCGTGTCAAAATACGGTCTGCGGCGGAGGTAGATGTTTTTGATCATAGGGTTGAGCACAATGCCAACCAGCACGTTCAGGCCCACGAAGCGGCCAAAACGCTTGTCATAGCACCAATACAGAAAACCGATGATCGCCACTCCGGCCAGTTCCTCCCCGAAGGCGGAGAAAAAAGAAGCAAGGGACGTTCCAAAGCTTCCCATATGTGCCTGCAGCCAGAGAATCAGGGAAACCTCCCAATCATAGAAAAAAGTATTGCCGATCAATTCCATCGTTGTGTTCTCCTTCTTTTTTATGTTTCTAAATCTTCACGGTTGTGATCTTGAACCGGGCCGAGTATCACGACACCGCCCATCTACTTTTCTCCCCCGAAAAGCAATCCTGCGAGACCGCTTACTGTATCCTTGGTGGTCTGGCTGCCGGTGCCGAAACCTTCTCTGAAAACATAATCCATTGCATCATAGAATTCTTTCATCGCTTGCTCTGTAAACGCCGCCTTAAAGGATTTCTCGCCTTTATACTCGTCACTGTGTTCTTCCTTGAACGCCGCATAGCTGGAAGAAAGGTATTTACGCCATTTGGGTCCAAGCAGGTTGGCGACAGAGCTGTTTTCGATTTCTTTGATTCCATCGAAGATATCCTGAGGAATGTCCAGGTAATAATACCTTATCAGACTTTTGGTCTCTTCGTTATAATTTCTCAGCTCAGAGATCGTATTATCGTTCAATGCGTCAATGTCTGAAAAGTATTTCTCATACATCCGCAGATACCTGGTATAGATACTGCGAAGAATCGTAGTCAATTGTTCTGTTTTCGCAGTCTCTTCGTACAGAATCTTCTCAATTCTTTCTTTGCTTAATTCAATCATAGTTATCCTCCCTGTTATTTCAGCCCACGCTTTGCGCGGGTCAGAATGTCGTTTTCATATTCTCTTTTTCTGATGCGAAGCAGGCTACCAGTCCGTAGATAATGGTAGGACGAATCCATATTTCCGTGAGCAGGTAGTTGGTATATTCATTGATTGGATTGCGGGAAATAACGTAATAATACAATCCGGCAATGACCGTGTCAATGATAAAAAGCAGCCACAGATTGCGCTTGGTGTAACTCTTCCAGTCCTTGCGGGCATAGAAGAAGGTGAACAGGAGGAGCAGCATCACCGAGAGCGTAAGGCACACCAAATGAATGGGGTAATTCTCCAGCGGGGGCGGAAAGAGGATGTCGCGCAAGAGCACCGTAATGCCTGCGCATACTGAACTCCAGTAATTGAAACGCTGGCTGTCGATGCGCTTGAAGAAGTACATCGCCATCATCGCCGCACATGCGATGTAAAACAGGTTAAGCACCAATTCGGGCCATGCCTCGCCAAGTCCGAATTGGCTGATTCCATAGAGCATAGTGCCCACCGAGAGTACTACCGAAACCGCTGTAATGCCGATGTCAATGATTTGCGATTTGTTCTTAAATCTTGTTTCCATACGATGCCTCCTATTCTGTAAAATAGCGTTCTGTATTTCCTGTACCTGATATTACTGCTTTTTCGGCTGCCCATCAACAGGGTGTTCCAGAATGTCAAACCCTATTTTTCCGATTTTTGTTGCTTTTACCGCCGCGCCGGATTATGATACCAGCTAACAGAGAAGCGGAGGTATACGGCATGTCCGGATCATTCTCGGAAAAGCTGCGCCATCCGTTTTTGACGGGAGGCGAGGACGAGTGAACGGTTGGCTCGATTTTTTCTACTATTTTATTCTCGGCGCGGCGCTTCTGCTCGCCTTGCTGGGCGTGTGGCTCACCGCCGTCATGCCTGGACTTGACCGCTGGAACAGGCGCTTTTTCCGGTCCTATTTTGTCGTGCTTACGGTATGCTGCGTTTTAGCCACCATGGAAACGGCCATCGTCTGCTTTCCCGTCCCGCATGCCGCGATCCTTCTTTTGCTGTATCTGGAATGCCTGTTTCTCTCGCTGCCGACGCCCATGCTGACGGCCTGTCTGCTGCACACCTGCGGCGATCACCTGCGCGAAAGCGGGCTCTTTCGCGCCGTGCTCGGAACGTGGACAGTCTATGCTGTTCTGCTGCTGTGCTCTCCGTTCATCGGCGTGTTCCATTTTTCCGCTTCGAACGGGCTGTATTACCGCGGGCCCCTGTACCCGCTTCTGCTGCTGCCGCTGGTCGTCATCCTGCTTCTGAATCTCGCGGGCACGATCCGGCGCCGGAAGCAGCTTTCCCGGAAAACCTATATCAGCTTTCTCGTCGCCATCCTGCCGTTGACGGTCACGATGCTGGTGCAGATGTTCGTCGACGTCTTCCCGCTCATCGACATCAGCATGGTTCTTTTCTCCCTGTCCATGTTCAGCCTGATCCTGTCCGACCAGATCGAGCAGGACCTGATGCATCATGGTGCTGCAGATGCGCCCGCACTTCATCTACAATACCCTGATGAGCATTTACAGCCTCTGCAATCTGGACCCGCAGAAGGCCCGGCAGGTCACAATGGATTTCACCGACTATCTGCGCCGAAATTTCAAGGCCGTCGCCAGCGAAAACGCCATTCCCTTCTCCGCGGAGCTGGAGCATACCCGCACCTACCTCGCCGTGGAACAGGCGCAGTATGAGGATCTGCTGCTTGTGGAGTACGATACGCCGTTCACACGGTTCCGCCTGCCGCCGCTGACCTTGCAGCCCCTTGTGGAGAACGCCGTCAAGCACGGCATGAACCCATATGCCGGCCCGCTCCATGTGACGATCCGAACATACCACACGGAATCCGAGAGCGTGATCGTCGTTACGGACAACGGCTCCGGATTTGATCCGGCGAAGGATTCCGAATCGCATACGGCCCTGACGAACATCCGGCAGCGGCTCGAATGGATGTGCGGCGGGAAGATGACAATAAGCCCACGCGACGGGGGCGGAACCGAGGTGACGGTGACGATCCCGGACGTCGCCGCCGAATAAACGCGGCCCGGTCGCATGGCTGACCGGGCTTTGGGAATATCGTGTTAAATGAAGGAGATCCGATAACGGAAATGAATTACCTGCAAAAACTCAGAAAGCTTTTTTTATACGCCGGTGTGGAGAAGGATGAGTACAACGCCTTGTCCGCCGGTATCCGCAAAGAGAACCTGGTATTGCTCAGCGTGTTTTCCCAGCTGGCCGGGATCATGTTTTTCCTGCTGTACATTGTCAGTATGCTCTCCCAGGGGTTTGCCACCGTGAACAGCACGACCTACCTGGCATGCGGGTTCATTATGCTGGCGATCATGCTCTGCGTGCGCTTCATCGCGCCGAAGCATCCCGCGCTTGTGACAATCCTCGTCTATGTGTTCGAGATCGTGCTGTATGTGTTCAGCATCCGCATCTCCATGCTCCACGCGGACAAGCCCGCCGTGTCGGCGGTCGCCTTCCTGCTGGTAAGCCCCTTGCTGTTCTATGACCGCCCCGTCAGGCTGTCCGCCCTGCTCGCGGCGGATGTCGCGGCGTTCTGCGTGATCGTGCTCTGCGTCAA
>CADAPH010000024.1 GCA_902789745.1 Oscillospiraceae bacterium | reverse complement strand
GCAACCGGCCAGGGCTGGAGGCCGTATATATGCTTGACGATTTCGCGCGGGCTCTTGTTCCAGTCTATGGGACAAATGGATTTATCCAGCATTTTGACATAGGTCGCCCGGCTGTGATCCTGCGGCGTGCGGGGCGCGGTTCCGGCCTCAATATCCCGCAGGGTTTTGACAAGCAGCTCCGCCCCCATGTCCATCAGGCGGTCAAAAAGCTCCCCTGCGGTCTCAAATTCGCCGATCTCCGTCTCGGCGGTGTAGATGATATCCCCCGCGTCCATATCGTGGGCGAGGTACATGGTCGTCACGCCGGTCACGGTATCGCCGTTCAGCACCGCCCACTGGATGGGCGCTGCGCCGCGATACTTCGGCAGAAGCGAACCGTGCACATTCACCGCGCCGTATTTCGGTACTGCGAGAATATCGTCCGGCAGGATACGCCCGTAGGCCACGACCACCAGGATATCGGGATTCAGCTCTTTCACGATGCCGAGTGCCGTCCCGTCGCGCATTTTTTCAGGCTGAAAAACAGGCAGATGGTGCGCCAGCGCCACTTCCTTGACCGGTGAGAAGGCCATCTCCATGCCGCGGCCCTTCGGCTTGTCCGGCTGGGTGAAGACGCCCGCAATGTCGAACTCTTCCTCTATCAGCTTTTTCAGGGAGGCCGCCGCGAAGTCCGGCGTGCCCATAAACACCACACGCATGGCTATATCCCGCCTTTATTGCTCAATCTCGCCCTTTTCGAGCTCTTCCTCGCTCAGCATGCGCTCACACTTGGAGGTAAAGACGATCCCCTCGAGGTGGTCGATCTCATGGCAGAAGCATCTTGCTGTCAGCCCATCGCCCTCGACCTCAAAGGTGTTGCCGTTCCGATCCTGCGCGCGCACCTTCACATGCATGGGGCGCTTGACAAGGCCGTATTCGCCCGGAACGCTGAGACAGCCCTCCGCCCCGTTCTGTTCGCCGGTGGCCTCGATGATCTCGGGGTTGATCAGTTCGATCAGGTATTCCTCTTCCCCCTCGGGGACGTTGGTCTCCAGTACGATCACGGCGCGCCGCAGCACGCCGACCTGCGGCGCCGCGAGCCCCACGCCGTTTTCCCCGGCGAGGGTCTCCGCCATATCGTCCAGAAGCTGGTGCAGTCTGGGATTAAACTCCGTCACCGGGCGGCATTTCTTATACAGCGCCGGTTGTTCTTTCGTGAGAATATTTCTGCGTGCCATCTTTATCTCCAATCCTTTAATCGTTTGGATCATTGTCCGCGTATATTGCGACGTCGCTGAAGCGCTTGTCCCGGCAGAATTCCATGACCACGCCGGCAATCAGCGCGCGGACGCCCTTGTTTCCGCCGCTGTAGACCATGACCCGGTAGCGGTATCGGTTGTTCACCTTCACCACGGCGAGGGGCGCAGGGCCGAGAATACCCGTGCTGCCGTCGGCCGCTGTCAATGCGTCCAGGCGCTGGCGGATCAGGCGGCAGGCGCGGTAGACATGCTCTTCATTCACGCCGGAGACGGTAATGGAGAGCAGCTCGGAAAAGGGCGGCGTATGCTGGAGCTTTCTCAGCTCAATCTCCGAATGATAAAACCCGGGGTAATCCTGCTTTGCCGCCTGGAGGATCACCTCGTTTTCCGGGGTAAAGGTCTGGATCACGGCGCGTCCGGGCTTTTGCCCGCGGCCGCTCCTGCCGACGACCTGGGTGATCAGGGAAAAGCTCCTCTCCCCTGCCCGGTAGCTTCCGGCATACAGGCTCTGGTCGGCGGAGATGACGCCCACCAGCGTCACATTTTCAAAATTCAGGCCTTTGGTGACCATCTGGGTGCCGACCATGATGGGGATGTTTTCACTGCGAAACCGGTCGAGCAGCTTTTCATGGGAGCCGGCCGGGGCGACGGTATCCGCGTCCATGCGCAGGATTTCCGTGCCGGGGAAAAGCTCCTTCAGCTCGCTCTCCACCATCTGGGTGCCGACGCCGATATACTTAAGGGCGCCGCCGCAGTCCGGGCATACCTCATCCGGCCGCTGGGAATAGCCGCAGTAGTGGCAGAGAAGACGCCTGTTCGAGCTGTGGTAGGTAAGCGATACGCTGCAGCGGGGACACTTGTACACGAAGCCGCACTCCCCGCAGCTGATGAGGCGGTTCGCGCCCCGGCGGTTGATGAACAGAATGCTCTGCTCGCCCCGGTCAAGATTCTTCCGAAGCTCTTCCCGCAGGACGCCGCTGATGCTCGAGCCGTTGCCGTCCCGCAGCTCCTGCTTCATATCCACGATCTCAACCGCGGGCAGATCCTTCTCGTTATAGCGGTTTTCCAGGGTAAAATACGCATAGCGCCCGGTATCGGCAGCATACATGCTGACCACATCCGGCGTAGCCGAACCGAGCAGCAGCAGACAATTTGCTTTCGCGCAGCGGTACTTTGCCACATCCCGCGCGTTGTAGCGGGGGATGTTTTCGGATTTATAGGTCTCCTCCTGTTCCTCGTCGATGATGATGAGTCCCAGATCGGGCGTCGGGGCGAAAACCGCGCTGCGCGTGCCGATGACAACGCGCGCCTTCCCGGTTTTGACCCGCTTCCATTCATCATAGCGCTCTCCTACGGAGAGACTGCTGTGCAGAACGGCGACGTCGTTTCCGAAATGGGAGGAGAAGGTCTGGATCATCTGCGGCGTCAGCGCGATCTCCGGCACCAGCAGGATCACCGAACGGCCCCGGCGAAGCTGGCTGTCGATCAGGTGGATATAGACGCTCGTCTTGCCGCTGCCGGTGACGCCGAAGAGAAGCGCCGCGCCGGCTCCGCCGGAACGCGCGAGGGCGTCGATGCCGGTAAAGGCCCTGTCCTGTTCCAGACTCAGGACGGGCAGAGGCTCCGTCTGGCCGATATGGATCTGCGGGCGGCGGAAGGCCTCTTTTTCGTAGAGCTCCACCGCGCCGGCCTTTTCCAGCGCCTTCAGCGCCTGTCTTCTGGCGCCGGTATGCAGCAGGAGGTCATGACTCGGAATACACGCAAAGGCACAAAGCTGCTCCAGAATCGCCGCCTGTCCCGGCGAGCGCATCCGCTTTGCATCCCGCAGGATCTCGGCCTCTTCCGGCTCGATGGCAAGTCTCGCCATCTCCAGACTTTTGTCCTTCGCGCGCCGTCTGCCCTCTTCGTCAAACCAGAGGCCCGCCGGGAGCATGGCGCGGATCGCGTCATAGACCGTGCAGAAAAAACGCTCCCGCATGAAAAGAGCGAGGCGTATCTGTTCTTCCGTCAGCACGGGCTCATCATCCAAAAGCGAGAGCACCGCTTTCAGCGGCTGCTCGTAGCTGGTATGGTCCGCAACGGCAAGAATAACGCCCTCCGTCCTGCGGTTGCCCTTGGAAAAGGGTACATGAACCCGCATACCCGGGAGGGCTTTCTCTGCCATTTCCGGCGGGATCAGATAATCATAGGGCTTGTCAAGCCAGTATGTCGCAGCAGAGACCGCGATTTTAGCCACCGTTCTGGACATGATTACCCCTCCCCCGCCGCAAAACGGAAAAAACGAAATCAGCGGTCAAGGCTGAGCTTACCGGTATAGACCTCTTCTATGGCGATGGAAACCGCCTTGCGCTCGAGGGGAAGCTGTTTCTCTTCCGCATCGGTAGAAATCTGTCTCGCCCGTTTCGCGACGAGATTTACAAGCTGGTAACGGCTGCCGATCTTGTCAACGAGTTCGGCGACGGGGGGATAAAGCATCATAACAATTCTCCATTCTGCCGCTGAAAGCCGCGGCGCGCAATTTTTAACATTCTTATTCTATCAATTGGATTTCAGCCAGTTCGCCCAGTCGCCGAAGCGGCAGTGCTCGGCCTCGATGATGGCGTTGAGCTTTGCGGCGGCCTTGTCCACATCGTCGTTTACGATGAGGTAATCGTAGAAATCCGCCTCCTGATACTCCTGCCGCGCACGGATCAGGCGACCCTCGATGGCCCTCTCCGTATCCGTGCCGCGTCCTCTGAGGCGGCGCTCAAGCTCCACCAGAGAAGGCGGCGCAATAAAGATCAGGATGGCCTCCGGCATCTTTTTGCGTACCTGCCGCGCACCCTGCACCTCAATATCCAGCAGGACGTTCATCCCTTCGTCAAGGCGCTTTTCCACATAGGACCGGGGCGTGCCGTAACGGTTCGCCACATACTCCGCGTGTTCCAGCAGCTCGTCATTTTCCACCATCTCACGGAAGCGCTCAAAATTGACGAAGAAGTATTCCCTGCCGTGCACTTCGCCGGGGCGCGGGCTGCGCGTGGTGACCGAGGTAGAAAAGCAAATATCCGTCCTGCCCTCGATCGCCTTGGCGACCACCGTGCTTTTCCCGGCGCCGGACGGGCCGGAAATCACCAGAAGCTTGCCTCTTTCACTCATCTTTATATCCGCCTTCCTCAGAAATATCGGCGCAGCGCGCCGCAAGGGTCTCCGGCGTCAAGGCAGAGAGAACCACATTGCCGCTGTCCATCGTGATCACAGCCCTGGTGCTGCGGCCGAAGGAAGCGTCGATCAGCAGTCCCCGCTCCCGCGCGTCCTGAATCATGCGCTTGATGGGGGCGGACTCGGGGCTGACAATGGAGATGATGCGCTCTGCCGAGACAAGGTTGCCAAAGCCGATTCCGATCAGTTTCATCACGCTGTCCTCATTCGATGTTCTGGATCTGCTCCCGGATCTTTTCGATCTCGGATTTCAGATCCACCACCGTATGGGCGATGTCCGAATTCTGACATTTGGAGCCGATCGTATTGGCCTCGCGGTTGAATTCCTGAATCAGGAAATCGATCTTGCGGCCGGTGGGCGAGCTGCCGTTGATCATCGTTTTGAGCTGGCTCATGTGGCTGCGCAGTCTCACGGTCTCCTCATCCACCGCGATGTGATCGGCGAAGATCGCGGCTTCTGCAAGAATGCGGTTTTCGTCGATCCCGGCGCTGCCGAGCACCTCCGCCATTTTGGCCTCAAGCCTTGCGCGGTATTCGGCGACCGTTTTGGGGCTCTCCCGCTCCACGGTGCTTACCAGCGCGTCAATGACGTCGAGGCGGGAAAGCACGTCTTCCCGAAGCTTTGCGCCCTCCCTCTCCCGCATGGCGTTGAAGTCATGCAGCGCGTTCTCGGTGATGTCAAGCATGCCGGCCGTGATCGCGTCCGCGTCCAGATCCTTCTTTTCCACGCTCAGCACGTCAGGAAAGCGGCTGACGGACAGTGCGGTCGCGTCGTTGACAAGGCCGTATTCCTCCGAAATATGTTCCATCGCCTCCAGATAACCGCGCAGCAGGGCCTCGTTGACCTTCACGGTCATCTCTCCGGCCTCGGTGGAATCGACGCTGATAAAGACGTCCACCTTTCCCCTGCTGATGTGCTTCTGTACGGCAGACTTCACCGCATCCTCGGCAAAGAGGAAGCTTCTGGGAAGCCGCACAGACGTGTCAAGATAGCGGTTGTTCACACTTTTCAGCTCGACCGTGATCTGGAGACCCTCAACAGTCCCCTTCGCGCTGCCGTAGCCGGTCATACTTTTGATCATATTGCCCCCTGAATCAATTGAATTTGATAATATCAAACGTGATGGGATTCTTGTCCCGCCTGAGCCGTTGGGTCACTACCGTGACGACAGCCCCCAGCAGGAAGCCGAGGAAGGTGCACAGGACGCAGATCCCCTCGGACGCGCCCATGGCGTAGGCCGCGAAGCAGCCGAGGATCGCGAGGAGGATCGGCACGATATAGACAAGGAGTATCGCGCCGTAAACCTTTGAGGACTTGCTCTCGATCAGTACCCGCTGACCGGGACGCGCGCCGATCAGGTTCCGCGCCACGGTCTTGAGCTCATTCTGAAACACGCATGCCTCGCAGCTTTCGCAATTGGCGCCGCAGGCGGTGGCGCGTGTAACGACGACCTCCGCTCTTTCGTCATCCAGGCATCTGAATACAACTGCGTCCTGTGTCATGAATCCGTCTCCATTTCCGGCGGCATTTCCGGAATGATCTCCGGCACAGCCTCCAGAACTCTCTCCGGTTCCTTCTCGATCTGAATATAGATCGTGTAATCCTGTCCGTTGATGCGGATGGCACCGACGTCGGTATAGCCGTCCACATAGATTTTGACCTTGGCCATAAAGGTTCCGACAGATTCGTTCATATCCGTCAGATCCGCAACGGCGCGGATGTTTTCATCCTTGATTGCCGCAAGGCTCTCCGGGTTGCCGCGCAGCGTGACATACAGGGCCCCCGTCAGGATCTTCGCCGAGTAGCCGGGCGTTGCGTTGATGCAGGAAATGTTGGTCACCTTGGCATTCTTCGTTTCAAGGCCCACGATTTCCGCGGTAACCTTGGCCTCCGTCACGCCGGTAATGTTGCGCAGCTCGTTGTCGATGGGGATCAGGTAGCTGTCGGTATAGGTGGAGACAAAGTCCGCCAGATCGATCGAGGTCAGCGTGATCTTGTTGATGCCTGCCAGCAGCTTGGAATCCCCGGCGAGCACAATGCTGTCCGGTTCGATGGTGACCTTGGTGTTTTCGGCTGTCGCGCCGCCGCCTTCGATCAGATTGATGCCGAGGTTGACCTCCTTGAGCGTCAGGATCGGGAGGATCGCCGTAACGACGTCGGGCGTGCAGGTAATGCCGGTGGTGGACGCGGGCGTATTGTCCGCCGTCATCAGCGTATAGCCCGTCTCGACCTCATAGGTGCTGTCAACGTTCTCCTTGCCGAAGCTTACCCACGCGTAATCCACGTTTCTCAGGTAAGCCTCCGGTCCGGAGAGCGTAATGGTCGCGGGTTCAAAGTACGGTTCCTCCGCCGTAAAGCCCTCTGCGACCGAGCCGTCAAAGCTTCCGCGCACCTGAATGGATTTCGTTGTCTGCGGAGAGACCATGAAGTTGATCGTCTCGGGTGTTTTTCTCGTGACTGACAGATTGCTGGTATCCGTACCGTCGGGGAAAATGACGGAATACTGCAGCGAGGTATAGGCCGCGCGGGCAAGCTTGGACACATCGACCTGCGCATAAATGTTGTCGGAGTCGAGACTGCCGACAATACGCCTGGGCCCTACGACCTCCACCGTCACGGTGCTGGTGTCCATATCAGTGATCACAAGGTTTTTGGTATCCCGGAGCAGTGTCTCCCCCACCAGCTGAACACGCACGCCGCGGAAGGTCTGTTTGAATTCCTCCGTCTCAACGCTCGCCACGTAAACCCACAGCATGATCGATAGGATCAGGGAGACGATAACCCAAAATGCTTTACTGTTATACAGTTTACTCAGATTTTGTTTCATGCGCATCCTCGCTGTCGTCGTCATTGGTCTGGAAGAAGTTCTTGATTTCCTTCCACAAGCCCGCTTTGTCGTCCTTCTTCTCCTCGTGGATCAGCTCCTTCGTCAGGAAGGCGGCAAGCTGTCCCGGACTCAGATGCCGTTTGAGCTGCCCGTCGATCGCGGCGGAAATGTCGCCGCGCTCTTCCGAGACGATGACGGCGATCGCGTCGCTCTCCTCGGAGACGCCAAGGCCGGCGCGGTGCCGCGTGCCGAGATCGCGGCTCAGATTCTGATTCTTCGAAAGCGGCAAAACGCAGCCCGCTGCCTCAATTCTGGCGTCGCGCATGATCACGGCACCGTCATGAAGCGGGGCGTTTTTGAAGAAGAGATTCTTGATCAGCTCCGCATTGGTGTCGGCATTGACCACCGAGCCCGTACCGACAACGGGCAAAAGCGACACCTTGCGCTCAAAGACAAGCAGCGCGCCGGTATTGGTGGCCGCCATATCGCCGCAGGCCTGGGCAACCTCGCTGATCGCGCGGGTCATATCGGTACTGGACCCGCCGATATTCGTATTCAGGGTGCTGCCCATGCGTTCCAGCAGTCTGCGCAGTTCCGGCTGGAAAAGGATGACCAGTGCGATGACGCCCAATTCCACGGTCTTTCTCAGGATATAGCTGAGCATGATCAGCCCGAAGAATTCGGACGCCCACAGCGCGACCAGCACCAGAATCAGGCCCTTTGCGAGATTGATGAAGCTGGATTTCCGAATAAACCAGATGATACGGTATATAAGATAGGCAACGATGATGATATCAATGAAGTCGGAGATCCCCATCGTCGCCAGATAGTTTCCCGCGCGGCCGAGCGCGTTGGTGATTTTATCCATGGACGTTCCTCTTATCCGTGCACATAGTCTTTCTATTTTATTCCTATCTATATATTATACCGCAAGCGGTTCAAAATGGCAATATCATTTCTGCATTCAGATGAGCATTTCTTTGATTATTTTACAGCAGCCGCTTAACTCCCGCGCACTTACAAAGGGCGAAAAGCTCATGCGCAGTGTTCCGGTGTCGATCGTTCCGGCGCTCCGATGCGCAAGGGGCGCGCAGTGCAGTCCGCTTCTGAGACAGATGCCGCGCTCGGAAAGCTGCTGAGCCGCCTCATCGCAGTCCATGCCGCCGAAACGGAAGGACAGCACGCCGCTCTGCGTCCCCTCCGAGCCGTCAAAAAGCTCCAGGCCGCCGCAGTCTCGCAGTTCACTGACCGCAATGCGGAGCAGGCTGCGCTCATGTTCCAGGATGCTCCCCGGTTCGCGCGATCGGATATACTCGATCCCCGCAAGCAGCCCCGCAATGCCCGGAACATTGTGCGTTCCCGCCTCCAGGCGATCCGGCAGATACGCGGGCATTTCCTGCAGAAGGCTGTCGGAACCCGAGCCTCCGGCCAGCAGCGGCTCTCCCCTCTCTCCGCAGAGCAGCAGTCCCGTCCCCTGCGGGCCGAGAAGTCCCTTGTGGCCCGGCATGGCGATAAAAGCGGCGCCGAGCTTTTGGAAATCCACATCCAGAACCCCCGCCGCCTGCGAAGCGTCTACAATCAGCGGGACGCCCCTCTCGGCGCACAGCGCCGCAATTTCGTAAACCGGCAGGATGAAGCCGAAAACATTGGAAACCATGGTACATACCGCGAGCTCCGCCCTGTCTATCCGCCCTTCAAAAGCGCGAAGGCATGCTTCGCGGTCAAACAGCGGAGATTGGGCAATCAGAAGGTCTGCGCCGAGCTGATGGAGCGGGCGGGTCACGGCGTTGTGCTCATAGCCGGAGATCAGCACCGGCGTCCCGGCTTTTGCCAGCGAACGGATCGCAATATTCAGGCCGTGGGTGGCGTTCATGGTAAAGACGACGCGCGCCGGATCGGGGACGTTAAACAGCTCCGCCGCCTGTTCCCGGCAGCGGTAAACAAGCTCGGACGCCCGCATGGCCGCCCGGTGTCCGCCGCGGCCGGGGCTTGCGCAACTGCGCATGGCGTTCAGCATCGCCTGCGCGACCGATACCGGCTTTATCAGCGTTGTCGCGGCGTTATCGAGATAGATCATCCGCCGCGGCCTCCCGATAACTGCCGTCTTCGTTGCGCAGATAGACCTTCCCGGTCAGCAGATCGGCGTTTTTTAAAATGCTGACAGCCTCGCCCAGACGCCTGTAGAGGCTAACGGCATAGCCGCAGCCTCCGGCGCGCAGGCTCTGGGGCGCCTTTACCACTGCCGCGCCGATCCCGCGCCGCTCCAGAAACAGAGAGGCGCGCTGGGCGTTGGTCAGCGATTTGCACATGATCAGATATTTCATACGGTTTTAACCTCCAAAAAGCAAAACAGCGATCCGCCCCGCAGGCTTCCCCCTGTGGAACGGATCGCTGTTTTGCCGGCATCTCACACAGGACTGTGTTATCCTATGCGGCGGCGGCGTATTCTGTTATTTTATATTCTTTCGATCAGCGCGACGGTGTGCGCCGCAATGCCCAGCCCCTCGCCGGAAAAGCCGAGGCCCTCCTCGGTCGTGGCCTTGACGCTTACGCGATCCGGCGCGATTTCCATGGCGGACGCGAGCTTCTCCCGCATCTGCGGAATAAACGGCGCCAGCTTCGGGCGCTGCGCAATGACCGTGCAGTCCACATTGCCGACCTGATACCCGGCCTCTTTGATCACACGGCAGACCTCGTGCAGGAGCTCCACACTGTCAGCCCCGGCATAGCGCGGATCGCTGTCCGGAAAGAGCTTTCCGATGTCGCCCAGGGCGGCCGCCCCCAGCAGGGAATCCATCAGCGCATGCGTCAGTACGTCCGCGTCCGAATGCCCGAGCAGGCCCTTTTCATACGGGATCTCGATCCCGCCGAGGATCAGTCTGCGGCCTTCCACCAGGCGGTGCACGTCATATCCATGTCCGATTCGCATTCTGATCCCCCCTGCTCTCCACAATCGCCCTGGCCGTGACAAGATCCTCGGGCGTCGTGATTTTGATATTCTCCGGATCGCCCTCGACGACGAAGGTTTTGATCCCCATCATCTCTATGGCAGAGCCGTCGTCGGTGAGGGTCAGGCCCTTCTCGACCGCTTTTGTGAGCGCGCCCTTGATGAGATCCCCGTGAAAGACCTGCGGCGTCTGGACACGCACCGTAGTGGCGCGATCCACCGTACCGGAGATAAAGCCTTTTTCATCCACGGTTTTGAGCGTATCGGTGCTGGCAATCGCCGGGACGACAGACCGGTATTCCCGTGCGGCCAAAACCGTCCTGCTGATCAGGCCCTGCGACACAAGCGGCCTTGCCCCGTCGTGAATGGCGATCAGCTTCGCCCCGTGGCGCGCGGCGGAAACTCCGGCGAGGGCGGATTCCATCCTTGTCGCCCCGCCGCTGATGACCTTCTTCACCTTGTGAAGCCCGTTTCTGTAGCACATATCGGCGATCTCCTGGAGCTTTTCCGTCCTGGTGACAATGATGATCTCGTCGATATACTCGTTGTTTTCAAAGGCGAGAACCGTCCTGGCCAGCACGGGCATCGCCCCAAGCTTCATCATGATTTTGTCGCTCCCCATGCGCTGGGAGCTTCCGGCCGCGACAATGACCGCGGAGCAGGTCGGCTTTTCGTCCCTCCGCTTTTTCAGCGGGCAGCATTTCAACATACTGAATCCCCCTTTTATCCTTTGAGCTGGCGTTTGCGATAGAAGTTCATCATGCCGTCCTGCAGCATGTCCAGATGCATGAGCATTTTGCCCGCGCCGTAGGCTGCGCAGGAGACGGCGTCGTCCACGACGAGGGTGCGGATGCCGGTGCTGCGTTCGATCAGCTTGTCGATCCCGTAGATGAGGCTGCCGCCGCCGGACATGATAATGCCGTTCTTGTCCAGATCGCCCACCAGCTGCGGAGGCGTACTCTCCAGGACAAGGCGGATGGCGTCGAGGATATGGTTCATGGGCTCCACAAAGGCTTCGATCAGCTCGGTGGAGCTGACTTTGACGGTTTTGGGCAGGCCGTTGGACAGATCCCGTCCCTTGATTTCCTCGAAGCTGATATCGGGCCGCTGGATCACGCAGCCGATGTTCCGCTTGAGCTCTTCGGCGGTGCTCAGGCCGATCAGCAGATCATATTTGCGGCGGATAAACTTGACGATCGACTCGTCAAAGCTGGTACCCGCCACCTTGATGGACTGGCATTCCACGACGCCGCCGCCCGAGACGACCGCGACCTCGGTCGTGCCGCCGCCGATGTCGATGACCATGTGCCCGTCCGCCTTGGAGATGTCCACGCCCGCGCCCATGGCGGTGGCGACGGCCGTCTCCAGCAGGAAGACCTTGCGCGCGCCGGCTTCGATCGCCGCGTCGATCATCGCGCGTTCCTCCACACCGGTGATGGAGCTGGGGACGCATGCCAGCACGCAGGGTTTAAACAGGCTGAAGGAGGTAATGCGGCTGACAAGCTCACGCAGCATCTGGGCCGTAATCTCATAGTCCGAGATAACGCCCGCGTTTACCGGGTGGATCGCCACGATATTTGCAGGCGTCCGGCCCAGCATCTTCTGCGCGTCCTGGCCGATTTTCAGGATTTTGCCGCTGAATTTGTCCACCGCGACGACGGTAGGCTCTCTGGCGACGACGCCCTTGCCCTGCTCAAACAGCAGCGTGGACGAGGTGCCGAGATCAATGGCTATATCTCTCTCAAACAAATTCATGATAAACTCCTTCTTTACGCCTGCTGCCTGGAAGCGGCAGCGGCGGCGACAACCGCGGCACAGCCTGCCTGTTTCAGCACCGCGGCGCACTCGGACAGCGTCGCGCCCGTTGTGACGATATCGTCGATCAGCAATATGTGTTTGCCTTCAGCCTCCGAAGGCGCGCAGCAGACATAGACGCCCTTCGCGTTTTTCCTGCGGCTCTCCGCGTCCCTGATGCCGGACTGCGGTTTTGTGTCCACCCGTTTTTCCAGCAGCTTCTCGCAGGGAAGGTTCAGGCGCTTTGCCGTTTCCTCTGCCAGGATACGGGCCTGATCGTAGCCGCGCCTGCGAAGTCTGCGGCGGCTCAACGGTACCCATGTGATAATATCGCAGGAAATCTGCGATTCGTCAATACATTTTGCGAGAAAATCCGCATAAGCCGCTCCGTAGGCGGCGACGCCGCGAAATTTGTAGCGCAGCAGAGAATCCCGCACCGCGCCTTCATAGCTGAGCGGCGCGACGCAGCAGGAGCAATGCGCAAGCTCCCGGCGGATGCAGCGGTTTTCGTATGTTTTCCGGCAAAAACGGCAGACGCCCTTCTCCTCCTCACGCAGCAGTCTGCGGCAGAAGGCGCAGCGCGGCGGATAGAACAGATCAAGGAGCCAATCGAGCAATTTCTTCATAGGCCGCACAGGCTTCTCAATCTTACCCGCAGGGCGGTATAGCGGCGCGCCTGCCTGTAATTGTCGATCATCCGCATGGCAAGCGTATCGTCCCCGACCAGGATCAGCAGCTCCTTGGCCCTTGTCACGGCGGTATAGAGCACGCTTCTTGTCATCAGGAGCTGTGACGTGCCGCTGAGCGCGAGTATCACGGCGCGGTATTCGCTGCCCTGCGCTTTATGTACCGTAACGGCCCAGGCGTGCTCCAGCTCGTTGAGCGCGTCGAAGCCATAGCACACGATGCGCCCGTCAAAGTCGACGGTCAGCGTCTCGTTATCCGTATCGACCGTGCGGAGAATCCCCATGTCGCCGTTGTATATGCCCATCCCCGCTTCGGTATTGTTCGCGTTTTTCCACAGAATATCATAGTTGTTGCGAATCTGCATGACGCGGTCGCCCTCGCGGAAGACAACGTCGCCGAAGGGCTTCTCCCTCTTCCCCGGCGCGGGCGGGTTCAGCGCCTCCTGCAGCTTGCGGTTGAGATTCAGCGTGCCGGTCTCACCCTTTCGGGTCGGGGAAAGCACCTGGATCTCCTCGGGCGGGATCTTCATTTTATTCGGAAGCCGCACGGCGCAGAGCTCTGTGATCGTCTCCACCGCGCTTGCGCCCTGCAGCCTTTTCAGGCGGAAGAAATCGCCCGCGTTTTCGGCAAAGTTCGGGTATTCGCCGTTTTTGATCATGTGTGCGTTGCGGACGATGCGGCTGCCCTCGGCCTGACGGTGGATCAGGGTCAGGCGCCCCGTCGCGACAACCTGGCTGCGGATGAGGGCGGAGAATACGTTGCCCGGCCCGACGGAGGGGAGCTGATCCGCGTCTCCCACCAGCACCAGCCGCGCGTCCGGCGGCAGTGCGCGAAGGAGCGCGTCCATCAGCAGGATATCCACCATGGAGCACTCATCCAGGATCACCGCGTCGCAGTCGAGGCGGTCGCTCTCGTTTTTTGTGAAGACGACGCGGTCGCCCTCCTCATCAAATTTCGCGCCGAGAAGCCGGTGTACCGTCGCCGCCTCACGTCCGGTCACCTCGGTCATCCGCTTGGCGGCACGGCCCGTGGGCGCGCACAGGAGTGTTTTTAATCCAAGGGAGTCATACATGGCAAGGATCGCGCGGATGCAGGTGGTTTTGCCGGTGCCGGGGCCGCCGGTGAGCACCATGAGCTGGCCGGACGCCGCCTGCTCCAGCGTCTGCCGCTGGTCGGGGGCGTAGGTGATCCCCTGCTGTACCTCCAGCTTTTGCAGGAGCTTTTCCGTGTTGATGTTCTCGCGGAATTTCCGTCTGCTCATGCGGGCGAAGGTCTCGGCGGCGTTGGTCTCCGCCTCATAGAGCGCGGGAAGATAGCACGCCCGCACGCCCGCGATCTCTTCATAGCGAAGCTGATTGTCTTCGATCAGTTCGCCGATACACGCGTCGGCCTCCTCCGGCTCCACGCCGATCAGCTCCGCCGTCACCGCCGCGAGCTTCTCACGCGGAATAAAGCAGTGGCCGTTTCCCGTGTTGTGGACGAGCTCGAACAGGACGGCGGCGGCGATGCGGTTTTTGCTGTTGCCGCCCATGCCGAGGCCGAGCGCCATCTCGTCCGCTTCCCGAAACGTACCGCCGATGAGAGAGGAACAGAGCAGATAGGGATTCTCGCGCAGGTTCTGCAGCGCGTCGTCCCCATAGTATTTATACGCCCGCAGTGCCAGGATCGGGCGGAGGCCGAAGGAGCAGACAAACTCCATCAGCATCCGGAGCCCAGCCTGCTGGCGAAAGCTCCTGGAGATCTGCTGCGCCTTCGCGGCGCTGATCCCCTTGACAGTGGCCAGTTCCTTCCAGTTGTTGAGGATCGTGTCCAGCGTCTTGTCGCCGAAACGGTCAACGATCAGCGACGCGGTGGCGGGCCCTACGCCCTTGACCGAGCCGCCCGCGAGGAACTGATAGATCGCCGGGGCGGAGCTCGGAAGAAAGCGCTGGGCGTATTCGGCTTTGAACTGTCGGCCGTGGACGCTGTGGGTCATCCACTCGCCGCTTGCGATCATGGATTCCCCGGGCGCGGCAAAGGGGAAGCAGCCCACAACCGTGACAGCTTCGCCGCTGTCGCTGCGCAGTTTCAGAACGGTATACCCGTTCTCCTCGTTTTTATAAATGACCGTCTCTACGGTGCCGTTGAGCTCCTGATATTCCAGTTCCTGATCCATGGGATACCTCTCGCCTGTTGTTTATTCTTTCCCGAGAAGGGGCCGCAAAAACTGTCCGGTAAAGCTCTCCCCGCAGGCCGCGCAGTCCTCTGGCGTGCCGGAAAAGACCAGATTGCCGCCGAGATCGCCGCCCTCGGGGCCGAGGTCGATGATCGTGTCGGCCACCTTGATGACGTCCAGATTATGCTCGATCACCACGACGGTGTTCCCGGCCTCCACCAGCTTGTTGAGAATGTTGATCAGCCGGTGCACATCCGCGATGTGCAGGCCGGTGGTAGGCTCGTCCAGCACATAGACCGTGGAGCCTGTGGAGCGCTTGGAGAGCTCCGTGGCCAGCTTGACGCGCTGCGCCTCGCCGCCGGAGAGCGTGGTGCTGGACTGGCCGAGCTTCACATAGCCGAGGCCGACGTCATAGAGCGTCTGGATCTTGTTGAGGATCTTCTGCTGATTGGCAAAGAAGCCGCACGCCTCCTCGACCGTCATGTCGAGAACGTCCGCGATGCTCTTGCCCTTGTACCTGACCTCCAGCGTCTCGCGGTTGTAGCGCTTGCCGCCGCAGACGTCGCAGGGGACAAAAACGTCCGGCAGGAAATGCATCTCCACTTTGATAAGCCCGTCGCCGGAGCAGGCCTCGCAGCGGCCGCCCTTGACGTTGAAGGAGAAGCGTCCCTGGCTGTAGCCGCGCAGCTTCGCATCCTGGGTGGAGGCAAAGAGATCGCGGATATCGTTGAAGACGCCGGTGTAGGTCGCGGGATTGGAGCGCGGTGTGCGCCCGATGGGACTTTGATCCAGGGCGATGACCTTGTCGACATATTCAAGCCCCTCGATCCCGTCGCATTTGCCGGGCCTGACCTTGACGCGGTTTTTGACCGCGGCGAGGGTTTTATACAGAACTTCGTTGATGAGTGAGGATTTCCCGCTGCCGGATACGCCGGTCACGCAGACGAACTGCCCGAGCGGGATCTCCACGTCGATGTTTTTCAGATTATGCTCGCTCGCGCCGCGGATCCACAGGCTGTGTCCGTTCCCCCTGCGTCTCTCGTCGGGGATCGGGATAGACTTCTGCCCGCTCAGGTATTGGCCGGTGACGGATTCGGGACAGGCGCAGATCTCTTCGATCGAGCCCGCCGCGACGACCCTGCCGCCGTTGACGCCCGCGCCTGGGCCGATGTCGATGACATAGTCGGCCGCGCGCATGGTCTCCTCGTCATGCTCCACGACGATCAGCGTATTGCCGAGATCGCGAAGCTGCTTGAGCGTCCGCAGCAGCTTTTCGTTGTCGCGCTGGTGCAGACCGATGCTGGGCTCGTCCAGGATATAGAGGACGCCCATCAGGCTGGAGCCGATCTGTGTAGCAAGGCGGATGCGCTGCGTCTCGCCGCCGGAGAGGGTCGCCGCCGAGCGGGAGAGCGTCAGGTAGCCGAGACCGACGCTGGTCAGGAAGCCGAGGCGCGCCCGGATCTCCTTCAAAATCCGCTCCGCGATCATGCGGTCTTTCTCGTTGAGCGTGAGACTGTCGATAAACGCCAGCGCTTTCACAACGGACAGATCCGCAAAATCCGCGATGCTCATGCCGCCCACCGTGACGGCCAGGGCTGTTTTCTTCAGGCGCTTGCCGTGGCACTCCGGGCAGTCCACCTCCGCCATGCACTCCTCGATATCCGCGCGCATGGCAGGACTCTGCGTCTCACGATAGCGGCGCTCGAGGTTGTTGATGATCCCCTCGAACTCGCGCTTGATGACGCCATAGCCCTCATTCCGTTCATAACGGAGCTGGAGCGGTTCGCCCTTCGTGCCGTAGAGGATGGCGTCCATGGCGTCTTTGGAGAGGTTTTTCAGAGGCTCGGTCAGCTTGAAGTGATAGCGCTTGGACAAAGCTTCAAAATACATCCGGGAGATGGAATCGCCCTTGATATTGTTCCAGCCGGAGGCCACGATCCCGCCGTCCATGACGGAGAGATTGGGGTTCGGCATAATAAGCTCCGGATCCACGAGAAGCTGCACGCCGAGGCCGGTGCAGGTCGGGCAGGCGCCGTGGGGGTTATTGAAAGAGAAGAGGCGGGGCGCCAGCTCCTCAATCGAGATGCCGCACTCCTCACAGGCATAGTTCTGGGAAAAGCTCAACAGCTCTCCCCCGCCGACGTCGACATAGAGGATGCCGCCGGAGAGCGCCAGCGCCGTCTCCGCCGAGTCCGTCAGGCGGCGCACGATTTCGGGCTTGACCACAAGGCGGTCAACGACGATCTCAATATTGTGCTTTTTATTCTTTTCCAGGCGGATCTCTTCGCCGAGATCGTAGATGATCCCGTCGACGCGCGCACGGACGTAGCCGGATTTCTTCGCGTCCTCCAGAACCTTGACATGCTCGCCCTTTTTGCCGCGGATAACCGGAGACAGGATCTGCAGCTTTGTCCCCTGCGGCAGGGCCATGATGCGGTCGACGATCTGGTCGATGGACTGCTGGCGGATCTCCTTCCCGCACTTTGGGCAGTGCGGAACGCCGACACGCGCCCAGAGAAGGCGCATATAGTCATAAATCTCCGTCACCGTGCCGACTGTGGAGCGCGGGTTTTTGGAGGTGGTCTTCTGGTCGATGGAGATGGCCGGGGATAAGCCCTCGATATAGTCCACGTCCGGCTTGTCCATCTGGCCGAGGAACATGCGGGCATAGGAGCTCAGGCTCTCCACATAGCGGCGCTGGCCTTCGGCATAGATCGTATCAAAGGCGAGACTGGATTTCCCGCTGCCGGACAGCCCCGTAATGACGACGAGCTTGTCGCGCGGGATCTCCACGTCGATGTTTTTCAGGTTGTTCTCTCGCGCGCCCTTGATAAAGATGCTGTTTTGCATCATAGAAATACTCCTAAACGATAAGATCCGCGGTTTTGCCGCGCGTGATTTTTATGAGGTCGCCGGGGGCAAGCTCCACCTGCGCGCCGATTTTGCCGGCGCTGACCGCCATGGTCTCAAGGGACAGGCAGCTTTCGTGATATACCGTCTCAAACTGCTTTTTCATCCCGATGGGTGAGCAGCCGCCGCGCACATAGCCGGTGAGGGCGTTGATCTCGCTCACATGGATCATGGCGATGGACTTCTCCCCCACGGCCTTCGCCGCTTTTTTCAGGTCGAGCTCTTCCGCCACGGGGATCACAAAGACGTAGTTTTTCTTGCTTGCCCCGCGTGTCACCAGCGTTTTGAAGACCCGCGCGGGATCAAGCCCTGTGAGCTTCGCTACCGTGACGCCGTCCACCGCCTCGTCCCCGTGGGGATAGCTGTGGGCCGTATAGGCGATCTTTTTCTGGTCAAGCACGCGCATGACGTTTGTTTTCTGTTCCGCCATACCATCGTCCCCCTGCTGTGATTTTTCGTAACTGTTTAATTATAACGCATTTTCTGCACGGTTTCAACCGTTCTTCGCAATTTATTGTATAAAGAAATTGAAAACAAAAGCCGGGCCCTTTTCGGGCCCGGACAGACCGTAGACAAAGTCCGTTATTCGTCATTGCGAACCAGTGACCGACGTCACTGGTGTGGCAATCCGTCTTCCTTTCGTGGTGCAAACCCGTTGAAAAAAGCCAATTCTTGGGCTGGCCGCTGGGAGATGCGGATTCCCACGCCAGTGTTGCGACACTGGCTCGGAATGACGGGGGAGGGTTTGTCTACACATTGACCGGGCCCATTGAGGGCCCGGACTGGTTATATTCGTTTAATCCTTCTGGAATCTTTCCATGATGTTTTCAATGCTGTTGTCGAGAACCTTGAGAACCCTGTCTGTGGTAATTTCCTTGGGAAGCTGCATGCCCTGATCCATCCACTGTGCGATCAGGCCGACGACGATGTTGGAATAAAACTCCACAATAAACTCAAAATCTGCCCGGTCGATGGAGCGGTTCTCCGCGACAATCTCGGAAAAACTGCGGATGCACTCCCTGAGCCTGCCCTTGATATAGCGGAGCATATACAGGCGGCTGTTGGAGTTATAGACGTTCAGCGCAAAGGTGGAATTATCATAGAGGTATTTAAACCAGAGCGTCACATCATGCTGCCAGTTGTCATAGACGACCTCGCTGGGGAGATTGGCGTTGGCATCCTCCTCAAAGACCCATTCCAGCAAATCATAGACGTCGTCAAAATGGTAATAAAAGGTCTGACGGCTGACGCCGCAGGTCTCTACCAGATCATTGACGGTGATGCGGTCGATAGGCTTGATGACCATCATTTTCTTCAGCGCGTCGGCGAGCGCTTTTTTCGTAGACGTTGCCATATTGTTCCTCCTGCGTCCGTCAAATGCTTACCAGAATCTGTTTCGTTTATTATAACACATTCCCATAAAAAAGAAAACCCTGTTTTTCACAATCGCTCGATTATGTAAAAACATATTGTCGCATTGTCAAAGAGGAATAAAAGGAGTAGAATAGCAAAAACAGGAGGCGATATTATGACAATACTCTGTTACGAAAAATGCTCGACCTGCCGCAAAGCCCTGCAATGGCTGAATGAACAGGGCGCGGCTTACACTGTCCGGCCCATTAAGGAAGAAAACCCGAGCTATGAGGAGCTGTTCAACTGGTGGAAAAAGAGCGGGCTGCCGCTCAGACGCTTTTTCAACACCAGCGGTATGCTGTACCGGGAGCTCGGCCTGAAGGACAGGCTGGACGGCATGAGCGAGGAGGAACAGCTGCGGCTTTTGGCAAGCGACGGCATGCTCGTCAAACGCCCGCTCCTGGTAAGCGAAGACGCCGTGATTCCCGGGTTTAAGGAAGAAGCGTGGAAATCGGTATTGTAACTGCACGCAAAAGAGGAGGCCATGGGCGGTCTCCTCTCTTTTATTCCGGCAGAAGCGGGATCTCCCCCGCGCTCAGGCGCTCCTTCTCCATCTGGATGATGGCGGCGCTGATGCTCTTTTCCGCTTTGAGGTATTCGCTGCCGACGGTCGACTCCTCGGCAAAAGAATCGAAGACATCCTGCTTTTCCCGCAAAAGCTCCAGAATGTGCTCGTCCACGGTGTTGTCGCAGAGCAGGCGGTGCACCAGCACGGAGTTGAGCTGCCCCATGCGGTAGGCCCGGGAGATTGCCTGGTTTTCCAGCGACGGCTTGAGCTGCGGTTCACAGAAGATGATGACGCTTGCGGCCTGGATATTGAGCCCCGTGCCGCCCGCCTGTACCTGGCAGATCAGCACTGTCCCGTCCTCCGCTTGCGCAAAGGCGTCCACGATCTCCTGGCGCCGCGCCGGGGAGACAGAGCCGGTGATGGGCTCCAGCGCGCGCTTGCCGAGAAGCTCCCGTACGGCGCGTATGGTGTCCCGGAAATAGGAGAAGACGATGATCTTGCGTCCGTCCTCCTTTGCCTCATCGCAGAGCTCCAGAAGGCGCTGCGCCTTGGACGACTGCCTGACCGGCACGTCCCAGGACACCTGGCGCATCGCCATGAAGTTCTCCGCCTGAACGGAGAGGGCGTAGTGCGCCCATTCCGCCGCGCTCATTTCGCACCATTCTTCCTTCCGGATAAGCTCCGGCAGTTCGCTGAGCACGTCCTCCCTGGTGCGGCGCAGATAGACCGGCGAAAGCTTTTCGCGAAACTGCGGCGCGGAGGAAATGTATTTGATCTCCTTGATCTGCCCGGCGATGTCCGGGCGCAGGCAGGAGACGAGAAAGCACATCTCGTCCACGCGGTTTTCCAGCGGCGTGCCGGTCATATAGAGGATGCGCTCCGCCTTTCGCCGCCGGATTCTTCGCATAGTGGGCCTCGTCCGCCACCAGCATGGAGAAGCGGAAATCCTCCGGCAGGGCAAAGCGGCTGATGGACTCATAGGTCGTGACCGCGGCGCCGCCCTTCTCCCTCCAGGCAAGCAGCGCCGCGTGATCTTCCCCGCGGATGACCGTGACCGGCAAGGCGCTGAACTGCTCTATTTCCCTACGCCAGTTGACCAGCACGCTCGCCGGGCAGACCACCATGAAATGGGTCGCGCCGAGGGCGTTGAGCGAGACCATGGCCGCGATGGCCTGGACGGTTTTGCCGAGACCCATCTCATCGCCCAGCAGGACGTTTCCCTGCCGCAGAATATAGCGCACGCCGAACTCCTGATACGGGCGGAGCACGGCGCGCAGCGCGTCCACATAGATGGGCTGCATCTCCACCGCCCGAACCAGCTCCTCCGGCAGGCCGCTGTAGCTGTTGTCGATCTGTGCCCGGAGGGAGCGGTCGAGCCTGTCAAGCTGCGCGTAATAGGCGGCGCTGTTTGCGCGAAAATCGTCCCATATCGTTTCCTTGTCCGGGATCTTCCGCTCATCATAGGCCTTGAGCGCCGCGCGGACACGTTCGCCGTAGTCCCCGGTCAGAAGGTCATAGAGATACGCGGCGGCGTCAAGCGCCGTTTTCTTTTTTTCGGCGGATTTGAACAGCCAGCCAAGCATGCCCGCCGCCGGCTTTGCCGCAAGGAAGGCGGCTTCCACCGAAGCGCGGTACTCATCGGATACGGCTTTTGCCAGTCTTACCGCTTTGTCCGCGCCGATGGCGTCGGCCGCCGTCAGCAGGAGGGCCGCCGCGTCCTCGTTTCTGTCGTCCAGGCTCACCCGCACCTTGAGCCCCGTCTGCGTCTCCATGCGGATACGGCCCGCCAGGGTATAGATCAGCCACGCGGCCTCGTCCCCGATGCCTTTGATGGCGTTGATCTGATCCGCCGAGAGCGCGCAGAGCTGCTCCATGTTCTCGATTCCGGCCGCCCGGAGACTCGCCACGCGCAGGCCCAGCTTGTCGCGGTTAACATTCTCCACATCCATTCCGCGCAGGATCTCCGAAACCTGTTTTTCGGAAAGGCGGCGCATGGCCTCCGCCGCCCGCTCCTGCTGAAGCCGCGGCCGGTCGGCAATCCCGGCAATCTCTTCCTCGTACTGCGCGATGAGCGTCAGGATATCCTGTATCTGTTTTCTGTCCCGTCCGAACGCCATGTTTCCGCTCCTTATTAAAAAAGCCGCAGAATCTGCGGCTTTTTGATTTTGAACTTGTTATTCCACCGCGAGCACCCGCACCTGCTCAACGCCCGAAACCTCAGACAGCTTGGCGACAAAATTTTCCATGCTGCCCTCCACCTCGCTCACATCCAGCGCGATGGTGACGCTCGCCTTGTCGCGGATCGGAAGGCTCTGGGTGATCGTAAGGATATTGGCGCGGGCCTCGGAAATGCGGATCAGCAGGGCGCTGAGCACCCCCTGCTCATGCTCCAGCATCATGGAAAGCACCGCCTTGCGGCCGCCGGAGATCTCCGTAGGCTCCAGAATAAAATCCTTGTACTTGTAGTAGGTGCTGCGGGAGATGCCGACCTGCCTGACAGCCTGACTGACGTCCTTGATTTTGCCGTCCTCAATCAGCCGCCTCGCCTCAATCACCTTTTCGTAGTATTCGGGCAGGATGCTCTTATGGATAATGAGATATTGATCCAGCACGCGCTCCCCTCCTTCCGTTTGCATCATAAC
>CADAPH010000023.1 GCA_902789745.1 Oscillospiraceae bacterium | reverse complement strand
GAGCTACCGCGCCGCCCTCAAGGCCGCCGGCTTCCTCACCCGCGACCCGAGAATGAAAGAGCGTAAAAAGTACGGTCTCAAAGCCGCCCGCCGCGCTCCGCAGTTCAGCAAGCGTTAATCGAAACGTATTACGGACAGTTCTTCGGAGCTGTCCGTTTTTTTATCGGCGGGCGGCTTAATACAATCAGCGCCGTGAAGCGGCCCGAAGGGCGCTTCGCCCGCCGCGCTCCCCAGTTCAGCAAACGTTATTAATGCGGCAATAAAATGTCCGTAAACCGAGCTTTGCAGAGCCGCATTAATAAGATGATTAAAATGTTCTCGCCCCTTACGGGGCAACCGAAAAGCATGGCAATTATTACTCCGGCAATACCGGGTCAGCGGTAATTTGCGGATGTATAATTGCCGGAGTAATAATCAGAGCATGCAACGGACACTTCTTCGGAGGTGTCCGTTTTTTATACGGCGGCGCCGGGGCAATACGCCCCGGCGCCGATTTTCCCGTTCGTTCGTTTGGTTATCCGTTCAGCACAAAGCGCCCGACGGCTTTGGCGAAGCCTGCGTCGTTGCAGTGCCCGGTCACATAGTCGGCCGCGGCGAGCACCGTGGGATCGCCGTTTGCCATCGCCACGCCGATCCCGGCGTTTTGGATCATGTCCAGATCGTTCGTCCCGTCGCCGAGGGCCATGGTATCGGCGGGGGCTATCCCCAGCAGATCGCACAGCGTCAGCAGGGCCTGCCCCTTGGTAGCGGCGCGGGAGTTGATCTCAATGTTGAAGGGCATGGAGGTGGAAAAGGCCAGCTCCGGGAAACGCTTTGGCAGCTCCTCCAGCTCCCGCGCGCGCTGCTCCATGTCGGTGAAATAGAGCTGGAGCTTCTGCACGCCCGCGCCCTTTTCGCGCAGGTACGCCTTCAGCTCCGGCACCGGGGCGCGCAGCCCGGTAATCAGCTTGCGCACGCCGGGGTCAGGGATCGTGTCCGGTGCGAGAGCCAGCATGGAGGCCGTCATATAGCCCCAGTTGTCCTGATAGCAGTCATAGAGGATACCGAGGGTATCGGCATATTCATAAAAGGCGACGGCCTGCTCGGCGGGGATCTCCGCCCTCGCGGCGGCGCAATCCTCTACGGCGTCGTAGATATAAGAGCCGTTGGCCGTGATGTACCAGCGCATGAAGGGCAGCTCCCGCAGGGCCTCGGGGATGCCCTTGTAGATGCGCCCCGTGGCCGGGACGATCAGCGCACCCTTTGCCGCGGCCTTCTCCAGCGCGGCGATATTCTCCGGCAGGATGTTCTTTTTGTCGTCCAGAAACGTCCCGTCGAGGTCAAACGCGATCAGTTTTATCATAGGCTGCTCCTTTATATCAGTGTGGAGTTTGGAGAGTGGAGTTTGGAGTTATGGTGTCCCCCTTCGGGGGACAATTTAAAACGTCGCGAAGCGACACATTAACTCCACTCTTCACTCTCCGCACTCCACTCTCATTTCATCGTCTCAGCTCGTATGTCCGGTATTGGATCGCCTCGGCGATGTGGTCGGCGCGAATGGCGTCGCTGCCCTCCAGATCGGCGATGGTGCGCGCGACGCGCAGGATGCGGTCGTAGCTTCGCGCCGAGAGGTGCATGGTGTCGAACGCGGCCTTTAACAGCGCGTCCCCCTCCGCGTCCGGGGCGCAGAACTGCCGCAGCTCCTTCGTCTGCATGCGGGCGTTGCACCGGGAGCTGTCGGCAAAGCGGGCGCGCTGCCGCTCCCGTGCGGCGTTGACCCGCGCGCGGACGTCGGCCGAGGATTCCGCCGGGGCGCGTCGCTTGAGCTCCTCATAGTCCAGCGCGGGGACTTCGACAATGAGGTCGATGCGATCCAGCAGCGGGCCGGAGATGCGGGCGTGATAGCGGTGCACCTCGGCCTCGGAGCATTTGCAGCGCCCGGAGGGGTGTCCGTACCAGCCGCATTTGCAGGGGTTCATCGCGCATACCAGCATGAAGCGGCTCGGGAAACTGACCGAGCCCGCCACGCGCGAGACCGTGACCACGCCGTCCTCCAGAGGCTGGCGCAGCACCTCCAGCACGTCGGAACGAAACTCCGGCAGCTCATCCAGAAACAGCACGCCGTTATGGGCCAGGCTGATTTCCCCCGGCCGCGGGAACGCGCCGCCGCCCGCGAGACCAGCCGCCGAGACCGTATGGTGCGGCGCGCGGAAGGGACGGGAGGCGATCACGGGGCGCTCATGGCTCGTCAGGCCCGCCACCGACCAGATCTCTGTGGACTCCAGGATCTCTTCGCGGCTCATGTCCGGGAGAATGCCGGGCAGGCGCTTTGCCAGCATGGACTTGCCCGCGCCCGGAGGGCCGACGATCAGGATATTGTGCCCGCCCGCGGCGGCGATCTCAAAGGCGCGTTTGACGTTTTCCTGTCCCTTCACGTCCGCAAAGTCCAGCAGATCCGCCGCCTGCGCCTCGAGCGCGGGCGCTTCGGTCGGCGCGATGACCTGTTCGCCGCGCAGATGGCGCACGAGCTCCGCCACGGTCTTTACCCCGCAGACCTCCAGACCCTCGGCAAAGGCGGCCTCGGCGGCGTTTTCGGCCGGGACGAAAAGGCGGCGTATCCCCTCGCGCTCCGCGGCGAGGGCCATGGGCAGCGCACCCTGGATGGGGCGCAGCTCCCCGGTGAGGCCCAGCTCCCCGATAAATGCGGTGTCGGCGGCGGGCTGTTTGATGTCCCCGGAGGCGGCGAGAATGCCCACCAGGATCGGCAGGTCATAGACCGTGCCGGTCTTCTTTTTATCCGCCGGGGCGAGATTGACGGTCAGCCTGCTCACCGGGAAGCGGAAGCCGCTGTTCTTGACGGCGGCATGTACACGCTCCCGCGCCTCCTTGACGGCCGCGTCGGGAAGACCGACCACCTCAAAGTGCGGCAGGCCGTTGGTGATATAGACCTCCACCGACACGCTGTAGCCGCCGATGCCGCTCACGCCGAGACTATTGATGGATGAAAACATGGGGAACCTCCTGGCGTTATCTGCCTCCCTTCAGGAGGAAGATCACTTTGAAAAAGCCGGAGACACGGAGCCTCCGGCTTTCGGTTGTTGATTTGGGTTACTCTTTCTCGACTTCGCCAACCACAGCGATATGCAGCTCGTCAAGCTGCTTCTGCGTGACCTCGCTGGGCGCGCCCATGAGGACGTCCTGGGCGTTCTTGTTCATCGGGAAGGGGATGACCTCGCGGATGGAGTCCTCGCCCGCCAGGAGCATGACCATACGGTCGACGCCCGGGGCGATGCCGGCGTGCGGGGGCGCGCCGTAGCAGAAGGCATTGTACATGGCGGGGAACTTCTTCTTCACGTCCTCCTCGCCGAGACGCACCATCTCAAAGGCCTTGATCATGATCTCGGGATCGTGGTTTCTTACCGCGCCGGATGACAGCTCCACCCCGTTGCAGACCAGGTCGTACTGGTCGGCGGTGATGGTGAGGGGATCGACCTCGCCGCGCTCGGCCTTCAGGAGAATGTCCAGACCGCCCGCGGGCATCGAGAACGGGTTGTGGCAGAACTCAAGCTCGCCGGACTCCTCGCCGATCTCGTACATCGGGAAGTCGACGATCCAGCAGAACTCGTAGCGCTCCTTGTCCATGTGGCCGGGAACCGCCGCGCCCAGCATCTTGCGCATGACGCCCGCAGTCTTGAGGGCCTGGTCGTGCTTGCCCGCGGCGACGCCGACCAGCGTGCCGGGCTTGAGACCCAGCGCCTCGACCACGGCGTCCTTCTTATCGGCCAGGAACTTGGCTACGCCGCCTGCGAGCTCGCCCTTCTCGTCCATCTTGAACCAGTAGGGCTTCGCGCCCGCCTGCACCTCCACGTCGGCGCAGAGCTTGTCGATCTGCTTTCTCGTCAGGTCGCAGCCGGAGACCGCGATGGCCTTGACGGTGTTGCCCTCGGCGAAGGGGGCAAAGTCCGAGCCCTTGACCAGCTCCGTGATGTCCTGGAGCACCAGGTCGATGCGGAGATCCGGCTTGTCGGAGCCGTAGGTCTCCATAGACTCGAGGTACGGAATACGGCGGAAGGGCGCGGCGGAGGCGACGTCATAGGTGCCGTACTTGGCAAAGATCGGGGGCAGCACGTCCTCAAGCACTGCGAACACGTCGTCCTGCGTGGCGAAGGCCATCTCCATGTCGAGCTGGTAGAACTCGCCGGGGGAGCGGTCGCCGCGCGCGTCCTCGTCGCGGAAGCAGGGGGCGATCTGGAAGTAGCGGTCGAAGCCCGAGGTCATCAGCAGCTGCTTGAACTGCTGCGGCGCCTGGGGCAGGGCGTAGAACTTGCCGGGATGCTTTCTCGCGGGAACCAGGTAGTCGCGCGCGCCCTCGGGGCTGGAGGCCGTGAGGATGGGCGTGGTGATCTCCAGGAAGCCGTGCTCGGTCATGGCCTGGCGCAGAGCCGCCACGACATTGCAGCGGAGGATGATGTTCTTCTTGACGGCGGGATTTCTCAGGTCAAGATAGCGGTATTTGAGGCGCTGCATTTCATCGGCCTCGCGGCTGCGGTTGATTTCAAAGGGCAGCTCGTTATAGCGGCAGCGGCCCAGAACCTCGATCTTCTCGGGCACGACCTCGATGTCGCCGGTGGGCAGCTTGGGGTTCTTGCTGTCGCGCTCACGGACGACGCCCTCGACGGAGATGGTGGACTCCTTGTTGATGCCCTTGACGATGCGCATCATCTCTTCGTTTTCAATGACGACCTGGGTGGTGCCGTAGAAATCGCGCAGGACGACGAAGGCGAAGTTGCTGCCGACCTCGCGGACGTTCTCCATCCAGCCGACGATCTTGACCTTCTGGCCGACATGCTCCATCCGGAGCTCATTGCAGGTATGGGTGCGGGACTGTGTCATTTCTATCATCCTTTCTTCCTCTTTGGCCCCCTTGCCTAAAGGGGGCTGTCATGGCCGGTCTCACGCGAGGCCATGACTGGGGGATACCGCTTTCTGCCGCCGGCTGCGATACGAAATCCCCCCGCCCCGGTTTGCGAACCGGGGCACCCCCTTTAGGCAAGGGGGGCTATGCGCGGATTATTCTTTAATCACGCTTCCGCTGTTCATTGCGGCGACGCGCTCCGCAATATGCGCGGCGGCGTCCGCGGGCGTGAGCTTGACCTGTTCGCCGGTCTTCATGTCCTTGACCGACAGGACGCCCTCGTTCATCTCGTCCTCGCCGATTAAAACGGCGAAGGGCACGCCGATCTTATCGGCGTAGGCCATCTTGGCCTTGAACTTTTTCTTCTCGCCGTAGAGCTGGGTGCGGACTCCGGCGGCTCTCAGCGCGGTGGCGGCGGCGACGGCGAAGCCCAGCTCCTCCGTCATCGGCAGCACCAGCGCGTCGCAGGGGGCGGTGATGATCTCATCGGAGAGAAGCCCCTGCTCGTTGAGGACATAGAAGAGCCGCGTCAGGCCGATGGAGATGCCTACGCCGGGAAGCTGCTTGTCGGTGTAGTACTCGGCCAGGTTGTCGTAGCGCCCGCCGGAGCAGACCGAGCCGATCTCGGGGTGATCGCTCATGATGGTCTCATACACCGTGCCGGTGTAGTAGTCGAGGCCGCGCGCAATGGTGAGGTCGACGGCGAAGTTTTCCTCCGGCACGCCGAAATCGCGCAGATAGCGGGTGACGGCGATCAGCTCGTCCAGGCCCTGATCGAAGGTAGCATCCATGCCGCGGTAGCGTTCAAGGGCTTCGATGACCTCGGCGTTCGTGCCGCAGATCGCCATGAAGTCGAGGACGTTTTCGGCCTTGCAGGGCAGCATTTTGACCTCGTCGATGAGAAGCTGCTTGACCTTCTCCGCGCCGATCTTGTCGAGCTTGTCCACCGTGCGCATGATCTCCCCGGCCTTCTCGCTCATGCCGTTCATGGCATAGAAGCCGTTTAAGAGCTTGCGGTTGTTGACGCGGATCTTGAACTTCTTCAGGCCCAGCCTGGTGAAGGTGCTGTAGATTATGGCAGGGATCTCGGCCTCGTTGAGAATGTCGAGCTTGCCGTCGCCGATCACGTCGATGTCGGCCTGATAGAACTCGCGGAAGCGGCCGCGCTGGGCCCGCTCGCCCCGGTAGACCTTGCCGATCTGATAGCGGCGGAAGGGGAAGGCCAGCTCCCCATAGTGCTGGGCGACGTATTTGGCCAGCGGCACCGTCAGGTCAAAGCGCAGGGCCAGGTCGCTGTCGCCCTTGGTAAAGCGGTAGACCTGCTTTTCGGTCTCGCCGCCGCCCTTGGCCAGCAGCACCTCCGCCGATTCGATGATCGGGGTGTCCAGCGGCGTGAAGCCGTAGAGGGCATAGCTCTCGCGCAGAATCTGCATCATGCGCTCCATCTTCATCTGCTGCGCGGGCAGCAGCTCCATAAATCCGGACAGCGTCCGGGGGCTGACTTTTGCCATAAGCATGTTCCTTTCGGGAAAAAATGTCCAAGAATATTGCAGGGGAGGGGCTTGCCCCTCCCGGCGGTAAAACATCATGATCTTTGCAGATAAAGGGCGAATTCACAGCAGAATTGCGGTTTTATTGTGCCATTCAGGCAACAGAAACACGCACCCGTGCGGGAGGGGCAAGCCCCTCCCCTACGATCAATACGAAACGTATCGCTTCTTGCAGCAAAAGCGAAAACGGTATTTACTTATCTCTTCTGGGGATTGACGATGTTGCGCCAGTCGAGGTCGCCGCGGCGCAGACCCTGCACCAGCACCTCTGCCGTGGCGGCGTTGGTGGCGAAGGGGATCTGATACTGGTCGCACAGGCGCTCGATCTTGTTGATGTCGTCAAAGCCCTTGGGGTTGGTGGGGTCGCAGAAGAACAAAACCAGGTCGATCTCATTGAAGGAGATGCGCGCCCCGATCTGCTGGGCCCCGCCCTGTTCGGCGTGGAGATAGAGGGTGATGGGCAGCCCCGTCGCCTCCGCCACCAGCTTGCCGGTGACGTGGGTCGCGCAGAGCGAATGCTCCGCCAGAATCCCGCAGTAGGCAATGCAAAACTGAACCATCAGTTCTTTCTTCCTGTCGTGTGCCATCAAAGCAATGTTCATGGATATACTCCGTTTCTCAATCCGTCATTCATACACTATCATAAAACTGCTTTATTATAAACATTCTTTGTGGAAAGTGCAATATGAAATTTTGATTTTTTGCAGGTTTTTGTGATATTTTTTATTTCAGCAGTGTCATTTCCGGCTCGGAGGTGTCGCTGTAGCCGCGGATCGTGATATAGGCGTCCATGATCTGGCGGGCGATGAACTGCACGTCCGCGCCGGCGCCGCCGCGCTCGACCACGACGAAGATCGCGACCTCGGGATCCTTATACGGGCCGTAGCACATGAAGATGCCGTCGTTCTGGATGCCCTCGCCCTTCTGGGCGGTTCCGGTCTTGCCGGCGCAGCGCCAGGCACAGGGAACCCAGATGTTGGCGTTGGTCTCGTTGGTGTAGTCGTTCAGCACCAGCCACATCCCCTCGTGTACCGCGTCCCAGTTGTACTGGGCGGTTTCCACACTGGACATGACCTTCTTCTCGCGCTCGTAGAGCTTCTGGCTGTAATCGTAATTGCGGATGGTCTTGATGATGGAGGCGGAGTAGCGTGTGCCGCCGTTTGCGACGGTGGCGCAGTACTCGGCCATCTGGATCGGCGTAAACACGGAGTCGGACTGTCCGATGGCGGCCTGCAGCGTGTCGCCGATGCGCCACTCGGAGCCCGCATAGTCCTGGTGGTTTGCGCGGTTGGACATGTTGCCCTTGGCCTCCACGAGCTCGATGCCCGAAAACTGTCCAAGCCCGAAGGCCGCCGCAAAATCGCCCAGGGCGTCGACGCCGAGATCGTTGCCCACGGTGTAGAAGTAGTAGTTGCACGAATCGCGGATGGCGGTGGTGACGTTTTCCTCCGGATGGGTCAGATGCTCCTTCTTGTTGGCGTTCCAGATCCAGCACTCAGGGGCGTAGCCTTCGGCCGCGTACCGGGTGTACACACCCTGGCACTTGATCTTCTTTTCGGTGTTGATGATGCCCTTGGTCAGCCCCGCGATGGCGGTGCACGGCTTGAAGGTGGAGCCGGGGGCGTAGGTGCCCAGCAGCGCCCGGTTGAAGAGCGGGGCGTTCTCCGCCACCAGCAGATCCTGATAGTCCTCGATGATGCGGGAGACATTGTAGGTCGGCCAGCTCGCGAGAGCCAGGGGCGAGCCGTCCTTCACGTTCACCACCACGGCGGAGGCGCCGGTGATGTTGTCCTTGAGCTCCACGTTATAGTCGCCGCGCGCGGTGCCCTCGGCGCGTTTCTGGGCGATGTTCTTCTTCAAAATCTCCACGCCGTTGCCGAGGATGCGTTCGGCCTGCTCCTGCAGGACGCTGTCGATGGTGAGATAGATGTGGTTGCCGGGAACCGGCTCCTTGGTATAGACCGTGGCGAGGATGGTGCCCTGGGCGTTGCGGGTCTCCTCCACCTCGCCGTCCTGGCCGTGGAGGTAGTTTTCAAAGGCGTACTCAATGCCGTCCTTGCCAACCATGGCGTCGGTGGAGTAGTCCAGCAGGGAGTATTTCTCGAATTCCTCCTGCGTCATGAGGCCGACATAGCCCAGGATGTGAGCGGCGTAGTCGGTGGAGTACTGCCGGATATAGGCGCGCTTGACCTCAATGCCGACCAGCTTGTTCTCCATGATGGAGGAGATGAGGTTCATGCTTGCGTCCTCAACGAAGACGTAGTCGGCGGTGTTGATGGCATAGCGCACATTGATGGAGTAGCGCACGCCCGCGATCAGGCGCATCTCGGCGGCGGAATAGCTGTTGTCGATGTTGTAGCGGGTGCGCATGTAGCTCATCAGCTCCACCGCCGAGCAGTTGGGGTCAAGGTTCTGCCGCTTGTAGTAGGCCTCCAGCATGGTGCGCTGGATGGCGGTCATGTTCTCGTCGTACTCGAAGGGCGGCTCGAAGGTGATGGGCAGGTCGTCGGTGTATTCGTCGCCGTAGGAGCGCACCATGCCCACCAGCTCCAGAATGACGGCGTTGGGGTCGTCGTTGGCAAAGAGCTTGTCCGTGTCGATACGGAGGTTATAGCATTCGGAATTCGACACCAGCACGCGCCCATAGCGGTCGAGGATGTTGCCGCGCGCGGCCGTGACCGTGCGGGTGGTCTTGATCAGCTCGTTTGCCCGGTTGTAGTAGGCCTCGCCCTGGACGATCTGCAATTGATAGAGGAAGTACAGATAGACAGACAGCAGCACGATCGCGATCGCCGCCAGCGCCGCCAGTCTGCCGGGTTTGATGAGTTTGCTGTTCATAGTTGTCCTTTCCGATGAAAGTGGAAATTGAAAAGTGAAAAGTGGAGTTATGGTATCCGCTTCGCGGATGCAATGTATAGACAAACCCCGGTACCTGTCATCTCGAGCGAAGGCGAAGCCGGAGTCGAGAGATCTAAAACGTTGGAAAACCTCATTTTATTGATCTCTCCACTCGCTTCGCTCGGTCGAGATGACACGGAAAGGGTACTTTGTCTACAGTCTGAATCCGCTTCGCGGATGATATCTTCACTTTACACTTTTAACTTTTCACTTTATTCTCTGCTCCACCTTGCGGGCAGCGGGTAGGCCAGCGCTGCGGGCGGCAGGGAGACCAGCGTCTGCAGCCCGACGACCTTGAGCATCTCCAGACTCCAGGCGTCGCCCGCCAGGGTCTTGAGCATCTGCAGCAGCCCCGTGATCAGCAGCGCCACAAACGCGATGCCCATAAAGGCGAAGAAGCGGCGGTTGATGAAAAACTGCGACATGAAGGCCGACAGCAGGCTCAGCGCGGGCAGCAGGAGCAGGAAGAACACGCGGTGCTCCACAAAGCTCATGTCCGCGAAATAGCCCATCACCAGGCTGAACAGCGGCCCCCAGGTGGCCCCCTCAAACATCCCGACCGCCGCGGCCGCCGAGGGCAGCAGCATGGGCTTGACGCCGAAGGGCCTGATATGGCTGAATACCATGTTCTGCGCCATCAGCGTCAGAAACATGAACAGCGTATAGCGGACGACCTTGCGCAGGTCGATTTTTTCCAGATAATCCTGCACGGCTTATTCCACCACCGTAAAATCCTTGATGACAAACACCTGCACCAGGGAGTCGAGATTGGCCTGCGGCTCCACAATGCCGTATTCGATCTGTCCGCCGGCCTCGGTCTGCACGGCGATCAGCGTGCCGATCATCAGCCCCGCCGGGAACGCGCCGCCGGAGCCGGAGGTCAGCACATCGTCGCCCACGAAGATCTGCGCCCCGTCGGCGAGATAGGTCAGCTTTGCGGTCTTCTCGCGCATGAAGGAATACTCGCCCACCACCATGCCGGAGTTGCCGGTCGCGCCGACAAAGGCGCCGACGGACATATCCACGTCGATGACGGTGGAGACCGTGGCCCAGTTGGTGCCGAGCTCCGTGACCTGTCCGACCACCGCGCCGTACTCGGTGATGACCGGGTCGCCCAGCTCAATGCCGCTGGAGGAGCCCTTGGAGATCGTGAAGGCGCTCGACCAGTTGGAGCTGGACCAGAGTACCACCTTGCACGACTCCATCACATAGTCGGTGTGCTTCTCCCGCAGCTCCAGCAGCTTTCTGAGGCGGGAGTTTTCCTCGCTGGCCTCAATGCCGTCGCGGGCGGATTTCTGCGCGTCGGCAAGCTGGGAGCGCAGGGATTCATTCTCGGCGCGCAGGGAGTCGTATTCGTAAATCTGGCCGTACATGCTGTCAAACCAGTTGATGGCGGAGCTCAGAACCTTCTGGATGGGGGATTTGAAGATGCCCGCCACGTTCTGCACAAAGCCGATGCGCCCGTCGCGGGCGGCAGAGCCGAGGGCGATGATGAGCGCGGCGGCGGCCACAATGATACCCACCCGCAGGCCGTTCTTTTTCAGATAATTCTTCAAAGCAGTCCTACCCCCTGCGCCTTCAGCATGAGCCCGAGCCTGCACAGCGGCAGACCCATGACGTTGAAGAAGTCGCCCTCGATCCCCTCCGCAAAGAGGGAGGCTCTCCCCTGGATCCCGTAGGCCCCGGCCTTGTCCATGGGCTCCCCGGTGGCGATATAGGCGGCGATTTCCCCGTCCGAAAGCTCCCGGAAGCGGACGGCGCTCCGCTCTGCGGCCAGCAGCTCCTTCCCGTTTCGGATCACGGACACGCCGGTATAGACCTCGTGCGTATCGCCGGAGAGGGCGCGCAGCATCTGCGCCGCCTCCGCCTCGGAATGGGGCTTGCCGTAGACACGCCCGTCGTGCCAGACGATGGTGTCGGCGGCGATGACGATATCATCAGGGGCGCACGCTGCCGCGACCTCCCGGGCCTTGTGGGAGGCGAGGGCTTTCACCAGCACATCCGGCGTGAGACCGGCCGCGGCCCTCTCTTCCCCGACGGCGGGGACGATTTTCAGATCTTTGACGCCGAGCATTTCCAGAAGTTCCTTCCGCCGGGGAGAGGCGGAGGCGAGAATGATAGACATGGTAAAATCTCCAGTTCCTTATTGGCTCCCCTGAAAGGGGAGCTGTCATGGCCGATCCCGTGCGAGGCCATGACTGAGGGGTTAACCCTTCCGTCACGGCGCTTGCGGGAGACGCGCTGTGCCACCTCCCCTTTCAGGGGAGGCAAAGGGCGGGTTTTATTCGACCCCTCTGTAGTACAGCCCTCTTGTCAGCACGTTCGGCTGATAGTTCGACTGGCCGAGGTAAACCTTGGCGACCTCGAGGCATTCCCGGGGCGTCTCGGTGGTGAAGAGCATGCGCATGCCCCAGAGGCCCGCGCCGTAGAGATCCTCCGCCTTGTCGGCGAGGTAGAGCTTGTGGGCGTTGTAGATCACGTTGCGGCAGCCGTATTCCTTGACCACGGGGAAAACGGCCCCCATGCGGTCGGACATCTGCGCCGGGATCGCACAGCTGCAGCGGCCCGAGGAGTGGCGGATCACGCACTGGTCGGACACCATGAGCGGGAGACGCCCGTAGACGATCATTTCCGTGTCGAGGGTTTTGGAGAGATCGCGGATCTGGGCAATGCGCAGCTCAAAGGAGGCGGTGGCGGAGAGAAAGCCCGCCTGCCGGACCATCTCCATCGTGAGGGAGTTGAACACGTTCAGCCCGAAGTCGCCGCGCACATTGAGTCCCACGGACTTTGCCAGCATCGCGTGGCCGAGATTGCCGACCAGCGCCTCGTTGATGCCGTAGTCGAAAAGCCTCTCCAGCGTCTCGCGCACGCGGGGCTCCTCGTCGTCGGTGATGATGCGGGGCAGCACGACGACCGGGACGGTGCCGTGCTCCTCAAAGGGCTCGAGCAGGTCGAAGTATTCGTCCATGACCGTCATGGGCACATAGAGATACTTCGGCTTGAGCGCCGCAAGCTCGGGCGTGAGCTGCTCGGCGCTCAGCACCTGGAAGATCATGGCGGGGTCGGTTCCCGGCGGCGTACCCTTCGGCTTGGAGGGGATAGTGCCCACTCTCCTGCGGGGCGGCGTGCCGCGCTGCTCGGAGAGATCGGCGAGCAGATTGCGCCGTAATTCGTTGATGGCGGCGGCGGGAAGAAAGAGGCCCGGATCGGTCTGGGCCTTGTTCTCCACCACGTTGTAGGGCGTGCCGCCGGTTTTGAACATCTGCTCGGTCAGATAGGCGGAGCTCAGACCCTGGCCCCGCGCCTTTTCCGGGACGCGCCCGGCGGCGACGGCCTTGTGCCCGTCGTCGTCAAAGGCGATGGCGCGGATGGGCTGACCCTTCTCCGCGACGGTGTAGAAGTGGACGGGAACTCTTCTCAGCTCCCCGTCGGAATAGCCCTTGCGGGCCTGGGCGAAGAGCTGCGAGGCGTCCGGATCGGCCTCGCCGCGCACGCCGAACATATCCTCCTGATCGCCGTTGAAATAGCCCTGTGTGAAGCCCTGGCGGGAGAAAACGCGCTCAAGCTGCTCCAGCTCCTCGGCGGTGGGCTGGCGGTGCTCCTTGAGGGCGTTGGCATAGATACGCGTGACGATGGCGGTATATTCGGGTCGCTTCATGCGCCCTTCGATCTTGATGCAGGCGACGCCCGCGTCCTCGATCTCCTGCAGCCTGTCGATGAGACAGTTGTCCTTGAGGGAGAGGGGGTGGTCGTCCATGCGCCCGCCGAGAGAGTACTGCAAACGGCAGGGCTGGGCGCACATGCCCCGGTTACCGCTGCGCTGGCCGATCAGGGCGGACATATAGCACTGACCCGAATGGCAGAAGCACAGCGCCCCGTGCACGAAGATCTCCGTCTCAATGGGCGCGTTCTGCGTGATATAGCGGATCTGGTCAAGGCTCAGCTCCCTTGCCAGCACCGCGCGGGTCAAGCCGAGCTCCGCCGCGGCCTCCACGCCTGCCAGATTGTGGATCGACATCTGGGTGCTGGCGTGCAGGGGGATGTCCGGCAGGTGTTGGCGGACAGCGGCGATGAGGCCGAGATCCTGGATGATGATGCCGTCGGCCCCGCATTCGGAGGCGAGGCGGGCGCTGTCCAGGGCGGACTCCACCTCGCGGTCGTTGATCAGGGTGTTGAGCGTGACGTAAACCTTGCAGCCGCGGATGCGGCAGTAACGGACGGCGCGCTCAAACTCCTCGTCGGTGAAGTTCTTTGCGCCGCGGCGGGCGTTGAAATTGCCCATGCCCATATATACGGCGTCCGCGCCGTTCTGCACCGCGGCGATGACGGCCTCGGGCGATCCGGCGGGCGAGAGCAGTTCTGTCATGTCTCTGTGTGTGCTCCTCTGTTCTGATAATGAAAACAATAGAAATGTATCATAGGGGAGGGGCTTGCCCCTCCCGGCGAAGACGGTCTCCTGCGCATAAGGAAACAGGGTAATTATAACACATTGTCAAGTCTTGCGGCAAGGGAAAAGTCGTGATATAATACCACACTACGTAAACAATGCGTAAACAAAACGTGAATTTCGGAGGTGAGAGCAGATGCAGGGAGACAGAGAGACGCTTCCCGTTTCGTCCCCGGAGGCCGATCAGATCATCAGCGCCCACGACGGGGACGTGGCCCTGCTGTGGCTCTATCGTCTCCGCCATCCGGACGGTGATCTGGAGGACGCGGCCCGCGCCCTCTGCCGCACGCTGAGGGAGATGGAGGCGGCCCTTGAAAAGCTCCGCCGCATGGGACTTGCGCGCGGGGAAACAAAGCCTGTTCAGCCGGCAAAGCCGCAGCCGCAGAAGCTTCCCCCGGCGGACGAGCTGCCGGAATACACGGCGAAGGATCTGGCCGTGCGCAGCCGCGAGGATCCCAGCTTTGCCGCCCTCGTCACCGAGGCGCAGCGCGCACTGGGGCGCACCCTCTCCAGCAGCGACCTGAAACGGCTCTTCGGTCTGTATGACAACTTGGCCTTGCGGCCGGAGATCATCATGATGCTGCTCAACTACTGCGTGAGCCTTCGCCCCAAGGGTGATCCCCCCTCTATGCGCCTGATCGAGAAGGAGGGTTATGTCTGGGCAAACCGGGAGATCCTGACCATCGAGCAGGTGGAAGAATACATCGCGGGCAGCCAGCGGCGCAGAGAAAAACTCGCGCAGATGGCGCGGCTGGTCGGCATCACAGACCGGGCGCCGGGCACGACGGAGGCAAAGTTCCTCTCCGAGTGGATCGATATGGACTTTGACGACGAGATGATCGCCCTGGCCTACGACAAGACGCTCACCAACACAGGCGGGCTCAAGTGGGGCTATATGAACGGCATCCTCAAAAGCTGGCATGAAAAAGGTCTGCACACGCCGCAGGACGTGCGGGAAAAGGACATCCGCAGGACCCGCGGAAAAGCGGGCGAGGTGAAAACGCCGAAGGATATAGAAAAGCTGATTGCAGGGCTGGACAAGATATAACACATGGGAGATTGTTATGCCATACGACGGAAAGCTCCTGGCGCGGGCCAGGGGAGAGCTTGATAAAATACGCGCGCGCAACGGGGACGAGATGACCCGACGGTATACGGAGGTCTGCGACCGCGTGCCCGAGATCCGGGACATCGACGCGCAGCTTCGCGCCCACATGGCGCAGATCGTTCGCCTGACCATCAGCAAGGATCCGAACCTGAAGGGGCGCATCGCCGCCATCCGGGATGAAAACCTGAATCTCCAGATGCGCCGGGCAGAACTCCTGACAGCCTCCGGCTTCGGCGCCGACTATCTGAACGAAATCGTCTCCTGTTCCCTTTGCCGGGATACGGGGCTTTACCGGGGCGAAGTCTGCCGCTGCCTTGACCGGCTCTACAACCGGGAGCTGACAAAGGAGCTCGGCACCCTGATGCGCCGCGGGGATGAGAGCTTTGAAAAATTCGATCTCTCTCTCTATCCGAGCGAGGCCGATCCCGCAACAGGGCTGGTTCCGCGGGAGGTCATGCGGAAGGTCTCGGACGCCTGCCGGCGCTATGCCGAGAACTTTTCCGAGGCCTCCTCGAATCTGCTGTTTCAGGGCGGCACAGGTCTCGGCAAAACGTACCTCTCCGCGTGCATCGCCCGGGTCGCGGCGGCGCGGGGCTTCTCGGTCTGCTACGACACGGCGGCCTCCGCGCTGGAGAATTACGAGCGCGCCAAGTTCGGCCGCGATACCGAGGAGGGAGAGGCCGCAGCCGTCCGCATCAAGCGCATGGAGAGCTGCGATCTCATGATCCTCGACGATCTGGGCACCGAGATGCCCACCCCCATGGGGCAGAGCGCGCTGTATACCCTCATCAACAACCGCCTGGTCAACGGGAAGAAGACCATCATCAGCACGAACCTCACCAACGAGGAGCTGGGGAAGCGCTACACGCCGCAGATCGCCTCCCGCATCATGGGAGAGTTCCAGCGCCTGCCTTTTGTGGGCGAGGACATCCGCCGCCTCCGGCGCGGGCTGTAAGAAAAACGTGTCATTCTGAGCGCAGCGAAGAATCCGTTGCTTCCGCATGCAGCAAGGGAAAGATTCTTCGCGGCGGCAAGCGCGGATCGTCACGCGTTTCTCGCGCGTCGCCATGCTCAGAATGACACATTGTTGTTATCAGGTACAGACAGGGAGGCGCAGCATATGCGGACAAAGCTCTATCTCGCCTCGACGGAGGCGCTGCGGGACGAAGCGCGCTTTGCCCGTCTGCTGGAGACCGTGCCGGATACGCGGCGGGAGAAGGTTCTGGCATTCCGGCCCGATTCGGCGCGGCGGCTCTCGCTGGGTGCGGGGCTGCTGCTGAATTTTGCCCTCGCCGCCGAGGGGCTGGAGGCCGATGAGATCCGCGTGACGGAGTACGGCAGGCCGTATCTCCCCGCGCTGCCGGATTTTCATTTCAGCCTCTCCCACAGCGGGGAGCGGGTGCTGTGCGCGGTTTCCGGGAAGTCCGTCGGCTGCGATATCGAAGCGCCGGGGCGCTATGATCCGAAGATCGCGAAGCGCTTCTTTCATCCGTCGGAGAGCGCCTGGCTTTTCTCGCTGCCCGAAGCAGAACAGCCCGCCGCCTTCCTCCGCCTTTGGACTTGTAAGGAGAGCTATATCAAGGCGCTGGGGCTGGGACTTTCTCAGCCGCTGGACTCCTTCGCCGTACAATTGGAGCCGGTCGGTCTTGCGCAGGCGGCAGATGAACGCCCCTGGCGGCTGCGCAGCTTCCGGGACGGGGACTACGCCTGCGCCCTGTGCGGGCTTGAGGGTGTGGAGGACGCGCCCGTACAGCGCGTTGATTTCAGTGAGGTGAGCGTGTGAAAGCGCCGAAAAACAAGACCATCGACCTCTCGGTCGAAGAGGGGGCGGACTATCTCGCCCGCTGTCTCCGCGTGGAGGCTCCCGCGGGACTTGACGAGGTGCTGGACAGGACGATCCTCGGCGACTGTCTCACGGTGCTGCCGCTGCTGCCGGGGGGCTTTGCGGATCTGCTGATCGCAGATCCCCCCTACAATCTCGATAAAGACTTCCACGGCAGCCGCTTTGCCCGCATGGACGACGCGGCATACGAAGCGTATACGGCGCAATGGCTGGACGCCGCCCTGCCCTGTCTGAAGCCGAACGGCAGCGTCTATGTCTGCTGCGACTGGCGCTCGAGCGCCGTGATCGGCCGGGTGCTGGACGCGCGCCTGCATGTGCGCAACCGCATCACCTGGCAGCGCGAGAAGGGGCGCGGCGCGAAGAGGAACTGGAAAAACGCCATGGAGGATATCTGGTTTGCCACCGTGTCCGAGGACTATTCTTTCGACGCCGACGCCGTCAGGCAGCGCCGCCGCGTCCTCGCCCCCTACCGGGACAAGGGACAGCCCAAGGACTGGCAGGAGACAAAGGACGGACGCTTTCGCGACACCGCGCCCTCCAATTTCTGGGACGATATCTCCGTGCCCTACTGGTCGATGCCGGAGAACACCGCGCATCCCACGCAGAAGCCGGAAAAGCTGATGGCCAAGCTCATCCTCGCAAGCTGCCCGAAGGGCGGCACGGTGCTCGACCCCTTCCTCGGCTCGGGCAGCAGCGCGGTCACGGCGAAGAAGCTGGGGCGGCATTTTGTCGGGATCGAGCAGAACCCCCGCTACTGCGTCTGGTGCGAGAAGCGCCTGGAGCTGGCGGAGCGGAATCCCGGCATTCAAGGCTACGCCGACGGGGTTTTCTGGGAACGCAATACCTTTGCCCTGCAAAAACGGGCGGAAAGCGAATGATGCTGCATGAGTAAAGACTATCTCGACCTCTATGACGCGCTGATCGGCGGCGTAAAAAGCGAAGCCCCCGTCCTCGAAACGGCGGAAGGGGACTGCTGGGCGATGGCCGCCTGGTCAGAGGGGATGGGTCTCGGCATGATGACGCCGGGAGAGAGCGTCCCGCCCCGGTATCCCGAGGGGCTGACGGGGCTGTCGCTCAGAGACGCGGCAAAGGCCGCCATGAGCTGGAACCTGCGGGAGGCGAGCTTCGGCCTCGCGGCGGTGAACGCGTATTACAACACGCCCGCGCGCCTGGCGGCACTGGGCTGTGGGGAGTCCATAAAGAACTATCCCACCGTCGGGATCGACCTCGAGGGCAAGACCATCGGCCTTGTCGGGCACATGCACGGCCCCCAGGGGATGCGCGAGAAGGCGCGGGCGGTCTATATTATTGAGCGCGCACCGAAGCCCGGCGACTACCCGGATTCGGCCTGCGACTGGCTCCTGCCCCGCTGCGACGTGGTGATCATCACGGGCAGCAGCCTCATCAACAAGACCCTGCCGCATCTCCTGAGCCTGTGCGAAAACGCCGTCACGATCCTGACCGGCCCCTCGGTGCCCATGTGCCCGGCGCTGCTGGACTTCGGGATCGACCGGCTGGCGGGCCTCGTCGTGACCGAGCGGGAAGCCATGCGCGCGCATGTGCAGGGCAGCGTCCACGGCTCGCCCTACGGCATGGGACAGAGCTTTTTGATAAAATGAGTCAAACGGCGGATTCGCGTGAACCCGCCGTTTTGTTCATTCCTTTGCCAGCACGATCTCGCCGTTATCGTACAATGCCGCCACACGGTCGCCCGCTTTGAGCGTCCCTTCCAGCAGGAGCTGGGCGGCGCGGTCGACAATCTCGCGGCGGATGGTACGGCGCAGGGGGCGCGCGCCGTTCTGCTCGCTGCGGCCCATCTCGCTGAGCCGCCGCGCCGTCTCCTCCGGAACCGTGAGACTGAGGCCCAGCGTCAGAAAGCGCTGCTCCACCTCTTTCAGGAACCTGCGGGTGATGGCCAGCATGTCGCCCGCGTCCAGGCGGCGGAAGACGATGATCTCATCCACGCGGTTGAGAAACTCCGGCTTGAAGGTCCGGCGCAGCTCCTGCCGCACCTGGTTTTGCAGGACGCTTCCCCCCTCGTCCCCGTCAATGGCGAAGCCCAGGGGCGCCCTGCCGTCGGTGATGGCCTTGGCCCCGACGTTGGAGGTCATGACCACCACGGTGTTGGAGAAGTCCACCCGCCGCCCGGTGGAGTCGGTCAGGTGCCCGTCGTCCATGATCTGCAAAAGGATACTCCACACATCCTCGTGCGCCTTTTCGATCTCGTCGAACAGCACCACCGACCACGGGCGGCGGCGCACCTTCTCCGTGAGCTGCCCGCCGTCCTCATAGCCCACATAGCCGGGGGGTGAGCCGATCAGACGGCTGACCGAGTGCTTCTCCATATACTCGGACATGTCGAGGCGGATGACGGCTTCGGCGTCGCCGAAGACCGCGTCCGCCAGCGCCCGGCAGAGCTCCGTCTTGCCCACGCCTGTCGGCCCGCAGAAGAGGAAGGAGCCGACCGGTCGCGCGGGATCCTTGAGCCCCACGCGCCCCCGCCGGATGGCCCGCGCCACGGCGGAGACCGCCTCGTCCTGACCGATGATGCGCTCCTTCAGCCGATCCTCCAGGGCGATCAGGCGCTCGCTCTCCGTCTCGGAAAGCCCCGTCACCGGGATCCCCGTCCAGACCGAGAGCACGCGGGCGACGTCCGCCTCCGTCACGCGCTGCCCGCCCTGCACGCGCACGGCGGCCCCGGCCTCGTCCAGCAGGTCGATGGCCTTGTCGGGCAGAAAGCGGTCGTTGATATAGCGCACACTGAGGGCACAGGCCGCTTCCATCGAGGCCTCCGAGAAGCTGACGCGATGGTGCCTTTCCAGCGCGGGCTTGAGGGAGCGCAGCATCTCCAGCGCCTGGCGCTGATCCGGCTCGCGCACCTGCACGGGCTGGAAGCGCCGCTCCAGCGCCGCGTCCTTCTCGATATAGCGGCGGTACTCCTCCGGTGTGGTCGCGCCGATGATCTGTACCTCGCCCCGGCCGAGGGCGGGCTTGAGGATATTGGCCGCGTCGATGGCCCCCTCGGCGCTGCCCGCCCCGACGATGGTGTGCAGCTCGTCGACAAAGAGGATCACGTCCCCCGCACGGCGCACGTCCCGCAGGACGGACTTGACCCGATCCTCAAAGTCGCCGCGGTACTTGGTGCCCGCCAGCATCGCCGGGATATCCAGCGCGACGATGCGCTTGCCGCCGAGATTCGGGGGCGCCTCGCCCCGCGCCACCGCGAGAGCCAGACCCTCGGCCACGGCGGTCTTGCCGACGCCCGGCTCCCCAATGAGGACGGGATTGTTCTTGCTGCGCCTCGACAGAATCTGAATGGCACGGCGGATCTCCGCGCCCCGGCCCACCACGGGGTCGATGAGACCGTTTGCGGCCCGCTCGGTCAGATCGCGGCTGTACTGATCCAGCACCCGCGTCTCGGCCCTGCGCAGGGGACTGCGCAGCGTGCCGGTCTGGGGGCGGCCCCGGGGATCGGGATTTCCGAAAACGTCCATGATCGCGGTGCACACGTCGTTGAGATCCACGCCCGCGCCCCGCAGCGCCCGCACCGCGCCGCAGTCGGGGAGGCGCAGCAGGCCCAGCAGCAGGTGTTCCGTGCCGATGCAGCCGTGGCGCAGGGCTCTGGCCTCCGCCGCAGCCTGCTCCAGCGCAGCCCGCGCGTTGGGCGTCAGGCCGAGGCCCGGCGCGCCCGGACAGCCGAGTCCAGTCTCCCGCGCAATGACGCGGCGCAGATGCTCCCGCTCCAGCCCCTGACGGCGCAGGATGTGCGCGCCGAGGCCGTCTTCCTCTTCCAATATGCCGAGCAGCAGATGCTCTGTTCCGATGTAGGCGTGGCCCAGCTCCCCGGCGGCGGAGCGGGCGGCCTCGATGGCGGTCTCCGCCCGCTGGGTAAATTTTTCATTGCTTTTCACAGGGCTTCCCTCCCTTTGAGAATCCATTATCTCCCCCGCGCGCCGCCGAAAGGGGCGAATCGCGGGACGCGGAAAAAGTATCGCCAGAATCATTACAAAATATATTCTCGAATTTTCAGATTTGTAATTGATTTTTGAGAGAGATGTGCTACAATGGCCTCAGACCCGAGGGTCAAACTACATACGGAGGTATCATCATGGCTTTTGTTATCACTGACGAGTGCCTGTCCTGCGGCTCCTGCGCGGCACAGTGTCCCGCCGAGGCGATCGATATGGGCGAGCTCCACTACGAGATCGACCCCGGCAAGTGCCTGGAGTGCGGCGCCTGCGCGGCTCAGTGCCCCGCCGAGGCGATTGTTCAGGAGTAATCCTGTCACAAGAAAAAAAGGGACGCCAAGCGTCCCTTTTTTTCTTTAGTGTGCCGGGCATGGCGCAGTTCTTGCGGGTGAAAGTCCCGCCACGGGTATTTACCGCCAAGTGTAGCGAACCGCAAGCCGCCAGCAGCAATGATG
>CADAPH010000022.1 GCA_902789745.1 Oscillospiraceae bacterium | reverse complement strand
GGACATGGAGTTCACCGTCGAAAACGGCAAGCTCTACATGCTCCAGTGCCGCAACGGCAAGCGCACCGCGCAGGCCGCCCTCAAGATCGCCTGCGACCTCGTGGACGAGGGCATGATCGACGAGAAGCAGGCCGTCTTGATGATCGAGCCGCGCAACCTCGACACCCTGCTCCATCCGCAGTTTGACGCGAAGGCTCTGAAGGCCGCCACGCCCATCGGCAAGGGCCTGGGCGCCTCCCCCGGCGCCGGCGCCGGCAAGATCGTCTTCTCCGCCGAGGACGCCAAGGCCTGGGCCGCGAAGAAGGAAAAGGTCGTCCTGGTCCGTCTCGAGACCAGCCCCGAGGATATCGAGGGCATGGCCGCCGCCCAGGGCATCCTGACGGTTCGCGGCGGTATGACCAGCCACGCCGCCGTCGTCGCGCGCGGCATGGGCAAGTGCTGCGTCTCCGGCTGCGGCGATATCAAGATGGATGAGGAGAACAAGAAGTTCGAGCTCGCGGGCAAGACCTTCCACGAGGGCGACTTCATCTCCATTGACGGCTCCACCGGCAACATTTACGACGGCCTTATCCCCACGGTCGACGCCTCCATCGCCGGCGAGTTCGGCCGCATCATGGCATGGGCCGACAAGTACCGCCGTCTCCAGGTCCGCACCAATGCCGACACCCCGCGCGACGCCGCCAAGGCGGTCGAGCTGGGCGCCCAGGGCATCGGCCTGACCCGTACCGAGCATATGTTCTTCGAGGGCGACCGTATCGCCGCCCTGCGCGAGATGATCTGCTCCGACACCAAGGAAGAGCGCGTCGCCGCCCTTGCCAAGCTCGAGACCATGCAGCAGGGCGACTTTGAGGGCATCTACGAGGCCATGCAGGGCATGCCCGTCACCATCCGTTATCTGGATCCCCCTCTCCATGAGTTTGTTCCCACCGAGGAGGCCGACATTGAGGAACTCGCCAAGACCCAGGGCAAGACCGTCCAGCAGATCAAGGACATCATCTCCGGCCTGCATGAGTTCAACCCCATGATGGGTCACCGCGGCTGCCGCCTGTCGGTCACCTTCCCCGAGATCGCCGAGATGCAGACCCGCGCCGTCATCAAGGCCGCGCTGGCTGTTCAGTCCCGTCACCCCGAGTGGAAGCTCCAGCCTGAGATCATGATCCCGCTGGTGGGCGAGGTCAAGGAGCTCAAGTTCGTCAAGGACGTGGTCGTCAAGGCCGCCGATGAGCTCATCAAGGAAGCCGGCGTCGATATGAAGTACCTGGTCGGCACCATGATCGAGATCCCGCGCGCCGCCCTGACCGCGGACGAGCTCGCCACCGAGGCCGAGTTCTTCTCCTTCGGCACCAACGACCTGACCCAGATGACCTTCGGCTTCAGCCGTGACGACGCCGGCAAGTTCCTCGGCTCCTACTACGACGCCAAGATCTACGAGAGCGATCCCTTCGCCCGCGTCGACCAGAAGGGCGTCGGCAAGCTGGTCAAGATGGCTGCCGAGCTGGGCCGCGCCACCCGCCCCGACATCCATCTCGGCGTCTGCGGCGAGCACGGCGGCGATCCCTCCTCTGTCGAGTTCTTCCACAAGGTCGGTCTGGACTACGTGTCCTGCAGCCCGTTCCGCGTTCCCATCGCCCGCCTCGCCGCCGCCCAGGCTGCGATCAAGGACGAGAAGGCCCAGCAGGAGGCCATCAAGGCCGCCGAGGCTGAGGTCAACGACAAGGTTGAGGCCGCGAAGGCCGCCCTGTCCGACGCTGCCGACAAGCTCCAGGCTGCCGCGGCTGACGCCAGCGCCGAGCTCAAGGACATCGCCCAGGCCGGGTTCAAGTCCCTGCTCGCCGGCTGGGAAGAGGCCAAGAAGACCTTCGGCGAGAACCGGAAGTAAGATTTGCCTCCCTCTCTGAGGGAGGTGGCATCCGGCGTCTCCCGCAAGCCGGATGACGGAAGGAGTCATAGCAGGTCTCTTTGAGCGCTCAAAAGACACTGCGCTGACTCCCTCAGAGAGGAAGCTATAAGCGTACAATCAAAGCCGCGTCCCAAACCGGGGCGCGGCTGTTTAACAAAAAGGAGTGAACCAAATGGAAGGAACCTATCGGCGTCTGGCCCGCTCCGGCGCGCAGGATCTGGCAATCGGCATCCTGATCCTTGTTTTCGGCATCACCATCGGCGTGCTCAACATCGTAAACGGCGGCAAGCTTCTCCGCCTCCGCAGCTTTCTCCAATAAGCGCACAAGAGCCGCACCCCGAATCTGGGGCACGGCTTTTGGCTTTTCGCGATACTTCATGGCGATAAAGCGAAGCAGCCACTGCACCTTTCACAAGTCCGGCTGCATGCCCATCACGATCCCGACGCATGAGCCGATCAAAACCGTCTATGTGCTGATGGTGAAGGAAGTCATTGAAAGCGAGGCGAACAACGGTGAAAACGCTTGAGGAATACATGAAACTTCCCTATAAACTGGAAATCATCCCCGACCGGGCGGAAGGCGGCTACGCGGCTTCTTATCCCGAGCTGCGCGGCTGCATTACCGTGGGCAGTACGCTGGCGGAGGTCACGCTGAACGCGGAGGACGCCAAGCGGGAATGGCTGCTGGCCGCTATGGAGGAGGGGATCGAGATTCCCGAACCGCTTGCCGATCTGGAATACTCCGGACAATTCAAGCTCCGCATCCCCAAGGCCCTCCATCGTTCTCTGGCCCAGCACTCCAAAGAACAGGGCGTGAGCATGAACCAGTATTGCCTGTACCTGCTGACCAAGAACGACGCTGAGGCCAGATATTAAGAGCGTGCATCCCGCCGGGTAAAGTCAAGTGACACCACCCGGCGGGTTGTTTTACTTTCTCGTGATCTCCAGCGGGAACGCTATCTCCCAGATTTTTACAGTTTGGCTTTCTCCGGTTTATATCAGTCGTAAAAATGAATCTCCGGAAAGCTCGCGTCCAGGGCGGCGAAGGTGTAGCCCTCGCTCAGCGCCCATTGGATCATCCGCTCCAGCGCCTTGACGCTGAAGTACCGCGTATCGTGCTGAAGAACGACGGCGTATTCATAGGGCTCCGTGGGGTGTGTGAAATCGATGATCGTACCCTCGGTGGTTTTTGTCCCGGATTCCGGCTGTACATTCCAGTCATATGCGCGGATACCCAGATCGGCCAGCCTTCCGTAGAACTCCGGGTAACCGCCCTCCAGCGCCCAAGCCAAAAAGCTTGCCGTCCGGCTGCCGCCGGGAAAGCGGAGAACATGTGCGACAGTCCCCGTGCGGTCATAAATGATCTGCTGTACCTGCATGAGATCCGAAAAATAGTTTTCCGCGCTCTGATACAGCCATCTGTAAGCGCGGTGGTCATAGCAGTGGATTCCCAGCGTGTGCCCTTCCGCGACAATGCGGGGAAGGATGTCGAGATACTTCTGCTGGAATCCCACAATGAAAAAGCAGGCCTTGACGTTGTATTCTGCCAGAATCTCCAAAACCTCTGCCGTGTTTTCGCAGGGCCCGTCGTCAAAGGTCAGGCAGATCGTCCCCTTTGGCGGCGCGGCGATTTCAGGCAGGTTCTGCGGCACCACATGTACGGTGAGCACCGCCGAGGAAAGCTCCCTCTCCCCGTCCATGAGAACATAACGCCGCGAATAGTCTCCGACCCGCCAGGTACAGACCTCGCCCTCTGACCGAACGAGGCCGCCGCGCTCCGATCCGTCGGGGCCGTAAATGCGGTAACCCGGATCCTCGAACGGCAGACCACAGGGCCAGATCAGCTCCGACGGCCCTCTGGTGCATATCCGGCATTCCGATTTCAAAGCGAAAGCGGCGGGAAAATGCACGATGAACAACGCAGCAAGAAGAAACGATATAAGCGTTTTTTTCACAGGCATCAGTCTCCCCTGGCAACGATTTCCTCCTGATAATATATCATCCGGAAAATTGCCTGTCCAGAAAAAGCATATATCTCCCGGTGCCAACATAGGATTTGAGGAAACCAGGATATGGAGGGGATGCCATGCGTTTGCTGCGGATGGGCAGCACCGGGCCCGGGGTAGAGCTGCTGCAGCTTGCCCTGAACCGGGCAGGAGACGGAACACTGGAGACGGACGGGATCTTCGGCCCGCTGACCGAGGCGGCGCTGCGGCGGTTTCAGAGCGCGCGGGGGATTTCTGCGGACGGCGTCGCGGGACGCGAGACACACCGCGCCCTGCTGCCGTGGTACACGGGCAGTCTGCTGCACCGCATCGAAAAGGGCGACACGATCGCAAAGCTTGCGCAGCAGTACGGCACGACAACAGAGGCGATCTTCCTTGCAAACCCCGAGGCCGAGGCGGAAAATCTGCGGATTGGCGAGAGCCTGGTGATCCCGCTCTCCTTTCAGGTGGTGCCGACGACGATCACCTATAGCGCGAAGCTGGTGGAGCTCTGTCTCCAGGGGCTCAAAATGCGCTACCCCTTTCTTGAGACCGGGGAAATCGGGATGAGCGTCATGGGAAAGCCGATCCGCTCTCTGCGCCTCGGAAGCGGAGAGAACAGGGTTCTCTACAACGCCGAGCACCACGCCAACGAGTGGATCACCACGCCGCTGCTGCTGAAATTTGCGGAGGAGCTGTGCGAGGCTTACACAAAAAAGGAAAAGATTTACGATCAGAGCGCGGAGGAACTGCTGCGCTATGCGTCCGTCACGCTGATCCCGGCAGTCAACCCCGACGGGCTGGATCTCGTCACCGGGGAGCTGCGGCAGGGCGAATTTTACCGGGGTGCCGAAAACATCGCCGGGGACTGGCCGAATATTCCCTTCCCTTCGGGCTGGAAGGCCAATATCCGCGGTACGGATCTGAACCTTCAATACCCCGCGGGCTGGCAGGAGGCGAAGGAAATCAAATACACCCAGGGGGTGCGCGGCCCCGCGCCGAAGGATTATGTGGGTTCCGCGCCCCTCTCCGCGCCGGAGAGCCGCGCGATGTACGACTATACCCTCGCGCTCTCGCCCCGCCTCACGATCAGCTGGCACACGCAGGGCGAGGAGATCTACTGGCGCTACGGCGAATGCGAGCCGGAGGGCGCAGAAAAAATCGGGCGGCTGTTTGCAAAGCTCTCAGGCTACCAGCTCACAGACCCCGAGGCAGAGTCCGCGAACGCCGGCTACAAGGACTGGTTCATTGAATCCTTTGACCGTCCCGGCTACACCGTCGAGGCCGGAACAGGCGACAATCCCCTGCCTCTGTCCGGTTTTGACAAGCTGTACGCGAAGAATCTCCCGATCCTCGTCTACGGCGCGCTGGTCACGTGAAAAGTTGAAATTGTGAGCAGCGCATGGCCAGGGGCGAGGAGACGGTTCTGCTGGCGAGGATCGCGGAGTAAGGATCTATATATTGTTCCGCCCGGCAATCGCCGGGCGAATTTTTTATTTTGTGCCGAAGGCACACCACTCTCCACTTTCTCTGTCTGTTTGCTTCGCCCCGCATCCGGTTATACTGACCGTATACAACTCGGAAGGGGGGCGGCGATATGTCGGAGAAGCTGGCGCGGGCGATCCTGCTCGGGCTCGGACTCATGCTCGGGGCGGGCGTCCTGTTTCTCGCGGGACGGTATCTGCTGCCCTGGACCGCGCCCTTGCTGGTGGCGTGGCTGCTGGCGGCGCTGCTGGAGCCTGCGGTGAGCTTTCTCACGCGCCGCCGCTGGAAAAGGGGTGCGGCAGCAGGACTGTGTACGCTCGCTGCGCTGGGGCTGCTGCTCTGGGGGCTTACGGCGCTGCTGATCCGTGCGGTCTCGGCGGCGACGGAGCTGAGCCGCGCCCTCCCGCAGCTTGTGGAAGCGGTGAGTCTTCGGATGGGGGAGCTGCAAACGCTCCTGGAGGCGCATATACAGACTGCGCCGGAGCCTGCGGCGGCGTATCTCGAGAGTGTGCTCTCTGCCCTTGCGGACAGCGCCGCCCAGCTTCCGGGGCAGCTTTCTCGCGTTCTGGTGCCGCTGCTGTCCAGGACAGCGCAGGCGAGTCCGGACACCCTGCTGTTTTTTGTGACCGCCGCCCTCGGCACCTATTTTATCTCCGCGTCCTTCCCGACGGTCAACGCCTTTCTGCTGGCCCAGCTCCCGGAGAGCCTGCGGCGGCGCTTTGAGGGTCTGGGCGCCGATCTCAAGAGCGGCTTCGGCGGGCTTATGCGCGCGCAGCTTCTGCTGATGGGGATCTGCTTTCTGGAGCTGCTGGCCGCCTTCCTGCTGCTGGGCGTGCGCTCCGCGCCGATCCTCGCCCTTGTGACGGCGCTCGTCGACGCGCTGCCGGTCTTCGGGACGGGCGCGGTGCTGCTGCCCTGGGCGCTTTACTGTCTGCTCCTGCATGAGACGCGGCGGGGGCTCGGCCTTCTCGTGACCTGGGGGCTTGCGGAGCTCACGCGAAACGCAGCCCAAGCCAAGCTCCTGGGCGACCAGATCGGCCTTGACCCGCTGGCCTCGCTTCTGAGCGTCTACATCGGCTGGCGTGTGGGCGGCGTGGGCGGGATGCTGCTGTTCCCGCTGGGCGCGATGGTGCTGATTAGGCTGAACGACCGGGGCGTCGTGCGGCTGTGGAGGAACGTATAAAAGAAGGAAAAGCGGAAAGTGAAGCTGCGGCGCCATCTGTCGTTTATCCACAAAAAGCCCGGGGCGCTCAAGAACTTTTTTGCGGATTATTGACATCACGCACAAAGCGCGGTATAATTTTTCCTGCAAAAAACAGAAGTATTCTCCTTTGTCCCGCAGGACGGGAGGTGCTTTTGTATCGTGGCGGCTGCGGCCGCCGAAAAAAAAACAAGGAGGAAAAACCATGAAGAAGCTTCTCGCAATCGCACTGGTACTTGTGATGGTGCTGTCCCTGGTTCCTGCCGCTTTTGCCGCAGACGGGGATTACACGATCCGCATCTATTCCAACTCCAACTCTACTGAGCGCGTGACCTGGCTTGTCGAAGAGGCCAAGAAGGCCGGCTTCAACATCAGCCTGGACACCAACGAGGTCATCTCCGGCGATACCGCCGCCGTACAGGCCGCCAACGAAAAGAAAGACGGCGACCTGATCTTCGGCCTGAACGAGACCCGCTGGGGCCAGATCGTCGACGGACAGTATGAGAATCTCAAGCTCGTCCCCTTCACCCCCGACTGGGCCGATGAGGTCGGCGAATACAAGTATGACGGTCAGGCCTACGGCATCGTCATCCAGAACGTCCTGATGCTCTACCGCAACGACGAGTACGGCACCAACGGCGAGGAGCTGCACTTTGATCCAGAACAAGATCGGCGGCACCACCAACGCCAACATCAACTCCGCCATGCTCTACGCCTTCACCGATCCCGCCTCCCCCGCCGGCGGCATCTCCGTCGACGGCTGGAAGACCCTGTGGAAGTTCTGCGCGGACGGCAAGTCCGGCGGCGACGACTACAAGTATGGCTTTGATCCCCTGAACAAGGGCGACGTCGCCGTGTCCGAGTTCTACTCCTCTGCCCTCTACGGCAAGATCGACGCCGCAGCCGACGGTTCCGAGCATCCGCTGGTCGGCGCGCTGGAGCCCGAGAACTGGGATCTGGTTGACATTGAAGACGGCACCTACTACATCGCCGAGTACATCGGCATCCTGGACAAGGCCGGCCGTACCGACGAGCAGACCCAGGCTGTCAAGGACTTCGTGAACTGGTTCGGCTCCGCCGAGGTGCAGGCCGCCTGGGCTGAGGAGTTCGACTCCTTCCCCTGCAACGTCGAGTCTGCCGATATCGTCTATGATGGCGATATCCCCGCGATCTACGAGCTGCCCAACTTCGCCCTGACCACCGTTCCGGGTACCGACATGACCTATGCCGCCTATGTCGCCGCCCACAGCGCGGAGTGGACCAACATCATGACCAACCTCGGCTTCTACTGGGCCGATCAGTCCCAGGCTCCCGCCGAGCCTGACTGGGCGAACCTTGACTGGGCCACCCTGACCCAGAAGGCCGCGTAATTTGATCTTTCCTCAACGGCGAGTTGGGCTTGCCCCAACTCGCCGTTTGATTTAGCGCGTTCCGTATAACCTCCCCCCTGAGGGAGCCAAAGAGGACTCGTGATTCAAAGGAGAAACGCCTATGATCAAGCTTAACGACATTGTCGTGAAGTTCGGTGACTTTACGGCTCTGCATAACATCAACGTCCACGTGAAGGAAGGGGAATTCTTTACCTTCCTCGGCCCCTCCGGCTGCGGCAAAACCACGACTCTGCGCACCATCACCGGCTTTATCGAGCCGGCCTCCGGCACCGTGATTGTGAAGGGCCGCGACATCACCCATGTCCCCATCGAGGACAGAAACATCGGCATCGTCTTCCAGAGCTACGCCCTGTTCCCGACGATGACGGTCTATGACAATATCGAATTCGGCCTCAAGATCAAAAAGGTTCCGAAGGACGAGCGCGACAGGCGCGTAAGAGAGATCGCAAGGAAGGTCGACCTCTCGGACGATCAGCTCAAAAAGGCGGTCAGCCAGCTCTCCGGCGGCCAGCAGCAGCGCGTCGCCATTGCCCGCGCCCTGGTCACCGAGCCCGCCATCATCTGCATGGACGAGCCGCTTTCCAACCTCGACGCCAAGCTCCGCGTACAGCTCAGAAACGAGCTCAAACAGATGCAGAAGGACTTCGGCATCACCACCATCTACGTCACTCACGACCAGGAGGAAGCCCTGACCCTCTCCGACCGCATCGCGGTGTTCAACAAAGGCTATATTGAGCAGATCGGCACCCCGAACGAGGTCTACAACTTCTCGAAGACCGAGTTCGTGTGCAACTTCATCGGCGACATCAACCGCCTCGGGGACGGCGCGGTCGACGCCATGGTCAAAGCCGGCGCGCCGGTCGATCCCGAAAAGCACAACTACATAAGACTCGAACGCCTGCACGTCAATTCCGAGGCGCGGCCCGGCCAGGTCACGCTGGACGGCACGGTCGAGAGCCGCGAGTACTATGGCCTGTATATTAAATACTACATCAAGACCGCCGGGCAGACACTCAAGGTCATTGAGAAGAACGACGGTGTGCGCATCTACGAGGCCGGACAGAAGGTCAGCCTTGTCATTGACCCCAAGGATATCATGGCCTATGAGGCGAAGGGAGAGGAGGCGGCCCAATGAACGCCACGCTGGAGGACAGGAAGCTCCGGCCCGAGACGCTGCTGCGTCTTGTCGGCGTGTGCTTCTTCGCCTATCTCTTCTTCGGCTTCATGCTCCTTCCCTGTCTCAATACCCTGACCAGCATTTTCAACACGAAAAACGCCGCCGGGGAGCGGGACGCCTTCGCGGTCATCCGCTTCTTCCTCGCCGGCACCATGGGCAAGTTCGTCTGGAACTCCTTGAAGCTTGCGGTATGCCTGGTCATCACGGTCAATGTCGTGGGCATCTCCCTCGTTCTTCTGACCGAGTATTTTGACATCAAGGGCGCCAAAATCCTGCGCATGGGCTACATGACCACGATGATCTACTCCGGCGTCGCGCTGGTCACGGGCTACATGTTCCTTTATGCCAGTGACGGCATTATCACCACCGCGATGAAAAACGCCTTTCCGGATATGAACCCCAACTGGTTCTCGGGCTACAACGCGGTGCTGTTCACGATGACCTTCGCCTGCACCTCCAACCACATGCTGTTTCTGCGCAATGCCATCCGCGGCATTGACTACAACACCGTGGAGGCCGCGCGCAACATGGGCGCCAATCCCTTCCAGGTGCTGTGGAAGGTCGTGCTGCCGACGCTGATCCCCACGCTCTTCTCCCTCACGGTCATGACCTTTATCACGGGTCTGTGCGCCATGTCCGCCCCGACCCTGCTGGGCTACGACTCCATTAACCCTGAGATTGTCAGACTCGCGGGCTCCTCCACGGCGGACGAGGCCTTCCCCCAGGCGCGCGCTGCGCTGCTGAGCATCATCCTCGCCATGTTCACCATCATTCTGCTGACGACCCTCTCCGCCTACGAGCGCAAGGGGCATTACCTCTCGGTCTCCAAGACCAAGGCCAAGCTCCAGAAGCAGAAGATCAACAATCCCGTCGCCAACGTCATCGCCCATATCTACGCCTACGTCCTGTTCATCATCTATATGACGCCGGTGGTGATGATCGTGATCTTCTCCTTCCAGACCTACACCGCCATCCGCCAGAAGAAGCTGGATCTCTCGCAGTGGACGTTTATCAACTATTACGGGAAAGAGGACTACGAGTATCTCACCAGCCGCGGCAAATACAAGACCCGCGAGGGCGCGATCTCCGGCGTGTTCTCCAACGAGGCCACCCTCGGCGGCATCAAGCTCAGCTTCATCCTGTCGGCCCTGGCCGCGGCGCTGGCCTGCGTGATCGTGGTCGTGGCCTGCAACTACATCTTCAACAAAAAGCACAAGAAGTCCGGCATCATCCTCGAATATGCGCTTCTGTTCCCGTGGCTGCTGCCGACGATCCTGATCTGCTACTCCTACCGCACCTTCTTCAACTCCGAAGCCGTCTGGTACGTCGGCAACCGCAACCTCTACTATGCGGAGAATGTGAGGCTTCTGATCATCCTGGCCTATACGGTGACGAAGCTGCCATTCTCGCTGCGCATGATCAAGGCCAGCTTCTACTCCATTGACGAGGAGCTGGAGGACGCGGCGCGGAATCTCGGCTCCGGCCCGCTGCGCACGTTCCTGCAGGTCAAGCTCCCCATTATCTTGCCGAGCGTGCTGGCCGTCTTCGCCCTGAACTTCAACGCCCTCTTCACCGAGTACGACATGTCCGCGACCTTTGCCAGCACCTACGCCACCAGCTACGCCATGGTCATTCAGGCCATGTGTGCCGAGGAAGGGCTGTACGGCTACAACGTCAACGCCTCGGGCAGACGCTGTGCCTCGACGGTGTTCATCATGCTGGTCTCGGGCCTGATCCTGTATCTCGTGTACGGCGTCGGCTCCCGCGACCTGGCGGAGCGCCTCGCCATCCGGGAGCGGCGGCAGAAATTCTTCCGCAGGCTGACAGGGAAAAAGGAAACGGAGACTGCATAAATGATCAAAAATATCGTATTCGACATGGGCAATGTGGTCATCCGCTTCGATCCCCCCGCCTTTATCGCGCGCTTCGGCGTCAATGAGGAAGAGCGCGAGCTCCTCCTGCGCGAGATCTTCCGGTCGCCCGAATGGGTGATGCTGGATCGCGGCACCCTGAACGACGAACAGGCCGCCGAAATCCTCTGCCCCCGTGTGCCGGAACACCTGCGGGAGATCGCGCGAAAGCTCATCAGCTTCTGGGACAGGCCGATCCTGGAGGTGGAGGGGATGTACCCGCTGATCGAAGAGCTAAAGGGACTGGGTTATGGGATCTATCTGCTCTCGAACGCAAGCTGCCGCCAGCCGGATTACTGGCAGCGCGTCCCCGCCGCGAAGCTTTTCGACGCCACGCTCATCTCCGCCTCCGTCAAGCTTCTCAAACCCATGCCGGAAATCTACGAGAAGTTCTTCGAGACCTTCTCCCTCAAGCGGGAGGAGTGCTTCTTCATCGACGACTCCCCCGCCAATGTGGAGGCGGCGCTCTATATCGGCATGCCCGCCACAGTCTTTCACAATGACGTCCCAAGGCTGCGGCGGGAGCTGCGCAGAGCGGGCGTGCCGGTAAAGGAGTAAAGGCACATTAAGACTGCCGAAGGGGCAATGCTCCCCCGGCATAAAGAAACGGATTGCCACGCCAGTGCGCGCACTGGCCCGCAATGACAACGGGAAGCTGCTGCCGCAGTTCCCACGAGGCGAAAACCGTCGCGTCTGTCATTGCGAACCAGTGACCGACGTCACTGGTGTGGCAATCCGTTTTTCTCTTGCGGGAGGGCGGCGCGTGTTCTGCCTCCCTCGGAAAAGTGTCTAATGCCATGCGCGTCCCGGCTCGCGGAAATCGGCAGTTCTCACAAGATTGCATTGCGGGGGCTGTTCACCCTTGCAAAACAGAGCTGAATACGCTACAATGATTCAAGTGCCAGCCCGGAACCAGTTTCCGAGCCGACACTATATTTTGTGCCAATTTTTTCATAATGCCCAAGTGTGAAACTATATATAGTGTTTTGTTACAGTTTTTTTGTTGACAGAACACAAGACCGGTGTTATGGTAACATGGCCGACAGGGAGGGAAAATGATGCTGGTTTCCGGTCTGCAAAAGCTGACGCTTCTGGATTATCCCGGAAAGGTAGCCTGCACGGTTTTTACCGGCGGCTGTAATTTTCGCTGTCCCTTCTGCCACAACAGCGCCCTTGTCCTGCCCGATCAGCTTGCGCATGATTCCAGCGCCGAACAGGTGCTGGCCTTTTTGCGAAAACGCGTCGGCGTGCTCGACGGCGTGGCTGTCACCGGCGGGGAGCCGCTGCTGCACCCCGACATCGCCGATTTCCTGAAAGAGATCAAGGCCATGGGTTTTCTCGTAAAGCTCGACACCAACGGCAGCTTTCCCGACCGGCTGATCGGGATCGTGGAGGCCGGACTTGCCGACCGCGTGGCCATGGATGTCAAGAACGCGCCCGCTCTCTACGCGAAGACCGTGGGGCTGGAGTGCTTCGATCTTAAGAGCGTGACAAAATCGAAGGACTTTTTGCTGGAAGGCCGTGTGGATTATGAATTCCGCACTACGGTGGTCAAGGGCCTGCACACGGAAGAAAGCCTTTTGGCGGCTGCGGAATGGATACGCGGCGCCAGGGAGTATTATCTCCAGCAGTACAAGGATTCCGGCGCGATCCTGGACGCGGAAGGCCTGGGCGCCTTCGACGCAGATGAGATGCATCGCCTCGCCGACGCCGTGCGGGAGATCATCCCGACGGTGGAGGTCAGAGGGGTTTGAGCGAGAGTGAAGTGTGGAGTGTGGAGTTATGGTGTGCCTTCGGCACATGTTATAATCCGTCCGCGAAGCGGATACATTAACTCCACTCTCCAAACTCCACACTGAAACAGCTTACTTCAGAACAGAGATATAGATGGGGGTAAAGATAACATGTACCAGGTAGTAAAGCGTGACGGCAAGGTGGTCGACTTTGACCTCAACAAGATCGCCGACGCGATCAAGAAAGCCTTTGACGCCACAGAGACGCAGTATAACGACAGTATTATCGACTTTCTGGCCCTGCGGGTCTCGGCGGACTTTCTGCCGAAGATCCAGGATGACAAGGTCGCGGTCGAGGATATCCAAGACAGCGTGGAGGCCGTGCTCTCCCGCGGCGGCTACGACGCCGTGGCCAAGGCCTACATCCTGTACCGCAAGCAGCGCGAGAAGCTGAGAAGCACCAAGTCCTCCTACCTTGACTACAAGGAGACCGTGGACAAGTACCTCAACATTGAGGACTGGCGCGTCAAGGAGAACTCCACCGTCACCTACTCGGTCGGCGGCCTGATCCTCTCCAACTCCGGCGCCATCACTGCCAACTACTGGCTCAGCGAGGTCTATGATCAGGAGATCGCAAACGCCCACCGCAACTGCGACATCCACCTGCACGACCTCTCCATGCTCACCGGCTACTGCGCGGGCTGGAGCCTCAAGCAGCTCATTCAGCAGGGGCTCGGCATCCCGGGCAAGATCAACTCCTCGCCCGCAAGCCACCTGTCCACCCTCTGCAACCAGATGGTCAACTTCCTCGGCATCATGCAGAACGAGTGGGCCGGTGCCCAGGCCTTCTCCTCCTTCGACACCTACCTCGCCCCCTTTGTCAAGGTCGACAACCTCGATTACAAAGAGGTCAAGCAGTGCATCCAGTCCTTCGTCTTCGGCGTGAACACCCCGTCCCGCTGGGGCACGCAGGCCCCCTTCTCCAATATCACCCTCGACTGGACGGTTCCGGCCGACCTGAAGGATCTGCCCGCCATCGTCGGCGGCAAGGAGATGGACTTTACCTACGGCGACTGCAAGAAGGAAATGGACATGGTCAACAAGGCCTTCATCGACGTCATGATCGAGGGCGACGCCAACGGCCGCGGCTTCCAGTACCCCATCCCGACTTATTCCATCACCCGCGACTTCGACTGGTCCGAGACCGAGAACAACAAGCTCCTGTTTGAGATGACCGCGAAGTACGGCACGCCTTACTTCTCCAACTACATCAACTCCGACATGGAGCCCTCGGACGTCCGCTCCATGTGCTGCCGCCTCCGCCTCGACCTCCGGGAGCTGCGCAAAAAGTCCGGCGGCTTCTTCGGCTCGGGCGAGTCTACCGGCTCCATCGGCGTCGTGACGCTGAACATGCCGCGTCTGGCCTATCTCTCCAAGGACGAGGCCGACTTCTACAAGCGCCTCGACAAGCTCATGGATCTCGCCGCGCGCTCCCTCAAGACCAAGCGCGACGTCATCACCAAGCTTCTCAACGAAGGTCTGTACCCCTATACCAAGCACTACCTCGGCACCTTTGAGAACCACTTCTCCACCATCGGACTTGTCGGCATGAACGAGGCGGGCCTGAACGCCAAGTGGCTGCGCTGCGACATGACCGATCCCCGCTGCCAGGAGTTTACCAAGCAGGTGCTCGACCACATGCGCGAACGCCTCAGCGACTATCAGGAGATGTACGGCGACCTCTACAACCTCGAGGCCACCCCGGCGGAGTCCACCTCCTACCGCCTCGCCAAGCATGACGTGGAGACCTTCCCCGACATCATCACCGCGGCGGAACCGGGCGGCACCCCGTACTACACCAACTCCTCCCACCTGCCCGTGGGCTATACCGAGGATATCTTCGAGGCGCTGGACGTGCAGGACGATCTGCAGACCCGCTACACCTCCGGCACGGTCTTCCACGCCTTCCTGGGTGAAAAGCTGCCGAGCTGGAAAGCCGCGGCCAACCTCGTGCGCAAGATCGCCGAGAACTACAAGCTGCCCTACTACACCCTCAGCCCGACCTATTCCGTCTGCAAGAATCACGGCTACCTGACCGGCGAGCAGTTCACCTGCCCCGACTGCGGCGAAACCGCCGAGGTCTACAGCCGCATCACCGGCTACTACCGCCCGGTGCAGAACTGGAACGCCGGCAAGACCGAGGAGTACAAGGAGCGCAGAGAGTACGTCATTGAGCGCTCCGAGCTCCGGCATGAGGGACCCCTCGCCGAGGGCGAACAGCTCCCGAGACCCGGCAAGCGCCAGCCCATTCCCGAGCTCGAGCCCGTGGCCGTCGCCGCGGCTTCTGAGGAAAAGGCGAACGAGCCCATCCTTTTCGCCACGCCGACCTGCCCCAACTGCCGTATTGCGTGCAGCTATCTCGACAAAGCAGGCGTACACTACTCGAAGCTCATGGCCGACGAAAATGCCGATCTCGTGTCCAAGTACGGCGTCAAGCAGGCCCCGACCCTTGTCCTGCCCGACGGCACCAAGTATGCCGGCGCGGGCGCGATTAAGGGCTATCTGAACCAGAGGCAGTAATACAATAAAAACGGATTGCCACACCAGCGTGCGCGCTGGTTCGCAATGACAAGCGGGAAGCCTGCTGCGGCATTCTCCACGGCGCGGGAAGCGTCAAGTCCGTCATTGCGAACCAGTGACCGACGTCACTGGTGTGGCAATCCGTTTCTCCGGAGAAAAAATGCGGCAGGCATGTTTCCATGCCTGCCGTGAAAAATATGTAGCTGCGATCACTTCATCTGCGCCTTGAGGGTCTGGTAGAGCTCTGCGTGGGTGGCGTAGACATAGGGGTTGGTGTAGAAAATGCCCACGAGACCCAGGGTCACAGCCGAGAGCAGGAACCAGCCGATGAAGGACAGATCGAGCACAAAGGCGTTCCACTTCTGCCCATCCATCATCCGGCGGGAAAGGGTGATGGCGTCCATGCCGCTGATCGTCGGATCGTCAGCCAGGATGTAGGGCACCATGCGGTAGGAGTACGCCTTGATAATGCCGGGGACGATGAACAGCAGCGTCCACAGGAAGAGGAAGAGACCGCGCAGAAGCATCGCGCCGACATTGCGCCAGTAGGGGTGGAAGCCGCACTTGATCTCGCCGAGCTCCGCGGGAGCTTCGCTGTTGCGGACGAAGAAGTTCTGGCAGCCGACCTCGATGGGATTGGTAACAAAGATACGAACCAGAGAGGTCACCAGCAAAACGATCAGCACAACGCCGATCACCGCGGCGCCGAGCATGAGAATCGCCGCCTTGGCCTCTTCGGGATTCGCCTCGATCGCGTTGACCAGCTCTTTCGCCTTTTCAATATCCTCGGGCTTTGCATCGGCAGCCTCGCCGATGGCGGTGATGGCGTCCTGCACGTTGTCATAGGTCTGGCCGTTGACCGTGAAGATGCCGTTTTCAAACTGGACGTCGACCGTATCGGTGTCAACTGAGGCCGGCGCTTGCGTCGGAGTGCTTGCGTCCTCGATCTGGTTGGTGGTGGTGCGGCTGGTCGAAAACGCGGAGCCGCCGACAAGGACGACCAGCAGCAGGGCCACCAGCACGCACTTCCAGTAGTTGGCCTTAAAGGCTGCCTTGCCTCTTGCTTTTAATTCTTTTCTGTCCCACATAGGGAAGCCTCCTTTTTATGTAAACTATGGCGTATTATAGCACATCGCGGCGAAAAAAACAAGGGTTCGGAGAGAAATTCTTTCCCCCGGGATAGACTTTGCCGTCTCGCATGTGTTATACTTGTACAAGTATCATATTGAAAGGGACGCAGATTTATGCTTTACGATATTCTCATCATCGGCGGGGGCCCCGCGGGGCTGACCGCCGCAACATACGCCAGGCGCGCGGGAAAGAGCGTGCTGGTGATCGAAAAAAACGCCTTCGGCGGGCAGATCACCTGGAGCCCGAAGGTGGAGAATTACCCCGGCTTTGTGTCGATTTCCGGCGCGGCGCTGGGCGACCGCTTTCTGGAACAGGCCATGGAGCAGGGCGCGGAGGTCGAGCTGGACGAGGCTGTCGCCGTCTCGGTCGATGCTGATGGCGTGAAAACGGTGCGCTGCGAATCTGGCGCGGAATTTCAGGGCCGCGCGCTGATCGCCGCCGTCGGCGCAAGACCTCGCATGCTCGGCGTCGCGAGAGAGGAAGAGCTGATCGGCAATGGGGTCTGCTACTGTGCCGTGTGCGACGGGGCCTTCTTCGCCGGACAGGACGTGGCCGTCTGCGGCGGAGGCAACGCCGCCCTGCAGGACGCGCTGCTGCTGAGCGAGAAGTGCAGACATGTGACCCTCATTCACCGGCGCGATTCCTTCCGCGGGGAGCAGAAGCTGGTCGAGGCGCTGGAAAAGCGCGAGAACGTCACGTTTCTCCTCAACGCCCGCGTTGCGGAGCTGCTGGGAGAGGCAGAGCTTTCCGGTCTTGTGATCGAGCAGGCGGGCGCGCGGCGGGAGCTTCCGGTCGCCGGTCTCTTCGTCGCGGTCGGCCACCGGCCCGACAACGGGATCTTTGCCGATCTCATGGCGCTGGACGAGGCGGGCTACGCGGACGCCAAGGAGGACTGTCTGACGAAGAGCGCGGGCGTCTTCGCCGCCGGCGACTGCCGGGCGAAGGCCGTGCGCCAGCTCACCACCGCGGCAGCCGACGGGGCGGTCGCGGCGCTGGCGGCCTGCCGCTGGCTCGAAGGATAAAGAGATATGGGGAAGAAAAAGCAGAACCTGATCACGGAGACCCTCAAGGTCTATACGGACAATGAAATGTCCGTCTACGCGGGCTATGCCACGCTCTATATTCTGATGGCGATGGTGCCGCTGCTGACGCTGGTGATCGGTCTCGTGAACATCCTGCCGGATGTGAGCCTCCAGCATCTTGAGGCGATCCTGCTGGAGATCCTGCCGGGCATTCAGGAGCTGCGCAGTCTCCTGCACAACATCATCGCCAACGTCGACCGCCAGGCGGGCACGCTCGCGGTCTCGGTCTCGGCGATCGCCTCGCTGTGGTCGGCCTCCAACGGCGTCAACGCCCTGCAGATGGGCCTGTGCAAGATCAACGGCAGCAGCGGCTCCTTCATCAAGAGGCGGGTGGCGGCGCTTCTGTATACGCTGGTTTTCATCGCGCTCATTCCGGCGCTGCTCATTTTCCGGGTGCTGCGCGGCTCCATTGAGGATCTGATTGCCGCCGTCAACCGCTGGCTCAACATCCCGGACGTCGCGGGCAGGCTCCTGGAATTCATGGAGTACAGCGGCCTCATCACCGCGATCGTCATGGCGGTGGTCATCCTGCTGGCCTATACCCATCTCCAGGGCGAGCGGCAAAAGCCGCGCTGTCAGCTTCCCGGAACCTTGTTTACGACGGTGCTGTGGCTGGTCTTCTCCCGGTTGTTTGAAATCTTCATCCAGCGCTTCTGGCAGGCGTCGTCCCTGTACGGCTCCCTCGCCGCGATCTTTCTGGCCGCGATGTGGCTCAAGGCGATCGTGATGATCTTCTTCTACGGCGCGGCCCTCAACGAGGCCCTGAACCGCCGGAGAGAAGCAGAGGAGCGAGAGGAAGCATAGGCGCAGGAAGAAGCATCGCTTTTTGCAGGAGGGTCGCTCCGGGGATCGACCCCCCTGCATTTTTCAATACACTTTATTTCACCTCATCCGCCTCGATCTTTGCGTCCTGGATCGCGGCGGTTTTTTCTGCCTTCTTTGCGGCCCTTGCGGTTTTGCGCGCGTCCCGGCGGGCTTTGGCGTTCGCGTGCAGCTTCCGGATGAGCGGGCGGAAAACAAAGAACAGGACGGCCAGGATCACCAGCGTCGGAATGGCGGAGACAAGGAAGAGAAGAAGGTCCTTGAAAAACTCTCCGGTGTTCTCCAGCGCGTCGGTGAAGGTGCGCCAGAGCTTCTGCCCGTAGCTGAGCTTTGTGACGGTCTCGGGTGTGTAGACCTGTACCTCCTTGACCGTGACGTTCAGGGTGCTGTAGGCAACCTTGCGATCCCAGTTGTTGAGGCTGGACTGCAGGGAGTCGATGCGGTAGCGCACGTCGCTGAGCTTGTCCTCGATGGTGATGATATTCTCCACCGTCTCGGCGATCTTCAGCATCTCGATCAGCCGCGTCTCCTGCGCCTGCAGCGCGTTCAGCCGCGCCTGGGTGTCGTAGTACTGGGCGGTGACGTTTTCCGTGTAGGTGTGGGTATAGGGGACGTTGCCGATGTCGGAGAGAGAGGACATGAGCGTATTGAACTTCGCGCTCGGGATGCGCAGGGTGTAGCTTGCGCTGCGCTTGGAGGCATAGCCGCGGGAGCTGTCATAATAGTTGCTGCCGTTGACAGAGCTGGACTCGATAAAGCCGCCCTCCTTCTCGATCATCGCCTCAAGCGCCGCGACGCTCTTGTCAAACTCCGTTGTCTCCACGGTGGCGTCGCCGGAGTAGATGATCTTCTCAGGGTTTTCCGCGGGCACGTCCGCGGTTTCGGCCTTCGCGCCGCCCACGGATCTCGCGGCGGTATTCATCGCGGCGAAGCCCGCCCCCTCGTAGGCCATGTCATAGGCGGCCTCCGGCATCGGAGCCGGCGCGACGTTCATCTCGTAGCCGTAAGATTGCTTTGCGGCTGAGGTGCCGGTGTTGGCGCTGCCGCAGGCGCAGAGGGACAGGCACATCACAAGGGTGAGCAGGAGCACAAGGGAACGTTTCAGATTCATGGTCGTGACCTCCGTATATTATATTGTATAGGATGTATGAATACCGTCTTCGCTTTTTCTGACGCAGAGAACGCCGATTTGTTCCCGTTTGGGAGGAATCTTTTGTCAATTTTGGTATTTTATATTGTACGGGAAAAACGAGCGGAGCGCAAGCCCGTACATCTTCCCTGAAAACGCACAAAAACGGAGCGGGACGGAGCTGCGCGGCTGGGCAGTTTGAATGAATTCATTCCGAGAATGAATATTCACTTGACTTTCATGGGAGAGTGGAGTATAAGTATACACATCAAACGAATAATAAACGCTTCGGAGGCATATAAAATGAATAAAAATGAAATCAAGAAAATCGTGCTCGCCTATTCCGGCGGTTTGGATACATCCGTTATCATCCCTTGGCTGAAGGAGAACTACAACGATCCCGAGATCATCGCCGTGGCCGGCAACGTCGGTCAGGTGGGCGAGCTGGACGGTCTCGAGGAGAAAGCCCTCAAAACCGGCGCGAGCAAGTTCTACTCCCTCGACCTCGCGGACGAGATGGTCAACGACGTGATCATCCCCTGCGTGCAGGCGGGCGCGAAGTATGAGGACTACCTGCTGGGCACCGCTTTCGCAAGACCCATCATCGCCAAGGGTCTGGTAGAGATCGCGCTGAAGGAAGGCGCCGACGCCATCGCCCACGGCTGCACCGGCAAGGGCAACGATCAGGTCCGCTTCGAGCTGGCGATCAAACACTTCGCCCCCGGCATGAAGGTCATCGCCCCCTGGCGTGAGTGGAGCATCAAATCCCGCGAGGAGGAAATCGACTACGCCGAGGCTCACAACGTCCCCCTGAAGATCAGCCGCGAGACCAACTACTCCAAGGACAAGAACATGTGGCATCTGAGCCATGAGGGCCTTGACCTCGAGGACCCGTGGAACGAGCCGCAGTACGAAAAGCCCGGCTTCCTCGAAATGGGCGTCAGCCCCATCGACGCGCCCGACAAACCCGAGTACCTCACGCTGGACTTTGAAAAGGGCTGGCCGGTCGCCCTCAACGGCGAGAAGATGAGCCCGACGGACATCATCTGGAAGCTCAACGAGATCGGCGGCAGAAACGGCATCGGCCTGCTGGACATCGTGGAAAACCGCCTCGTCGGCATGAAGTGCCGCGGTGTGTATGAGACCCCGGGCGGCACGATCCTCTACGCTGCCCACGCCGCGCTGGAGACCCTGTGCCTCGACAAGATGACGATGCATAAAAAACAGGAGCTGAGCATCACCCTGGCGGAACTTCTCTACAACGGCCAGTGGTTCAGCCCCCTGCGTGAGGCGCTGAGCGCTTTCGTGACCGCCACACAGAAGAACGTCACCGGCACGGTGAAGCTCAAGCTCTACAAGGGCAACATCATCAAGGCCGGTCTCAAGAGCCCCTATTCCCTCTATTCCGAGAACATCGCCACCTTCGGCGAGAGTGACTACGACCAGGCCCAGGCCGCGGGCTTCATCAATCTCTGGGGCCTGCCCACCACGGTTCAGGCGCTCATGGAGCAGGGGAAACTTTAATCATCAAAATGCAAGCATTTTGATGAGATTGCAGCCTGCTGCGCGCACTCGCTTGCGGGGGACGCTCGCACACTTGCAGGCTGAGAAGAGTTTTTCGCGAGGTACACACCCCCGCGAAAAACGAATTAAAATGATTTTCACTCCGTGAAAATGAGAGGAACGTGTAATGACCAAGCTCTGGGCGGGGCGGACGGCGGCGGAGACCGCGCAGCTCGCCGACGATTTCAATTCCTCCATCGCCTTTGACAGCCGCATGGCAAAGCAGGATATCACCGGCTCGATGGCCCACGCCGCCATGCTCGGCGCAAAGGGCATCATCGGAAAGGACGAGGCCGAAGCCCTCATCGACGGGCTCCAGGGCATTCTGGACGATCTCACGTCCGGGGCGCTGCAAATCGACCCCCAGGCCGAGGACATCCACATGTTCGTCGAGCAGGTACTGACGCAGCGGCTCGGGGACGTGGGCAAGAAGCTCCACACCGCGCGCAGCCGCAATGACCAGGTGGCACTGGACTTTCGCATGTACCTCAGAGACGAGATCGACGAGATCGCGGCGCTGACAAAAAAACTCGCCGCGGTGCTCACCGACAAGGCGGAGGAGTACAAGGCCGCGATCATGCCGGGCTACACCCATCTGCAGCGCGCCCAGCCCATCACCTTCGGGCACCAGCTCATGGCCTACGCGTTCATGCTGCTGCGCGATCTGGGCAGACTCACCGACTGCCGCAAGCGCTTGAACATCTCCCCCATCGGCTCCTGCGCCCTGGCGGGGACGACCTACGACACCGACCGGGAGATGGAGGCCGGACGCCTCGGCTTTGACGGGATCTGCCTCAACTCCATCGACGGCGTGTCCGACCGCGACTTTGCCGCTGAGCTCTGCGCGGCGCTCTCCATTGAGATGATGCACCTTTCAAGGCTCTCCGAGGAGCTGATCCTCTGGTCGAGCTGGGAATTCCAGTTTATCGAGCTGCCCGACGCCTACACCACCGGCTCCTCCATCATGCCGCAGAAGAAAAATCCCGACATGGCGGAGCTCGTAAGAGGCAAGACGGGCCGGGTCTACGGCGATCTGATGGGCATCCTGACGGTGCTCAAGGGTCTGCCGCTGGCCTACAACAAGGATATGCAGGAGGACAAGGAGGGCGTGTTCGACGCCTGCGACACGGCGAAGATGTGCCTTGCGGTCATGGCGGGGATGCTCCCCGGCATGAAGGCCAAAACGGAGAACATGCTCCGGGCCGCGTCCGGCGGTTTCATCAACGCCACCGACCTTGCCGATTATCTGGTCATCAAGGGCCTGCCCTTCCGAAGCGCCTACAAGGTTTCCGGCGCGCTGGTGGGCAAGTGCGTAAAGGAGGGCAAGACCCTCGATACGCTGAGCCTTGAGGAATACAAGGAGGCCTCCCCCCTGATCGAGGCCGACGTCTACGAGCACATCGACCTGCGCACCTGCGTGGAAAAACGCATCAGCGCGGGCGGCACCTCCGTACAGTCTGTGGAAAAGCAGATCGCGGCGGTGCGGGAAGCACTGGGACAATAACAGGGGAGGGATCAAGATGACATGGAAGCGACGATCCAAAAAGCGATAGACCTGCAAAGGAAGCTGCACCGGATCCCCGAAGCCTCCGGCTGTGAGCGGGAAACCAAAAAAGCCCTGATCGAATTTCTGAACGCCGAGAGCGACCTGGAGATCATCGACTGCGGCAAATGGTTTTACGCGGCGCACCGCGAGGATGACGCCGAAGAGGGCGTCGCCCTCCGGGCCGACATGGACGCGGTCACGGGCGCCGACGGCAAACCCTTCCACGGCTGCGGGCATGACGGACATTCCTCCGTCATGGCGGCGCTGGCGGCGTCAATCAAGGGAGAGAAGCTCGGCAAAAACCTCTTCTTCCTCTTCCAGCACGCCGAAGAGACCGGCGCGGGGGGCGCGGAATGCTGCGAGATCTTCAACAGAGAGAAGATCGACGCAATCTACGGCTTCCACAACTGTCCGGGATTCCCGGCGGGGACGGTCTTGCTGCTGCACGACACCTTCGCCTGCGCCTCCAAGGGCCTGATCCTCCGCTTTGAGGGCTGTCAGACCCACGCGGCCCACCCGGAAAACGGGCGCAACCCCATCTTCCCGATGGCGGCCTTCTTTGAAAGCTGGCAGGCGCTGACCGATCCGAAAAACTACGCCGGCCTGGTGCTCGCGACGCCCGTGTGCTTCACGGCAGGCTCCCGCTCCTTCGGGGTCGCGGCGGGCAGCGGGGAGATCGACCTGACGCTGCGGGCCTGGTACGACGCGGATCTTGAAAAGCTCGTCAGGCTCTGCACGGAGACGGCCGGAACGCTCACCGACAAGGCCGGGATCAGGCTCTCGGTTTCGGAGCAGGACGTCTTTCCCGCCACGGTCAACGCCCCGGCGCTCTATGGGAAGGTCGAAGCCGCGGCGCAGAAAGCCGGACTTTCAACCATGACCCCCGCGGAGCCCTTCCGCTGGTCGGAGGATTTCGGACGCTACGGCGCGCGATGCCCCGCCTTCTTCTGCGGGATCGGCGCGGGCGAGGAAGCCGCCGGGCTCCACACCCCGGATTACCGATGGCACGACGAGGTCACCGACGCGGCGCTCCGCTTGTTCTCAGCACTCATCCGTATATGAATTTGCTCTGCAAATGAATATAAATCCCATATTTTGAAAAGGAGACTATAAAAATGAAAAAAATGATTTCCCTCATTCTCTGCGTGCTGCTCTTTGCGGCGTGCATCAGCGCCTCCGCCTTTGCCGCGGACGCCAAGGTTCTCAAGGTTGCCACCAATGTCGCGTTCCCTCCCTATGAGTACTACGAAGACGAGAAAACCGTCGGCATTGACGTCGACATCATGCAGGCCATCTGCGACAAGCTCGGCTACACAATGGAACTGAGCGATATGGAGTTTGGCTCCATCATCACCGCCGTTGCCACCGGCAAGGTTGACGTCGGCTTCGGCGCCATCACCATCACTGAGGAGCGCGCCAAGAGCGTCCACTTCACCACCAGCTACTCCACCGGCATCCAGTCCATCATCGTGAAAGAGGATTCCCCCATCGCCACGATTGACGACCTCCACGGCGCCAAGATCAAGATCGGCGTGCAGCAGGATACCACCGGCGACATCTATGCCACCGACGACTTCGGCGAGGATCATATGGCCCGCTTCAACAAGGGCGCTGACGCCGTCCAGGCCCTGATCACCGGCAAGTGCGACGCCGTCATCATCGACAACAGCCCCGCCGAGACCTTCGTCGCCCAGAACAAGGGCCTGAAGATCCTCCCCACCGTGTACGCTGAGGAAGAGTACGGCTTTGAGATGAGCTACGACAACGAGGCCCTGTACAACGAGGTCAACGGCGCTCTTGAGGAGCTGCTGAAGGACGGCACCGTCCAGAAGATCGTTGACACCTACATCAAGGCCGAGTAATCGACCTGATCCCTGATTAAACGCAAACCGGGGATGCCTGCGGCATCCCCGGGATTTCTGATATTCGGAGGTAACCTTCATGGCTGAGGCCTTTGCAAAGCTCAAAGAGAGCTTTATCTTCAACTTCATTGAGGGCGCAAGGTGGAAGTACATTACAAACGGTCTTTGGGTCACGCTCAAAGTCACGTTCTTCGCGCTGCTGATCGGCATCATCATCGGCGTCGTGGTCGCGATGATCCGCTCCTCCTACGACAAGATGAAGGACGAAATGAGACCCGGTCTCGGCAAAACGCTGATGACCATTCTCAACACGATCTGCCGGATATATCTGACGGTCATCCGCGGCACGCCTGTCGTGGTGCAGCTGCTGATCGGCTACTTTGTCATCTTTGTCTCCACGACGAACACGGTGTTTGTCGCCTCCATGGTGTTCGGCATCAACTCCGGCGCCTACATCACGGAGATCATCCGCGGCGGCATCATGAGCATCGACGGCGGACAGTTTGAAGCAGGCAGAAGCCTCGGCTTCAACTATTTCCAGACGATGCGCTTCATCATCATCCCCCAGGCCTTCAAGAATGTGCTTCCCGCGCTGGCCAACGAGTTTATCGCCCTGCTGAAGGAGACGGCGGTCAGCGGCTACATCGGCCTGATGGATCTGACCAAGGGCGGCGACGTGATCCGCGGCCGCACCTTCTCGGCGTTCATGCCCCTTATCGCGGTGGCGCTGATCTATCTTGCGCTGGTCATGTTCTTTACCTGGCTGATCGGCAAACTGGAAAGGAGGCTGAGGAGCAGTGAAAGATGATTTCATCATCTCCACAAGGAACCTGGAAAAGCACTTCAACGCCGGCGAGGTTCAAGCGCTCAACGGCGTCAATGTCGATATCCGCAGGAGCGAGGTCCTGGTCGTCATCGGCCCCTCCGGCTCCGGCAAGTCCACCTTCCTGCGCTGCCTGAACCTGCTGGAGCGCCCGACGGGAGGCACGGTCATCTTTGAGGGCACCGACATCACCGCCCCGCACATCAACATCAATCTCTGCCGCCGCCGCATGGGCATGGTCTTCCAGCACTTTAACCTCTTCCCGCACATGACGGTGCTGCGGAACCTGACCCTCGGCCCGACGGAGCTCCTGAAAAAGAGCCAGAAGGACGCCAACGCCAAGGCCATGGAGCTTTTGGAACGCGTGGGTCTCGCCGACAGGGCGGACGCCTACCCCTCCCAGCTCTCCGGCGGTCAGAAGCAGCGTATCGCCATCGTCCGCGCCCTGTGCATGGAGCCGGACGTCATGCTTTTTGACGAACCGACCTCCGCCCTTGACCCCGAGATGGTGGGCGAGGTGCTGGATGTCATGAAGGAGCTGGCGAAGGTGGGCATGACAATGGTCGTGGTCACGCATGAGATGGGCTTTGCCCGCGAGGTCGCCGACCGCGTCCTGTTCATGGACGAGGGCGTCATCGTCGAGCAGGGAACACCGGAGCAAATCTTTGACCACCCGCAGAGCGACCGGCTCAAGAGCTTTTTGTCCAAGGTGCTGTAAAATTCGATATGCCTCCCTCTCTGAGGGAGGTGGCATCCGGCGTCCCCCGCAAGCCGGATGACGGAAGGAGTCAACGTCCCCTTTTTTGAGCGCTCAAAAGAGACGGACGTTGACTCCCTCAGTCACGGCGCTTGCGGGGGACGCGCCGTGACAGCTCCCTCAAGGAGGGAGCCGAGAAAGGAGCGCTGACCATGAACTTACAAGGCAGAGATTTTTTAACGCTGCTGGATTTCACCCCGGAGGAGATCACGGGGCTTCTCGATCTCGCGGCCGAGCTCAAGGCGAAGAAAAAGGCGGGGATTCCGCATAAGCTGCACGAGGGGAAAAATGTCGCCCTGATCTTTGAGAAGACCAGCACCCGCACGCGCTGCGCCTTTGAGGTGGCGGCGCGCGATCTCGGCATGGGCGCGACCTATCTTGACCCCACGGGCTCGCAGATCGGGAAGAAGGAGAGCATTGCCGACACCGCCCGCGTCCTCTCCCGCATGTTCGACGGGATCGAGTACCGCGGCTTCGGGCAGGCGATCGTCGAGGAGCTGGCGAAATACGCCTCCGTCCCGGTCTGGAACGGGCTGACCAACGAGTTTCACCCGACCCAGATTTTGGCGGATCTGCTGACGATCCGGGAGCATTTCGGAACGCTCAGGGGCGTCAAGCTCGTCTACCTCGGCGATGCGCGCTATAACATGGGCGATTCGCTGATGGTCGGCTGCGCGAAGATGGGGATGCACTTCGTGGCCTGCGCGCCGGAGGAATATTTCCCCGCTCCCGCGCTGGTCGAAACGTGCAAGGCGATTGCAAAGGAGACCGGCGCGGCGCTGGAATTTGAGACCGACCCGATGAAGGCCGTGCAGGGCGCGCATGTCCTGTATACCGACGTCTGGGTCTCCATGGGCGAGCCGACAGAGGTCTGGGCAGAGCGCATCGCGGCCCTCGCCCCCTATCAGGTCAATCAGCGCCTCATGGACGCTGCGGGAGAACAGGCGGTCTTTCTCCACTGTCTGCCCGCCTTCCACGATCTCAAAACCGGGATCGGCAAGGAGATGGGCGAAAAATTCGGACGAACCGAAATGGAAGTGACGGACGAGGTCTTTGAGGGGCCGCAGTCCCTGGTATTTGACGAGGCCGAGAACCGCATGCACACGATCAAGGCGGTCATGGCCGCGACGCTTTGAGAGACGATGAAGAAAGCTTATCTTGTACTGTCCGATGGGCGCGCCTTCGAGGGCGTCCGCATCGGCGCGGAGGGCGAGGGCCTGGGCGAGCTGGTGTTCACCACCGGCATGACCGGCTATCTTGAAACCCTGACCGACCCCAGCTATGCGGGGCAGATCATCCTGCACACCTTCCCCCTCATCGGCAACTACGGGGTCATCCCCGCGGATTTTGAGGGCGAATGCCGCGCGAAGGGCTACGTCGTGCGCGAGCTGTGCGGCACCCCATCCAACTTCCGCAGCGAATACCCGCTCGACCACTTTTTAAAAGAGCACAACATCCCCGGTATCGCGGGGGTCGATACCCGCTGCCTCACCCGCATTCTCAGGGAGGAGGGCGTGATGAACGCCGTGATCTGCGACGAGCCCCCCGCCGACCTTACACCGCTGCGGAGCTATCAGGTGCGCGGCGTGGTCGCGGAGGCGAGCTGCAAAACGCCTCAGAGCTTCCCCGCCGAGGGGAAAGAAAGATACCACGTCGCCCTCATGGACTACGGCGCGAAGCACCACATCGTCGAAAATCTGCAAATGCGCGGCTGCCGCGTGACGGAGCTGCCGCACGATACCCCGGCGGAGGACGTGCTGGCGCTGCATCCCGACGGCCTCATGCTCTCCAACGGCCCCGGCGATCCGAAGGAGAACGTCTATGAGATCGAACAGCTTAAAAAGCTCATGGGGAAGCTGCCCGTCTTCGGGATCTGCCTGGGCCACCAGCTTGCGGCCCTCGCCCTCGGCGGGGAGACCGTCAAGCTCAAGTACGGCCACCGGGGGGCCAATCAGCCGGTGAAGGATCTCAAAACCGGGCGCTGCTTCATCACCAGCCAGCAGTTTCACCCCGAGGCCAGCGCAGGCCCGCACGACACGGGCTTTCTGTTCGACCGCTTTGTTTCGATGATGGGAGGCGAGGACGATGCCTAAAAATCCAAAGATTCGCAAGGTTCTGGTCATCGGCTCCGGCCCCATCGTGATCGGTCAGGCGGCGGAGTTTGACTACGCCGGCGCCCAGGCCTGCCGCGTGCTGCGGCAGGAAGGGATCAAGACCGTACTGGTCAACTCCAACCCCGCCACCATCATGACCGACAAGCATCTCGCCGACGCGATCTATCTCGAGCCGCTGACCACCCAGACCCTGCGGCGCATCATCGCCCTGGAAAAGCCCGACGGGCTCCTTGCCGGACTCGGCGGGCAGACGGGTCTGACCCTCGCCATGCAGCTGACCAGGGACGGGACGCTGGAAAAGTACGGCGTGAAGCTCCTGGGCTCCGGCATCGACGCCATCGAGCGCGCCGAGGATCGCGAGCGCTTCCGCGAGACCCTGGCCGAAATGGGCCAGCCCGTCATCCCCTCCGCCACCGCGGAGGATGTGGAGAGCTGTCTCAAAATCGCGGACGAGATCGGTTACCCCGTCATCGTGCGCCCGGCCTACACCCTCGGCGGCTCGGGCGGCGGCATCGCCCAGAATCAGGACGAGCTCTCGCAGATCGCCCGCCAGGGCCTCGACCTCTCGCCCATTACGCAGGTACTCATCGAAAAATGCGTCTCCGGCTGGAAGGAGATCGAATTTGAGACCATGCGGGACGCAGCCGGCAATGTGATCGCCGTCTGCTCCATGGAGAACGTCGACCCCGTGGGCGTCCACACCGGCGACTCCATCGTCGTCGCCCCGGCGCTGACGCTGGCGGACAGGGAATACCAGATGCTGCGCTCGGCGGCTCTCAACATCGTGAGCGCCATCGGCATCGAGGGCGGCTGCAACGTGCAGTTTGCCTTAAATCCTGACAGCTTTGAGTACGCAGTGATCGAGGTCAACCCCCGCGTGAGCCGTTCCTCGGCGCTGGCGTCCAAGGCCACCGGCTACCCGATTGCGAAGATTTCCACCCGCATTGCCCTCGGCTATACCCTGGACGAGATCAAGAACGACATCACCGGCAAGACCTGCGCCTGCTTCGAGCCGACCGTGGACTATGTGGTGGTCAAGTTCCCCAAGTGGCCCTTTGAGAAATTCGCCGGGGCCAGCCGCAGGCTCGGCACCCAGATGAAAGCGACCGGCGAGGTCATGGCCATCGCGCCCTCGTTTGAGATGGCGCTCATGAAGGCCGTACGCGGGGCGGAGCTGGGACTGGATACGCTCAACGCCGCGCCCCTCTCGGACGCGCCGATCCGCGAACGCCTACCGTCTTCGAGGCGCTCAAATCCGGCGTCAGCGTGGACGAGATCTTTAACATTACCAAAATCGACCGCTGGTTCCTGTACAAGCTGCGGGGGCTTGCGGAGTTTGAAAATCAGCTCTCCGGCGGCCTGACCGACGCGCTCTACCGAAAGGCCAAGCGCCTCGGCTACCCGGACGAGGCGATCATGCGCATCTCCGGCGCGTCCTCCGTCCCCGGCATGCGGATGTCTTACAAGATGGTGGACACCTGCGGCGCGGAGTTCGACGCCGAGACGCCTTACTTCTACTCAAGCTATGACGCGGAATGCGAAAGCCGCCTCTTCCCCCGCTCGGGAAAGCCCGTGGTGATGGTGCTCGGCTCCGGCCCCATCCGCATCGGCCAGGGCATCGAGTTCGACTATTCCTCGGTCCACTGTGTCTGGACGCTGCGGGAGCTGGGCTACGACGTGGTCATCGTGAACAACAACCCCGAGACCGTCTCCACCGACTACGACACCGCCGACCGGCTGTATTTCGAGCCGCTGTGCAAAGAGGACGTGTGGAACATCGTTCGGCTTGAAAAGCCCGTGGGCGTGGTCGTGGCCTTCGGCGGACAGACCGCCATCAAGCTGACCCAGTTCCTCGACGGCAAGGGCGTACAGATCCTCGGCACCTCTGCGGACAGCATCGACGTGGCCGAAGACCGCGCCCGCTTTGACGCGCTTCTGGAGCAGTTCGGCATCCGCCGCCCGAAGGGGCGCGGTGTGCTTACACTTGATGAGGCGCTGCAGGCCGCCGAAGAGCTGGGCTATCCCGTCCTCCTGCGGCCGAGCTATGTCATCGGCGGGCAGAACATGTGCATCTCCCGAAACGCCGAGAGCACGGAAAAGTACATGTCGGGCATTCTCGCCCAGGGCATCGAAAACCCCGTGCTGGTGGACAAGTACATGCCCGGCACGGAGCTGGAGGTGGATGTGATCTCCGACGGGGAGGACGTGCTGATCCCCGGCATCATGGAGCATATCGAGCGCGCGGGCGTCCACAGCGGCGACTCCATCGCCGTCTACCCGCCCTGGAACCTGAACGACAAATTCCTCCGCCGCATCACGGAGGTCTCGGAAAAGCTGGCCCTGGCCCTCGGTACGAAGGGGCTTGTCAACATCCAGTACCTCATCTGGCAGGACGAGCTGTACGTGATCGAGGTCAACCCCCGTGCCTCCCGCACGGTGCCCTATATCAGCAAGGTCACGAACGTGCCGATGGTGGATCTGGCGTCGAAGATCATGCTGGGCGCAAGGCTCAGAGATCTCGGCTTCGGCACGGGGCTTTACCGCACGCCGCCCTACTACGCGGTCAAGGTGCCGGTCTTCTCGTTTGAAAAGCTCTCGGACGCAAATTCCATCCTCGGCCCGGAGATGAAATCCACGGGCGAGGTGCTGGGATTAGGCCGCACGCTGGCGGAAGCGCTGTTCAAGGGCCTGACAGCCGCGGGCTTCCGGCTCCCCGACAGCGTGGAGGGGCCGCACGGCGTCCTGCTGAGCGTGGAGAACGAGGACAGCCAGGAGATATTGAGCCTCGCGCGGCGCTTTTACGAGCTGGGGCTCACGCTCTACGCGACGACGGACACGGCGGCGGCCATCGCCTCGCTGGGCATCCCGGTCGTCTCCGTCGCAAACGCCGCCGAGAGTGATGAGATCACCTCCCTCATGGAGAGCGGAAAGCTCCGATACATCGTCTACACCGGCGCCGTCAAAGACGCCACCATGGGCGATTACATTGCCCTGCACCGGCGCGCCATGCAGCTCGGCATCCCGTGCCTGACCTCCCTCGACACGGCCAGCGCTCTCGCGGAGATCATCGCCTCGCGCTTCCATGAGAGCAGCACGGAGCTGGTAGACATCAACGCCATGCGCACCGAGCACCAGACCATCCGCTTCACCAAGATGCAGGACTGCGGCAACGACTATATCTTCATCGAGAACTTCGACGGATGCGTAACCTGCCCGGAGTCCCTGTGCGTCAACCTCTGCCGCCCCCACACCGGCGTCGGCAGCGACGGCATCGTGCTCATTGAGAAGTCCGACATCGCCGACGTGAAAATGCGCTCCTTTAACCGTGACGGCAGCGAGGGGAAAATGGCGGGCAACAACATCCGCTGCGTGGCGAAGTACGTCTATGACCGCGGCATTGTCCGAAAAGAGGAGATGACGGTCGAGACCGGCAGCGGCGTCAAGTCCCTGCGCCTCTTCCTGCGCGACGGTGAGGTGAGCTCCGTGGAGGTCGACATGGGAAAGGCCCTGCTGAGGGCAAGCGAAATCCCCGCGGTTTTCGGCGGGGAGACCATTGTCGATTCCCCGGTAACGATCGGCGGACAGGAATACCGCATCACCTGCGTGAATGTCGGCAACCCGCACTGTGTGGTGTTCTGCGATAAAATCGACGGTCTGGATCTGGAGCGCATCGGCCCGCAGTTTGAGCGCGCCCCCCTGTTCCCCGAGCGGGTGAACACCGAGTTCGTGCGCGTGGTCAACCGTCACACCCTGCGTATGCGGGTCTGGGAGCGCGGCAGCGGCGAGACCCTCGCCTGCGGCACCGGCGCCTGCGCGGCGGTGGTCGCGGCCTGCGAAAACGGCCTGTGCGACAAGGGCAGCGACGTGAAGGTCAGCCTTCTCGGCGGCGAGCTCACGGTAAACTACACCGACGCGCGCGTCCTGCTCACCGGCGGGGCAAGCGTCGTCTACGAGGGCAGCTTCAGATATTGACGGAAAAACAGGTAAAAAAAGTGGGCGCAGTCCGGTTTGGACAATGTCATTAAGATAGAGGCATAGCCGAAGAGGTAAGTCTCCAGAGGAATGAGCACATCGGAAACGGTGTGCTCATTTTCGTGAAAAAAGCATGGA
>CADAPH010000021.1 GCA_902789745.1 Oscillospiraceae bacterium | reverse complement strand
TCGTCACTAAAAGTGTACTTCTTCATCTTTCATCACCTTCATTCATTATACCATAGAAAGTGGTGAAATACAATCTTTTTAATCAGGTTATAGTATTAATAGAAATTGCAAAGTCTTTCCGGCAAAAAAAGACCTCCCGAAAAAAGACTTTCGAGAGGTCTGCATTTTTCTTCTGCAGCGATCTGATCACGTCGCCGGTTTTGACCAAGCCGATTGCGAAGCGCAAAAAGTCCGCAATCATGCGCCCCATTAACCGTACGCAAATGGCGTAACCAGATGGTAATACCAATCAGCGCCGGCAATGGACGCGATCTTTACAATTGTTTCAACCGTACCCGCACCGTTGATGAACATTGGCTGCTCCATATCCGCCCAGGCGAGGGTCTTCTGGAGCATCTCTTCCATTCCCGCCTGTTCCCGGATATTCTCGGGAACGTCCCTGTACATATCCTCAAACATGAGCTGTACCTTTTCTCGCAGGTTGGAAAGGTATTCTTCCTCAGAGACATTGAGAGAGGCAAGAATATCCTGATTCCTGACGCGCTTTTCGTCGGCATAATCATATCCGTAGACGGCGTAGTCAGTGAAGCCGCCATCTGAATCTGCCGTTATCAGGAGAAAAAGCTGATTCCCATGCCAGTAGGGGTGCCATTCGACATGCCAGCTCCAGAGCGAATAGCCCTCTTTCATATTGGAGAGCTGTCCTTCCACTGCGGCGCCGAAGCGTTCCCCGATCTCCGTGTTGATCTCCTTCGCCGCTGCGGAATCCGCATTCAGTTGAGGAACGTGGTACGCGTAACTCTCTGTATTGCCGACGGAATCCGTGTATACGCCCTCCGTGCTGTACAGTTCGGATATGGCGTTCGGCTGCGGCGCATCAGCCGCAGCAGGCGCGGAAATGACCGTCAGCAGTGCTGCCGCAAGTGCAGCAAAAAGAATGCGTTTCATTTTTGACTCCTTCCTGTTTTGTTTGTATGACAATTGATTATCGCGCTCAATCATCACGTTCGGCTTTCATTCTCTTCTTCTGTTCATACATCTCATAATCCGCTCGTCTAAACAGGCTGTTCAGGTTATCGTCCAACGATTCATCATAGAATGCGGCCCCGATAGCGGCAGAAACGCGCTCCCACGGTTCAAGCGTCTCATCTCCAGCCATTCTCTCGATTTCAGCATCAAAACGTTGCTTCAGCTGATCATACTGATCATAATCCACACCGCGAAGGATCACCGCAAATTCGTCGCCGCCTATGCGAAACACCGGAGAATGGGCAAATATCCTGCAGATAATGGCGCACAGCTTTTGAATTACCAGGTTTCCGTTTTCGTGGCCATAGACGTCGTTTGTCTTCTTGAGAAAGTTCAGATCAATAACAGCGATTCCGAGCTTCTTGTCGCCATGCTCTACCATCGCCTGCAGGCGCTTGATCTCGTTGTCATAGGCCGTTTTGTTCCGGATCCCGGTCAGGGAATCCCGATTTGCGAGTTCCTGCATGTTTTTGGCTTTTATCTCCGCCTTGATGATTTCAGACACATAATCCCGCATATCCTCGGCCATTTTGACAACGGCGTCTGACAGCGACTTTATTTCGTTATCTGTCTTCATCTCAGGGGCATGAAAGCTGAGAGCATCGACGCTTCTCTGTCCTCGGCTGTGATCAACAAATCCGACTGCGCTCTGTTCAAGCTGTTTGATGGGTCCGGTGATATTCCTGCGTGACCAGAGGAGGAACAGCCCAATAAAGAGCAAGCCGACAGCGGCAATGATCCCGATATTGATAAATGCATACTCCTTGATCATGCCGTTAATAAAAGAAATATCAATGTCAGCCGCAAGAATCGCTATCCCTTTTCCGGAAGAATCCTTGATGGGCACGGCGCCCGTATAGTCCGTCCCCCATTCCGTTTTCTCTTCAAAATAGACGATATCGTCGCCTTCCATTATTTCAAAAAACTTGGCAACGGTTTCGGAATCAAATTCATCATCGGAGATCCAGCCGAGATAGAGGTTTCCCTCGGTGTCAATATATCTGTCGTAATATCTTTCGGCCGAAAGAACGCTCATCACATTCCCTGTATCCTCGCGATTCAGCGGCAAAACCGCGTAGAAATAGTGGATATCCTTAAAATGATCCATCATTTCATCCATTATGTGAAGTGTTTCCTTATACTTGTCACTCTCCTCCAGCGTCTCGATGCAGTTTTTCAAGTCATCCCCGTCAATATGCGCCATGGCAAAATCGAGCAGCTCTGCGATATAGCTTCGATAGTCGCTGTAGACGTAGTTTCTGTATATTGTCAGGTTCGCCACGCTTAAGAGCACACAGAGTACGAGGATGAATATGACGCACCCTATTGTAATACTTCGATTTAAAGGCTGCTTGTTTCTCCCTGCCATCTCTTCCCGCTCCTTGTTCCTTTCAGGTCTGCACAGGCTCTTGCTTCGTCGTCGATACCATTCCGGCACCGATGCAGGATCTGACGCTTCGACCGGTTCTTATTGCTGCGGCCGACAACCAGTTACCGCATTTCCGCCGCCCGGTCAGGTTCTTTCCTTCCACATGCGCACACCGGCGACCAGTTTTTCTTTATATCCGTCGTGGAACGGTGCAATTTTCAGCATAACCGGTTTCGGTTCACCGTTGATCATGAGGCGAAACTGCGCTCTGAAGCTTCCTTCCTCCTGAATCTCGCGCATGACGTTTTCTTTTGAAAAGCGTGCAAGATAAGCCGGCAAATCCTCCGGATAGATGAACTTTTCGGCATCAAGGATCGACTGCTCGAAAAACTTGTTCCCTTCCTTCGGTGTTCCCAGAATGTCATAATCCTCCGAAGAGCTGTATTGGATGAAATGTCCCGTTTCCGCATCTATGGTAAACAGGTTGAGATAACCGTCCGAAAGAGCCATCACCCTTATAAATGCATCCCGTTCTCTGTTCAGTTCTTTAAGCCGCTCCCGTTCCGTATCCGGCCCGGTAACCGAAACCACGGCAACGGCTACTGCAACTGCCCCGGTCACCGGGTTCGCGGCAATTCTCCTGACAAATGAATGCACGACCGATCCGTCCGGCATTCTTTCGTCAAAGAGCGTAAGGTCCCCGGTTTCGCAGCAGGATCGTACCCGCTCCATAAAAAGCGCACCCGCTCCAAGGGGCATCGCGGCGAAGTCCGCAGACGAATCGTCCAGGTCAATTTCAAAAAACCGCTTCATGAAATCCCGGTAAGAGTGGTTGATGCGCACATAGCGCACCTTCCCATCCTTGATTTCCAGGATCCCCATGGGAAGTGTATTAAAGTAATTCTGGAAAGAATAATCCTCACCGTTCGATATGACCGCCAGATCAAACAGGTTAATCCGGCCGATCGTTTCATAGTACTCGGATTCCTCTGTTTTTTCAGAGCCGAGGATAAGGCCTGTCCTGTGTCTGTCCATTATTCTTTCGAATGAAACCGGCTCGCCGAAATAATAGCCCTGCAGCTTGGAACAGCCGATCTCCCGAAGAAACCGCATCTGCTTCTCTGTCTCCACTCCCTCGCAGACAGTATCCACGCCAAGCGCCCCGGCCATCTTCATCAGCTCGGTCAGAATAATTTTGCCGTTGTCCCCCGCGTCCAGCTTACGCATAAAACTCATGTCGAACTTCAGCAGATCAAACTGAATGCTCTGCAAAACATCGAGAGAAGAGTAGCCGCTGCCGAAATCATCCATCCAGACCGGAAACCCGAGTTCCCGGAATCGTTGGATCTGTCCCTTCATGAAGTCGAAATCCGCGCCGATCACGCTTTCCGTGATTTCAATGCTGATTTTGTCACGTCGTATTCCGGCGGCATCTACCCGCTTGCGGATCTCCTCTACGATGTCGCAGGCGTCAAAATCAGATCTGGACAGATTGATCGAATGGGTAACAACATTAATGCCGGAATCCCGCTGAAGCGCCATCTTTTCCAGTACACAGTCCAGAATATGCAGGTCAAGCTTATAAATCTGTTTCGATTCCTCAAGGAACGGGATAAACTGCACAGGGGAAAGGAAACCCTTCTCCGGGTCAATCCATCTTGCCAGCGCTTCCACATCACAGACCTGGCAGTTCACAGTCCTCACGATCGGCTGGTAGTAGGCCGTGATCCATTTTTCCCGTATTGCTCTGTCCAGATTTGTCAGAATATACTGCCGCTGTTCTACGCTGTCCTTCATCTCCTGGCTGTAAAAATTAAAGCATGACGCGTAGCTGTTTCTGAGCGCATCACAGGCCATTTTTGCTCTGTCACAGGCCGTACTGGCAGGCAGTCCTTCCTTTTGCGAAAGATAAATCCCGATATGGACAGGGAGGGTTTTTCCGCCGTCCGCATTGCCCCATTCTTGGAACAGCCTGTAAATCGTTTCTTCCAAATCGTCTTCCTTTGACAGAACAGCAAAGTGATCCGCCCCGATCCGGCAGCAGTTTTCATTGTGGAATATCTGGCTCAACAGCTTTGCAAAAGAACGCAGCAGCTGATCCCCCTCGGCAAAGCTGTGCTTTTTATTGAAGAACTTCATCCCGCTGAGATCCATATAAAGCAGTACAGGCCTCTCTCCCTTCTGCTCCATCGTCTTCTCCGCTTCTTCAACCAGCTCAAAAAACCAGGTCATGCTCGGAAGGCCGGTCAGATAATCATATCTGCTGGCTTTCAGGATGCTCTCCTCGTGAAGCACATTGCTCATTGCGCGGTTCAGCGAAGGTCCGTGCGCCTCCTCGCTGTAAATGCCCTCATCGGCATACCAAACCTGAGCAAGCCGCGTGCCGTCTTCCGCAAACACATGCTTCCCGAACGCATGGATGACTCTGTAGTCAGACGTATCTTTGATCCTTGAGCGATAGATTACCTCGTACCTGCCGCCTTCCGTCGCGAAGCGCACGGCCTCATTGCCGATTCTTGCGGCGTCATCGGGGTGAGTATCCATATACATATTATGATCCATGTCATGATATGCCCGTCTTCTGTCATCATAGCCGAAAAGCTCACAAAAGCCGTCTGAGAGAATCAGCGTCACAACGCGCTTTTCCACAAACTGATAAACGGCAAACGGAACCTTCAGACGCTCCAGGTTTTCTCTCTCCTGTTTTGAATACTGGTACGGTTTCATTGTGTCCTCCTGTAGGGCAACGGCCGGAACGCCGGACGCCGAAAAAGCTCTCTTCATTTTCCGGGGACAACGCAGTGTTTATCACGGTGCGCTTGCCTGCCGCTTTCGCTCAAGCGCTTTCCTCCGCGGGATACTCATGCGTATTTTGATAAAGTATAACAAAAAGAAAAATGATTTTCAACATTTTTGAACCTTGTCAGTCAACTTTTGCCGCCCGAGCCCGTGCAAAGCGGCCCCGCCGGTTCTCAGGCTACGGGTAAGGGTTCTGCTCCGCCGGAAGAGTTTTTGCTTGTAAAGAACGGCTCGGTAGGTTATAATGAAAATGTATAATTGTATGCTGCGTTCCGCCACTGACTGATACTAAAACAGGTGTGATCCATGATGAACGGAAAAACGGAGATCAGAAGACTTCTCTGCCTGCTGCTGACCGCTGTGTTCTGCATCGGCATCCTGTCTGCCTGCGCGCGTCCTGGGAACAGCGGCGATGCGCCGAAGGCCGAACCCATGTCGCAGTCCAATCCTTCCCGCTACATTGTCGCCGTCGAGGACGAGCCGGATACGGTGGATTTTCAGTGCACCTCGATCCATTATACCGTCGCGCAGAACGTGTTCGACCGTCTGGTGGAGATGGAAAACGGCGCCGAAGGGAAAGCGCAGATTCTGCCCTCGCTGGCAGAGAGCTGGAACCTGTCGGAGGATCACCGCTGCTACACCTTCCGCCTGCGCAAGGGCGTACGTTTTTCAAACGGCTCGCCGCTGACTGCCTCGGACGTCGAATATACCTTCACGCGGCTGCTGACCCATCCGGACTCCTGCAATCAGGACGTTATTGACTGCGTTCTCGGCGCGCACGCGCTGGAGAACGGCGAAGCGGATCGGCTCGAGGGCTTTCAGGTACTCAGCGAGCTTGAGTTCACAGTCACGCTCGAACAGCCTTTTGAAGCCTTCCTGGCCTGCCTGTCGATGCCCGGCGCCTCGATCCTGGACGCCGAGACCACAGAGAAGGCGGGGAACCGCTTCGGTATTGACCCGGCGTGGACGATCGGTACCGGCTCCTTCATCCTGCACAGCTGGGTGCCGGGCAAAGGCATGATCCTCACGGCCAATGAGGACTGCTGGAAGGGCGCGCCGAAGTGCGCCGGGCTCGACCTGCGTTTTATGATCGACCAGGAGGAGATCCGCCTGCTGTTTGAAAACGGCGGGTTGGATCTGCTGGATTTGGAAGAGGTCGGCAGGGCTGCGGAGTATTTCCTGCACGGCAGCGTTTACCGGGATCGCCTTTATGAGGTGCATCGGGTCGGCATCACCTATATCGCGCTCAACGAGACCGTCGAGCCGCTGGCCGACGTACGGGTCCGCAAGGCGCTGCAGCTCGCGCTGAACCGGAGGGTCTTGCTGGATGCGGCCTACGGCGGCCGCGGATGGCTGGAAAACGGCATCATGCCGCACGGACTGTCCGGCTTCAACCCGGATCTCGCCGAGCTCCCCTATGACCCGGAGCAGGCCAAAAGTCTTCTCGCCGAGGCGGGTTATCCCGAGGGCTTTGCATTCCGCTTCAGCGTCAGCGCGGCCTCCCCCATGAGCGAAATGGATATGGTCCGGGCAGCGGTCTCCATGTGGGAAGACGTCGGCGTTCATGCGTCCGTCGACGTGCTGGACGATCGCGAGTTTATGCGCCGGCGCAAAAACGGCGAGATCGAGTGCTTCCAGGCTACCTGGACGGCGGACTTCAACGACCCGGACAATTTCTTCTATACCTTCTTCGGCAACGAGGAAAACACGCGCTTTCGCAGTCTGTGTTATCCGCGCACAGAGATCATGCAGCGGGTTCGCGATGCGCGCATGATCTCCGATCCGGACGCCCGGCTGGAGGAATACCGCGAGCTGGAGCGGATCATTGTCCAGGAGGACTGCGCGTGGATTCCGCTCTTCACCCGGCTTCGTTTCTACGTCACCTCGGAGCGGCTGAACGGGATGTGCTCCTCCTGGAACGGCTCGGTCAAGAACATGTACCGGGTGATGTCTATCACGGAAAACGGCGGTGAGAAATGAAAAAGAAATATTCCTTACGCTTCAAAGTCACGGCGATCACCGTCGGCGTGGTTCTTGCGGCCATTTTGTCCGCCGCCGGGCTCTGCTTCACCGTGCTCCAGCGCGAGAGCGACCGCCGCTCGGTGGAGATCATGCGCCTGGTCGGGCAGGACGCGGGCGAAGTCCTGAACAAATACTTCGACGGCATCGTGCAGTCGGTCGGCATGACCGCCAACGAGGCGATCGACTCTCTCGACAGCGTGGAACTGGCGAAATGCGGCGCCGGCGGCGGCGTGTCCGGACAGACGGCGCGCACTGCGGAACAGCAGGCCCGGCTGGACGCCTATCTGGCCGCACACTGCGCTGAGGTTCAGAAAAGCTTCTCGAGCGTCGCCGGCCACACCCATGGGGTAATCACCTATTATTATTGCATCAATCCCGAGATCAGCGAGAACGAGCACGGCTTCTTCTACTCCCGTGTGGGCAAGGCGGGCTTTGTCGAACAGCCGCCGCTGGACGCCCGCACGCTTGATCCCTCGGATATGGAACACTACTGCTGGTACTTTTCGCCGATCGAACGCGGACAGCCCTCCTGGATCGGCCCGTATTTGGCGCATTTTCTGAATGAGATGCAAATTTGTTCCTATGTCGTGCCGATCTACAGGGCCGGTACGCTGATCGGGCTGCTGGGCATGGACATCCCGCTGGACACGCTGATCGAGCAGATCCGTCCGATTCAGGTCTATCAGACCGGCTTTGCCTGCCTCTGCGACGCAGACGGGCGCATCTATTATCATCCGAACATCGAAAAGAGGGCATCTTGCCGATGATCACCGTCTCGCGCGATCTGCTGCACGACGAGGACAGCGGCGAACATCTGATCCGCTATGTCAGCGACGGCGAAGAACAGCAGTTGTCCTTCTCCACGCTGCGAAACGGCCTCAAGCTGGTCATCACCGCGCCCGTGCGGGAGATCAATGCCTCCTGGCTGCGCACGATCCGCATCATTCTGATCGCCACGGCGCTTGTCGTCGTCGCTTACGCGCTGTTTCTGCTGCTCGTGATGGGCGTATTGACCCGCCCGCTGCAGGCGCTGACCGAAGCGTCCAGGAGGCTGGCCGACGGGGACTACGACGCTGAGCTTCCCTATCACAAAAAAGACGAGATCGGCGAGCTGACAGACGCTTTTCGGCAGATGCGGGACAAGCAGAAGGATTATATTGAAGACCTGAACCAGCGGATCTATACGGACGATCTGACCGGTCTGCCGAATTTGCGGCACTTCTTCTCTCTGGCTGAAAAGGCGCAGGCTGAAATGCTTGCCGAGGGCAGGGAGCCCGCCATTTTGTACTTCAACCTGATCGGCATGAAGCATTTCAACCGTCAGTTCGGCTTTGAAGAGGGCAACCGGCTGATCTGCAGCGTCGCGGCGATCCTCGAGCGGCATTACGGCCGACAGCGCCTTTGCCGCAGCGGGCAGGATCATTTTGCGGCCGTCGCCGACGAAGCCAGCTTGGAAAAGGAGCTTGACGAGGTCTTCAAGGACTGCCAGACGGCCAACGCGGGGCGGACGCTGCCCCTGCGCGTTGGGATTTACCCGAACAAGCTGGAGCCGGTAGATATCAGCGTTGCCTGCGACCGTGCCAAATACGCCTGCGATCTTCGCCGCGGCACCTATACCTCCGGATACTCCTATTTCCAAAAAGGACTGCAGCAGCGCCTGAGCAATGCCCGCTATATTGCCAACCATCTGGATCAGGCGATCGAGGAGGGCTGGATCAAGGTTTACTATCAGGCTCTGGTTCGCGCCGTGAACGGGCGCATCTGCGACGAAGAGGCGCTGGCCCGCTGGATGGATCCGGAGCGCGGGCTCCTCTCCCCGGACGATTTCATTCCGGCGCTGGAAGACGCGGGACTCATCTACAAGATGGATCTGTACGTCCTCGAGCAGGTGCTGAAAAAGATACTCGGGCAGAAGACGCAGGGGCAGACCGTTGTCCCGCACTCGATCAACCTCTCCCGCTCCGATTTTGATTCCTGCGACATTGTAGAGGAGATTCGCAAGCGTGTGGATGCGTCCGGCCTGCCTCGCGACATGATTACCGTTGAGATCACGGAAAGCATCATCGGAAGCAATTTCGACTTCATGAAGGAGCAAATCGCACGATTTCGGAGTCTCGGTTTCCCCGTGTGGATGGACGATTTCGGCAGCGGCTATTCCTCGCTGAACGTTCTGCGGAGCATTCAGTTCGATGTAATTAAATTTGATATGAGCTTCATGCGCAAGCTGGACGAAGAGGAGGACGGCAAGATCATCCTCACCAAGCTGATGGAGATGGCCGCGGCCATCGGCGTGGATACGGTCTGCGAGGGTGTGGAAAGCGAGGCGCAGGTTCGATTCCTGCAGGAGATCGGCTGCTCCAAACTGCAGGGCTTCTATTTCAGCAAGCCCATCCCGTTCGACGAGCAGAAGGAACGCTTCAGCGCAGAAAACCGGCTCGAATACGAAAACATGGAGGAATCCGCATATTACGAATCCATCGGCCGCGTCAACCTCTGCGATCTGGATATGATCGCGCTCGAAGAAAGCAGCGCCTTCCAGCACTCCTTCAATACGCTGCCGATGTGCATTATAGAGATTCTGGGCGATTCCTGCCGCTTCGTGCGCAGCAATCGATCCTCTCATCATTTTCTGCAGCGTTACTTCGGGCTCGACCTGGCTGCAATGAGCCGGGACTTTTTCCCATACAGCTCCGCTTTTATGAAGAACGTGGTGCAGAACTGCTGCGTGCAGAATACCCGCTCGTTCTATGATGAGAAGCTGTCGGACGGCTCGACAGTCCATACCTTTGCCCGCCGGGTCAGCACGAACCCGGTCACCGGCAGCGTCGCCGTGGCGGCCGCTGTTCTCTCGATCAGCGATCCGGATCAGGACACGACCTATGCGGATATCTCAGGGGCGCTTGCGGCAGATTATTACAACATTTATGTGATCGATCTGGATACGGGCGGCTACATCGAATACTCCTCTCAGGTCGGCAGTGAAGAGCTGACGATCGAACGCCGCGGAGAAAATTTCTTTGATTCGGCCCGGCGCGACACGTTGATCCGTATCTATGAGGAAGATCGGGAACCGTTCCTGAAATGCTTTACGAAGGAAAACGTGCTCAGAGAAATTGACGCGCAGGGCTTTTTCACGACCACCTACCGGCTGATCGATACAGGAACGCCGATGTATGTCAGCATGAAGATCAACAGGATGCGGGGCGGCAACCGTCTCATCCTCGGCGTCAGTAATATCGACGCGCAGATGAAACAGCAGGACGAGGAGCAAAAGCTGCGTCAGGAGAGAGTCTCGCTGGGAAGAATTGCCGCGCTGGCCGGAAACTATATCGCCCTGTATATCGTCGATCCTGTCACGGAGCAGTTCTTTAAATACAGTTCTACAAAGGAATACGCGCAGCTTGGCCTCACGGAGCAGGGGGAGGCGTTCTTTGACCAGGTCATCACAGACGGCGAGAAAGTCCTCTACCCGGAGGACAGGGAGCGGCTTCTGCATGTTCTCACCAAGGACAATGTGCTGCGTGAAATCAGGCAGAACGGGCTGTTCGTCTACAACTACCGGCTGCTGATCGAAGACAGGTATGTGCCCGTCAGCCTGCGCGCGACGCTGCTCCGGGAAGACGGCGGAGAAAAGATCCTTTTCGGCGTCAACAGACTGTTTACAAAAGAGTCAAGCACCAATGAGTCGGAAAAAATCTATACCCATATCGCGCAGGCTCTGGCCCGGGAATACACGGATCTGTACTACGTCGATATCGACACGGATGAGTTTATAGAATTCCAGACGGACAGCAACTTCGGCGTTCTTAACGAGGCGCGCCGCGGTGCGGATTTCTTCGAGGGCTGCAAGCGGGATGTGAGGCTGTTCGTCCATCCGGAGGATCAGGAAGCGTTTGTCAGGACGATGGATCCGGACTTCCTCAGAAAGGAGCTGGCCAAATCAGGAGAGTATAAGCTGATCTATCGCAGGATCAAGAACGGGAAATCGTTCTACGTCCGGATGAACATTTCCCGCCTGGAGGATGATCAGCGCCTGCTTGTCATGGCCGTGTCGGATATCGACGAGCTGATGAAAAAGCGCCAGGCGGAGGAGCGGATGATGGAAGAGCGCATCGTTTATGCCCGTCTCCACGCCCTCACAGGCAACTTTATCGTCGTCTATGTCGTGGACCCGGAAACAGGCCGCTACCGCGAGTTCAGCGCGACCGATCATTACGTGGAGAGCTTTGCGCAGGCGAAGGAGGGCACAGACTTCTTTACAGCGCTGCGGAAAGCGGCACGCGTTTTCAGCCATCCGGATGATGCGAACCGCGTTCTCTCGCTGCTCACGCAGGAGAACGTCATGTCCGAAATCGGACGCAGCGGCATTTTCACGCTGGGCTACCGGATCATGATCGACGGCAGGCCTCTGCATATCCAGATAAAGGCCGCCATGGTGGAGGAGAAGGAAGGCCAGCGGCTGATCGTCGGCCTTAACGATATCGACGCACAGGTTCGCCAGGAAGAGGAATTTGAAAGACGACTGGCAAAGGCCCAGAGCGAGGCCAATATCGATTCTCTGACAGGGGTCAAGAACAAGCATGCTTACACAGTAACAACAGCGTCTATGGATCGTCAGATTCAAGGCCATTGTCAGCCTCCGTTCGCTGTCGTTGTTTTTGATGTGAACAACCTGAAAGCGGTCAACGACACTTCGGGCCATCAGGCAGGCGACCACTATCTCCGCGAGTCGTGCGAAATCATATGTGAAGTTTTCAAGCGGAGTCCCGTATTCCGAATCGGCGGCGACGAATTTGCGGTTATTTCTCAAGGGAGTGATTATGACCGCATCGAGGAGCTGCTTGAAAAAGTGAACAGGCACAACGCTCAAGCGGTGCAGGATGGCGGCATTGTTGTGGCCTGCGGGATGGCGAAATACGAGAACGACGCAAATGTCGCTGCGGTATTCGAGCGTGCGGATCGTAAGATGTATGAGAATAAAAACTTCCTGAAAGGAAACGGCTAATACGGCAGCGGGTATGCCCCTCCCGCGGTACGGCAAAACAATTTCTAATAGAAGTACGGCGATTTCGCAAAAAAGTGCGAAGTCGCCGTACTTCTTTCCCGAGAGGCACGTGAAAATCAGATTGTGCGGTGTTAGCTTTCCTTTTCTTCCTGAACGCGCTCTTCCGGCGCGGCGCCCTCCCAGTTCAAGAACTGCTCAAGCACAAGGGGCTTTGCATAATAGTACCCCTGGAAGCTCTCCACATGATACTGCTTCAGGATATTTTTCATGCCCTCCGTCTCGATTCCCTCAACGCATACCTTCGCGCCGAAGATGGAGGCGAGATCCGCAATAGTCCGGACAATTTTTCTGTCGAGATCGTTCTCCTCGATCGTCTTCACAAAGCTGCGGTCGATTTTGATGATGTTGATCGGGATCTCCTTGAGGATGCCTACAGAGGAAAAACCTGTCCCGAAATCATCCAGCGCGACCAAAACCCCTCTGGCTTTCAGGCCGGCGAGGATGTTTTTCAGCAAATCCAGATCCATCAGCCTGCATCTCTCCGTCACCTCCAGGCAGAGGTACTCCGGCGGATAGGCAAGCTCATTGAGGATACGAAGCAGCATATCCTCAAACCCCGCCTTCTCCAGCTGCGTATAGGACAGGTTGACATTCATCACGAAATCGGGGTACTGACGCAGAATCTGCTTTGCCGCAAGGATGGACTCCCGGATGATCCATTCGCCGAGCTCCGGGAACAGCGGGTCCGACTCCAGGATCGGGATAAACTGATCCGGCGGCACCATGCCGAAGCGGTCATTTTTCCAGCGAAGCAGGGCTTCCGCTCCGATCAGCCGCTCCGTCTGCGCGTCCACCACCGGCTGATAGAGCAGATAAAAGCCCTCATAGCCGTGCATGATGGAGGCACGAATCGCGTGCAGCTTCTCCAGCCGTTGATGGTTTTCCTCATTCAGGTTATTGAAGAACTCCACCATATTTCCGTGCTGCCGCAGCTTGGATTCTTCATCGGCATAGTTCAGGCAGGCATATACCGTCTGGGAATCCACATCGAAGCTGTCCACCCCCAGCGCGCCGCAGTGCAGGTCGAGCAGCACATTCCTGCCGTCCACCCGGAAATCCTCATGGAGAAACGCGCGGAAACGATTATACGCCTCCCGCAGCTCCGCAACGGAAAGGGTGTTGCTGCTGATTACCGCGAACTTCGTCCCGTCGATTCTGTAGGCATGTCCCAGGTTCCCAGTCCTCTCCAGAACCGCTCTGGCATAAATCTGCAGGACGCGGTTGCCAAAGTGATACCCATACATCTCGTTGATCTCGGAGAACCTGCTGATGCCGAACAGGAGCACGCTGATCCTTGTATTCCGATTGATATATTTGTCCAGATCCTCGAAGAATCCGTACTGATTCCGCAGTCCGGTCAGCGTATCGACATGTCCCTGCGCACCGTGGTTGCGAATACTGCCGACAAAGTAGTCCGGCTCGCCGGAGGGATCGCGTATCACAATACCGCGGCAGGTACACACGTCGTATCCTCCCGTGACGCGCCGTACCCGGTACTGCATGTCATGGCCGGCGGCGTTGCCTGAAAAGATCTCGTCGATGCCCTTGTGATAGGCGGCCCGATCCTCCGGATGGATCTGGTTTTCCCAGATGTCTCCCGCGCCGTACATGTACTCGGACGGCAGACCGTAGGTATCCACCGCGTTTTTGGACCAGCGGGAGAAGTCATACTTCATGTCGCAGAGGAACACATAGGTTCCTTCAGAGACCAGCTTGAACGCCCGGAACAGAGTGTCCAGCATGATCCGCCGTTCCTCAGTGATAACCCTGATCCCTGCTTTCTCCTTGAGCGAGTGACTCTCCTGAATCAGCTTCTGCTCCTTCAGTCTGGTCTTGTTCTCGTACATCTGATTGTCCGCGCGGTTGAAGACATCCTCCACAGAATGATCCACAAGCGGCTGGTATTCCGCAAGACCGGCGGCCACGGCCGCTCCCTCGCCGACGCGGATATTCTCCTCCACCTTTCTTCTCAGTCCGGAAAGCAGCGGTTCGCGGTTCGCGAAATCCTCGCCCCTGAGGATCACGACGAATTCATCTCCGCCGATGCGGAACACCGGGCTGTGGTGGAAGGTGCGGCAGATCAGCAAGCAGGCGGATTTGATATAGTCATCCCCCGCCTTATGTCCCTCCGTATCATTGATCACCTTCAGGCCGTTGATATCGCAGACCACAATGCCGAAGGGCTCGCACCCTTCCTGTATCTGCCGCTGGAGTTCGTTCTCCATCTCCTGATAGGCCGTCTTGTTCTTCGTATGGGTCAGCTCATCCCGCCGGGCTATTTCATTTGCCGTAGAGAGCGCCGCAAGATGCTCCTTTTCCCGGCGGACATCCTCATCGCGGTTCTCGACGCAGATGATGAAATGGCTGTGATCGGTGGAATATGTTACGGTCATGCGCGTATACTGCGTCTTTCCCCCGTCAAGGAGCATACGGTAATCCTCGGTCAGCTGCCGCCTGTCCTCAAGCTGGGTGATCAGGTTATCCCTGTCCAGAAAGAGCCGTATCCTCTCCCTGTCCTCCGAATAAATCAGCCGATCCACATTTTTTCTGCTGGCGGCGAAAAAGTCTTCCCCCTCCTCCTGGATCTTGAGCTTGCCGGATTTTTTCTTGGTGGATAGCTCCGCATAGTGCGAGCTTCGGCAGTCGATGTAATAGATCAGATCATAATGGGCAGCCAGCCGCTCGGCAATTTGCGTATAGGTGACGCTCTTTTTCTGATCCGCTTTCAAGGCGAGCTCCGCCCGCACCTCCGCGTCGATATTTTTGATGCAGACGATGATATGCATGCCGTCTCTGGCCATGATCTCCGTATGCCGGATGTGTTTGACCTGACCGTTCACCACCAGACGCCAGGCCTGGGAGAAGGAACTCCCGTTTTTCAGATTGTCCAGCATCACATCCTTATAATGCAGGCTGAAAACCTTTTCCTGGTCCTCCGGATGCACGTATTTCCGAATGCTTCTTCTGCTCTCGGCGAAAAAGTCGTTTCCGGTCGTCGGGACGTTCAGCTTCTTGTATGCATCCGTAGAGGAGATTTCAACATACTTGCTTGTCTCAATGTCAATGTAATACAGCGTGTCATACTGCTCGGCAAGACTGGCGGTGATCTGATCGTAGATCTCCTTCTGCCGGGCGATCTCCTCGTCGATCTCCCTCTGCCGGACCTGCGCGTCAATGTCGTTCAGGCCGACGATCAGGCGTGTGCCTTCCTCTTCCTCCACCATAGTCGCCTTCATCTGGACATAAAAGGGTCGATCATCCATCATGAGCCGGTAGCCCAGCGTAAAGACGCCGCCGCGCCTGACCGCAGCCATGACGTTGTTTTTGGTGAAGGCCTTGAGGAAGCGCTCCAAATCCTCCGGATACGTGTACTCCCGGGCCGCCTCCCGGACTTTTTCAAAGAAGTTCGTCCCGTCCTTCGCCTGCGCAAAGCTCTCCGTATAATCGTCTGTCGCGGAAAGCTCGCGATAGTAATCCGTCACCGGATCCACCACATAGATGCAGATAAATTTCCCCGTGAGAGCATGAAGCCGGGCATAGATGACGCGCTCTTCTTTGATCTTCTCTTCCGCCTGACGCTTCCTCATCAGCTCGTCGATATCCGATACCGCGATGACGATGAAGCGCTTGTCGTTTTCAATCCGGGAAACCCGCATCCTGACATAGAAGGTCCGCCCCTCTTTGATTCTGCGGTAGGTCATCTCATACACCGGTGACCGCTCCAGCGCCTGCGCAAGAAACTCCTGATCCATCGCCCTGACAAACATCTCCTGATCGTCCGGATGCACGAAGAGCCTGGCGTCCCGCTCGCAGCTTTCAAAGAAGTCCGCGCCCCGCCGCGCCTCGGTGAGTACGCCCAGCTTGTCGTCGGTATGGTATTCGACGAGCTCATCGCTTTCCATATTGACGTAATACAGATCCGTATAGCCCCTGGCCAATGCCTGGGCAATGTCGGCATAGACATTGTTTGTCCCGGCTTCCGGGATCTGATTTTTGTTTCTGTCTTCGCTGTCCATGTTATACCTCCGCCTGCGGCACGATCCTGCCGATTTTTCTTTCCCGGAATGAAATCAACGCTTTGCTTTTTCATATGCGCTTATGCACCTGATCAGCCCATTTTCGCTTCATAGATCAGTTCTCCGAGCGTCTGAGTCTGTAGCCCTGGTAGTGCGCGACGCTCAAAACGGCGCACAGAAGCAGAATAAAAAGAACCGTCCCGATGAGTATGCTTCGTCTCAGCGTTTTTTTCCTCTTCGTCATGGTCGAACACCTTTCGCAGCACAATCAGTACATTTCTTATCCGTATCAATGGCATGTTTTCCGCGGGTAAGAACGACTCCTTCAGGGCCTGTTTTCTCCCGTACATGGCCATATCGTCTTCCTCAAAGACGCTCAAAAGCGAAGAATAGTGGTTTTTAACGATACATCCACCATTGTGTCCTCTGTTTTTGTCGATTATACCACATTTCTCCTCGCATGCACAACATAAATTCAGGAAATTCTGTCCAAATATAGAGGGCCTTCCGAGAAAAAAGCTTATGGCTGCCGGTCAGATCATCCGCCATGGACGATCCGATTATTCAGCGTTTCCCTGATAATGGAAAACGAAAAGATACTCGGGGAGGACGTTCCGCAGAATGACAGAACCATGCGGCAGGTGCCGGATAGAATCTCCGACCGCTTCGCCGGCAAAAAGCAGAAGACGGGGCTCACGCCCGCAATTGCTTGTCAACAGATAACGGGCATGTTATAACGGGCATGCCGGTTTTCGACGACGACGGGCATGTGATCGCCTATGTGGGCGTGGATGTGTCCATGACGGAGATCACCGCGCAGCGAAACCGCATGCTGCTCAACACCGCCCTGTCGGTTCTGCTGATGATTATCGTTCTTGGCGCGGTCAGCTTCTATGCTTCAGGCTATTTCCTGAAACGCCGCGATCAGGCTGAGACCGCCCCTAAAACCGCGCCTCGAAGCGAATAGTCCCGCCCTCGCGGACAGAGCATGTTCTGCGGGCGATCAGATCACTCCCGGTGCCATAAGCCGGGAGATCGTTCGTTTGCCGACATACAGCGCATGCTCCTCCGGGCCGGCCGGGCGGGTGGTCAACACGATTTGAAGCGCCGGAACCGCGGCGCGAAGCCGCGACAGCAGCGCCGCCTCACCGCTTGCTCCGTTCGTGAGCACCGTGATTGCAAGCTGATCCCCGCCGCGCTCATAGCGGCAGTCCACAACAGCCGGATCCGCAAACAGGATCTCGTCCAGACCGTCCGCGCTCAGGGCGCTTGCCTTTCTTGTGACGCGATCCAGTCTCAGCGCCGCGCTGCCGCAGGGGCAGGGCCCGGGCAGGATGCGCGTATAGTCCCCGGTGCGGTAGCGGATCAGGGGCATGGCCTCCATTCCGATCGTCGTGATGACAAGCTCGCCCCGCTCCCCTGTCGGGAGTACGCGTCCCGCCTCGTCCACGATCTCCGCGATCACATCATTTTCCCGCAGGTGCATCCCCTCGTGGGCTTCGCAGCTGATCGCCCCGGCCATGCCCATCTCGCGGGAGCCATAGTGCGGGAAAAGCTTTGTGTCGAGGATCGCCTCGCAGCCGCCCATCACGCTGTCCGGGCAGGCGTCCCCGCTGACCAGCGCGTGGCGCAGACTCCCTCTTTCGCAAAAGCGCAGGATGCCCAGAAGCTGTACCGGCATGCCGACGAAGGTGTCCGGCTTCTCGCTTTCCATCAGGGCGGCGTATTCCCCGAAGGATAAAAACGGCCCCGCTTTTATCGGACGCGCGCCGAGCCTCGTGATCGCCTCCGCGATCAGCTCGCCGAGGCCGAAGGGACCGGAGAAGGGAAAGCAGATCAGCGTAATGCTTCCGGGGAAAATCAGCTCCCCCAGACCGGCCATGTAGAGCTGTACGGTGCTTTCCAAATCGTCCTCGGTATAGAAAACACGTTTCGCCGCCCCGGTAGTGCCGGAGGTCGCGTCGGAGAGGACGCGCTGAATTTTCGACTGAGAGCAGAGCAGCAGCCCCGGCGCGTTCTGCGCGAGATTCTCTTCCGTTGTAAAGGGAAGGTTTTTCAGCTCTTCAAGACTGTCCAGACGCTCCGGCAGGTTTTTATAAAAGCCGCCGCGCTCCTTCTCCCGCTTTAACAGGGCGTTGAGCTTTCCGAGCTTCAGCGCGTCAAGGCTCTCCCGGGTCACTTCCGGGAGAGCCTCTTTTTCCATGATATAGGCGTCGATCCTGCTTCGCTTCATAACAGACCCTTTTCGCTCAGGATTTCCATGCACTTCTCGTAGGTTGAGGCGATGATCTGCGGGCAGAGCTCCACGCGGTTTAATGGGTTGCCTTTGGTAATGTCGCGGCAGTCGATCCCGCCGTAGTCCGCGGTCATCTCCTCCTCAAACCAGCGCGTGAACTCCCCCAGGGCGCCCTTGTGCTCGGGGTGATCCATGCCGGTGTCCTCGCCCTTGCCGGTAAAATATGAGATCATACAGGCCCCGCCGGTCATACAGCCGCAGCAACCCTGCGAGAAGCCCACGCCTCCGTTGAGGCCGCCCATGGCCTTGACAAGGCCGGGGTTCTCTTCCCCGACGGTCTCCAATGTCAGGATCGCCAGGATCTGGCCGCAGAAATACCCATAGCGGCTCAGCTCCATGATCCGGTCAAATAAATCCATTTTCAGGCCTTCTTTCCTATCATCAGCCAATATTCACACTTTCCGCGCGGGATCTTACAACAGGGACCGTCGTCCCGCCAGAGCGCTTCCAGATAATACTCCCGCCAGAGTGTCGTCATGTTCTCGGTATATGTCACGGCAAAGCCCGCCGAACGAAGGAGCTGTTCCGGGTCCTCAAAAAACACGTCAGACAGCAATAACATTCCGCCGGGGCGCAAAATCCGATACGCCTCGCGCAGCGCCCCCGCCTGGTCGCCGGAGATAAAGAAGGCGCACTGGCTGAGCACCGCGTCAAAGCTCGCGTCGGGGAACGGTGTATGGAGAAAATTGCCCTTCTCCACATTTTCCCCGCGCGGTTCGAGGTCGATCCCGCGCACTTCGAGGCCGAGCGAGCGCATAAGCTGAACGCTCTCCCCCGCGCCCGCGCCCATGTCGAGTACACGCGCCCCCGTCGGCAGCGCGGCAAGCTCCAGCAGGCGGCGGGTGTGGGCCTCTCCGCCCGGATGACCTTTCACTTGTCCTCCAGCGCCCGCTCCACGGACGCCACCTTGCCCAGCGCCAGCTCCTCGGGGACATAGACGAAACCGCAGACCGGACAGACGGGCAGCTCCACGGGAAAGCCGTTGTCAAGGTACAGGAATTTGGCCTTGCCCTTGACGAGCGGCACGCCGCACTTGACGCATTTCAGCTTCCCCTCGGGGTCTATGGTGTAGTAATTCTTTTCTGACGCCATGTTCAACCTTCTCTCTTGACGACCGTCATCCGGTGACTCCACGCGCGGTGTACGAGGAAACCGTCCCCTTCGCGGCTGAATTTCACCCAGAAGGTGGCGTTGCCCACGCGCCTGCGGGCGACCAGCAGGCCGTCCTCGTCCTCGATGGCCTCGCCGTTTTGGCGGAAGTCCTCAAGAACGGCGATCACGTCCTCTGTGAGGATCATGCGCTCGTCCATCATCGCCCGCGCCTCGCCCGTGAAGGCGAGGGGCCAGTCCAGTTTCTTTTCCATTGCTTCCTCCTGCCAGATTTCCCGCAGCAGCTCGTTTTTCAGCGTCAGGCGGTTGTAGCGCTTTTCGCTGATGTCCGGCGGCGCGCCTGCGTCCGTACCGTAGACCAGCTCCAGAATATGACGCGACTCTCTCCCCTGTCTTGCGAAGCGATCCCGGCAGGCCATGCAGTAGGAGATGTACGGCGCATCGGAGCGTTCAAGGCATTTTTCGGTCATCTCAGAGGCCACCTCGCGGTTGGCGTAGGCCGTGAGGCCTCCGTAGCCGCAGCAGGGTGAGCGGTCGCCGCTGTAAGGTGTATCCATCAGCTCACATCCGAGACGTTTGGCAATCTCCCGGATGGCCTCCTGCGTCTGCGCGTCTCCGCGCGCCCCGCAGGAGTCGTGCATGGCGGCGGGGCGGGCAAGCCCGTGCCCGCCCCCCGGCAGGCCGTGCTCCAGCAGCACGTCCCAGATGCCGACAATTTTCACGCCCTCATGCTCTGAAAGCTCTTTTTTGCAGGTCGGGCAGCCCGCGATCACGATCGGATCGCCGAGCTTCAAGAGCTCCCGGTCGAGAAACGCCTTCGTCTGCTCCGCCATCTCCTCGCGCCCGGCCCAATCGCCGATCGCGCCGCAGCAGCCGAGCATCAGGGCAACCCCGCCCTCAAGCCGTGCGCTGAGGTCGAGATACGCGGCCTTCACCGTCTCCGGCGCAATGGCCGAGGCCTGACAGCCGGGGAAAAAGACATACTTGCACGTTTCAAAGCCCGGCTGGGGCCGCGCGAGGAAGGCGTCGCCGTTGGAAAACAGCATGTCCAGCAGCGCAAACTCATGGGGCGCAAGCGGCATTTTATCGGTGGACACCATGTTCTGCCGCGCAAGGTGGCAGACGCGGGCCATGTCGAAGCCGTTGGGGCAGACCACCGTGCACTGGCCGCAGAGGGAACAGGAGTTCATGGGCTTGTTGAGCTGGTGATCGCCCATGATGATCTGGGTGTTGTTGTAGATTTCCTTCG
>CADAPH010000020.1 GCA_902789745.1 Oscillospiraceae bacterium | reverse complement strand
TGGGCCATCGACCATGTGCTCTATACCCCGCTGGAGACGCCGCCCGCGGGCTTTGCAGACAAGCTGGTGCTGATCGGCGGCTGGAGCATGGGTCACCCGGAGATTGAGCGCGTTCTGAACAATTGGGACATTGAAAATCCCTATCACGATATGGTCAACCGCGGCGACGTCTACCTCATCGACCACGACATTCTCCACACCATCACCTATCTCCGGGGCGCATACTATCCCAAAGCCTCGGCAGAGCTGGTGCAGCCCCTCAGCAAGGAGACCGGCCTGAAGATTTACCGGATCAAAGGATAAAAAACGCGCTTTTCCATGACAGCGCACGCGCCGACAGGATGTCGGCCTTTTATTGAGAGGAGGATCTTTATGGAAAACCCGGAACAGGGGAAAAAGAAACTGACGCGGCACTTTTTCGTGATTGTCTTTCTGGTTGCCGCCGCAATGCTGATTGTCGGCTCGCTCCTGGGCGATGTCATCGTCTCTCCGCTGGTGCGCAATCTGGACGACGGCTGGGTGTTTCTTTCACAATATGCCACGTTTATCGGCTTCTGGATCGTGATCCCGGCTTATTGCTTCTTTTGGGATAAGGAGCTGCTGCCAAGCTTCGGACCCGGAAAAGGGAATACCTTCAAGAATCTTCTCATCGGGCTGGGAATCGGCCTGGGGATGAATCTGACATGCGCGCTGGCGGCGATTGCCCATGGAGACATTGTGATCTACTATTCAAAGTTTGACGCGCTGTATCTCCTCGTCGGGTTTCTGGCGGTCTTGATCCAGTCCGGAGGGGAAGAGCTGCTGACGCGCGGCTACATGCTCGGCGCGACGCGGGAGCGCTACGGCGCGTTTTTTGCCATCGCCTTCAACAGCCTCTTTTTTGCCGCCGCCCATCTTATGAACCCGGGCGTTACCGTCCTGAGCATCTTGAATATCATTCTTGTTGGGGTGCTGTGCAGCATGCTGGTGATTTTCTATGACAGCCTGTGGATGGCGATGGGCCTTCACACGGCATGGAATTACTGCCAGAGCCTTCTGCTCGGCCTGCCCAATTCCGGCGTGGTCTCCGCCAAGGCGCTCTTCAAGCTCGACGCCGCCACCGACAGCGCCTTTTACTCCGCGGCCTTCGGGCTCGAGGGCTCGCTGTTCACCGCGATCCTCGAATCCGCCTGCATCGCGCTGGTGCTGTATCTGAACCGCGACAGGCTCAAGAAGAGTGAAGATCAGCAAACTTCATCATGATACCGCTCGCGGCAGCTCAGGACTTCAGGAGCTGCCGCGTTTTTTGCATATTACATCGGTATTCTTTACGATTCCGGATGACAAGCGATTCAAAAATTCGGAAATAACGCATATTCAAAAACTGCTTGTATTCCTCTCACTTTTTCGGTACAATGTCCTCAAATGAATCCACGCAGAGCATCACGGGGAGATAACCATGAGAAAAAACAGACACCAAATGACAGGCGGTATCCGGCAAAGAATATTCAGTATGCTGCTCATCACAATTGTCCTGATCATCGCGGCTTATACGGCGGTCTTTTTCTTTCAGTCGAAAAAAGTGGAGCAGCTTGTCAACGATACCTACGAGACGCAGAAGCAGATTTATATAGACAACGGCATGGAAGACGAGTTTGAAGTCTTCCGGAGCGGCGCTATCGCTTCGTTTCACAAGGAAATGTTCCATGCCAGGAATATCCTCATCCTTCTGGTGGTGTTCATTGTGGCGGCGGGGATGATATCCGCATACTCCATCACGGAACGGATCATCGACCCGCTCAATACCATCACCCGGCGGGTGGCGTCCCTGGGCGTTCGGAACAGGCAGTTCAAGATGGAGGATAAATACAGAACCGGAGATGAGATCGAGGTTCTGGCGGAATCCTTCGCCAAGCAGTCTGCCCGTACCGTGCTGTACATAGACCAGATCAAGAGAGTTACCGCGGAGAAAGAGCGGATCGGGGCGGAGCTCGACATGGCGAGCCGGATTCAGGCCAGCCAGCTTCCCAGGCTTTTCCCGGCCTTTCCGAACCGAAAGGAGTTCAGCCTCTTTGCCAGCATGACGCCGGCGAAGGAGGTGGGCGGCGACTTCTACGATTTCTTCATGATCGACCAGGATCACATCGGGCTTGTCATGGCGGACGTTTCGGGAAAGGGCGTTCCCGCCGCGCTGCTGATGATGGTGGCCCGCGTGCTGGTCAAATCCAGCCTGCAAAACGGCAAGGGGCCCGGGGAAGCGCTCGAGAGCGTGAACAATCAGCTTTGCGAGAGCAACGAGGCGGGCTTTTTCGTGACGATGTGGGTTGCGGTCATTGAAATCTCGACGGGGAAGGGGGTCGCGGCGAACGCCGGTCACGAGCATCCGGTGCTGCGCAGGGCCGGCGGCAGCTATGAACTGGTGATCTACAGACATTCCATGCCGGTCGCCACGATGGAGGGTATCCCCTTCAAACAGCATGAGTTCCAACTGAATCCGGGCGACAGCTTATTTGTCTACACGGACGGCGTCGCGGAAGCCACGAACGCGCAGGACGAGCTGTACGGAACCGAGCGCATGCTGGACGCGCTGAACCGTGACCCGGATGCGCAGCCGGGCCAGGTTCTGGCAAACGTTATGAACGACATCAACAGCTTCGTGGACGGCGCGGAACAATTCGACGATATCACCATGCTGTGCTTCCGCTATCTGGGAGTCCCCGGCGGCTCATCGTGAATGGACAATCACTCTACAGGCAGGAGACTTGATCAATGAAAAAACACACGATCAGGAACACCCTGAAAATCATAGGGGATATCTTTATCCCGCTGCTCCCCGGCATCATCTGTGCCGGCCTGTGCGGAGCCTGCGCGTCGCTTATAACCCAGGCGGTTCCGGACTACGCGAACAGCAACGTCTGGGCGCTGCTCTACCAGATCCTCTCGCTGATCAACACCTCCATGATGACCTACCTGACCGCATGGGCAGGATACCGCGCGGCCGAGCGTTTCGGAGGGACGCCCATCCTGGGCGGCATGCTGGGCATGATCACTTCGCTGGACGGCATCAATAAGATCGCATCTATCATGGGGCTTTACAACAGCGAAGTCCCGCTGGATTCGGTTCTTTGCAGCGGAAAAGGCGGCGTGCTGGCCGTCATCGCGGGCGCGCTTTTGATCGCCGCTGTGGAGAAAGCGATCCGCTCCGTCATGCCCAAGTCAATCGACGTGGTCTTTACGCCGCTGATTACGATGTTTCTCTGCGTGATCCCCTATGTCGTTTTCATCATGCCGCTGTTCGGCTATGCCTCCGGAGGGATCGTGTGGCTCTTCAGCAGGGCATGTCTGTCTCAGAGTGTCTTCATCCGGGCGATCTCCGGCTACCTTGCCGCCGCCTTCTTCCTCCCAATGGTGGCGGCCGGCATGCACCATGGACTGGTGGCTCTCTACAGCGTTCAGCTGCAGGAGCTCGGTTATGTTACGCTTTACCCTGCCCTCGCCATGGCGGGCGCGGGTCAGGTAGGCGCGGCTCTTGCCCTCTGGAAAAAAGCCAAAAAAGTCGGAAACAATGATCTCTGCTCGGTGATCGCCGGGGCGCTGCCCGCGGGACTTCTGGGCGTGGGAGAACCGCTTATCTACGGCGTTACGCTGCCTCTCGGAAAGCCTTTCCTCACGGCGGGACTCGGCGCGGGCTTCGGCGGCGCCTTCATCATGGTCACGCAGGTGGCCGCCACGACCTGGGGCCCTTCCGGACTTCTCGGCGCGTTTGTGATGACCGCAGGCAGGGGCGGCCCTGTGCGGAGCGTGCTCCAGTACCTGCTTGCCCTCGTTATCAGCTACATCGCGGGCTATCTGATCACCGACGCGCTTACCAGCGAAGAGGAACTGAACTTTGAGACGAGGGTTTCTGCCGCGCAGGCCGAGACCTGGCGCTCCTCCGCCTTCACGCGTCTCAGCAGAAGGAAAACCCGGCATGTGCAGGCCGGGGAACCGCTGATGGACGATGGCTTGTACGTCATGGCGAATCTGCCGCTTAAGGCTCCCGTGGGAGGGGAAACCGTTCCCATGAGGCAGATCCCCGATATCATGTTTTCCTCGGGCGTCATCGGCAGCAGCATCGGGATCATGCCGGAGAACGGCCATATTCTCTCCCCATGCGACGGCGTTGTGTTCGAGATCGCCGACACCAACCACGCGCTGACCTTCCGAACCGAAGACGGCATGGAGATCCTGCTCCTGATAGGCATCGACACCTTCACGCTCAACGGCGACGGCCTCTGCCCGCTGATCAAAGAGGGAGATACCGTCACCGCAGGACAGCCCGTCATGGAGGCCGACCTTGAGAAAATCAGCCATGCCGGGCTCTCGCCGATCATTATCACGGTTCTGTGCAGTTGACGGCCTTCCGCGAATTTCGAAAAACTGCCGTTGAGATTTAAAAGCATCGCCTTGTATTCCTGCGATTCAAGGCGATTCTCACCATATCGCGGAAGCCGGGGCTCACTGCCGTGCCGCGCGTGATAAACGGAGCGCCTTTCGCATGCGATTCCTGTAGCAATCCGCAATATTGTATGTTATACTCCAATTACAGCTTGATTGACAGAAAGATATAATTTTTTTCGGATATACAAACGGGACAATCATCAATGATAATGGAGGGAAGAAAATGTTGCAGCATCGTATTTCAGACCTGGACATTTATTTGTTCGGAAGAGGGACGCATTATACCGTTTACGAAAAGCTGGGCGCTCATCCGGCATCGGAAAACGGGCAGGATGGCGTCTACTTCGCCGTGTGGGCGCCGAACGCGCGTTCGGTCAGCGTCGTGGGGGACTTTAACGGCTGGACAGCGGGAAGGGACCGGATGCAGCTTCTGGCGGAATCCGGAATCTATGATCTCTTTATTCCCGGCATCGGAACCCACGCGCTCTACAAGTTTGCCATAGAGACGCAGAAAGGCGATGTTCTCCTCAAGGCGGACCCCTACGGAAACCAGTGTCAGCTTCGCCCGGAGACCGCTTCCGTCGTGGCGAATCTCTCGTCCTATGACTGGCAGGACGGGGCCTGGATGGGCTCCCGCCTGGGGAGAGATCCCAGAAAGCGCCCGCTCTCGATCTATGAGGTACATCTCGGCTCCTGGAAAAAGGACGAGAGCGGGGCGAATTACGGCTTCCGCAAATACCGTGACCTGGCGCCGGAGCTGGCGGAGTATGTCAACTACATGGGCTACACCCATGTGGAGCTGATGGGCATTGCGGAGCATCCGTTTGACGGCTCCTGGGGCTATCAGGTCACCGGCTACTACGCCCCGACCGCGCGCTACGGCGACGCCGAGGACTTCATGTACATGATCGACTATCTGCATCAGCACGGCATCGGCGTGATCCTGGACTGGGTTCCGGCCCATTTCCCGCGGGACGCCTACGGCCTTGCCCGCTTCGACGGCTTTGCCGAGTATGAGCACGCGGATCCCCGACAGGGAGAGCATCCCGACTGGGGCACCTACATCTTCAACTACCGGCGTCCGCAGGTCAAGAACTTCCTGATCGCAAACGCCCTGTTCTGGCTGGAGAAGTTCCATGTGGACGGCCTGCGCGTGGACGCCGTGGCCTCCATGCTGTACCTGGATTACGGCAAAAAGGATGGGGAGTGGGTTGCCAACGAGGACGGCGGCAACATCAACTATGACGCCATTGAATTCCTGAAGCACCTCAATTCCATCGTGGGGCAGCGCGTACCGGGCGCCATGGTCATCGCGGAGGAATCCACCGCCTTCCCGCTGGTGTCCAGACCGCCGGAGGACGGCGGACTCGGCTTCACCTTCAAGTGGAATATGGGCTGGATGCACGACATCCTGGAATACCTGAAGGTCGATCCCATCGGCCGGCAGCACGTCCACAACAATGTAACCTTCAGCTTTACCTATGCCTTCAGTGAAAACTATGTGCTTCCGTTTTCCCATGATGAAGTCGTGCATCTCAAATGCTCCATGATCAACAAGATGCCCGGCAACATGGAGGACAAGTTCGGAAACCTCCGTCTGGCCTACGGTCTGATGATGGCGCACCCCGGAAAGAAGCTCCTGTTCATGGGTCAGGATTTCGCCCAGCTTCGGGAGTGGAGCGAGGAGCGCAGTCTCGACTGGTATCTGCTGGACAACGAACCGGCGCACCGGGCGCTCAACAATTACACGCGCGCGCTGCTGGAGATGTACCGCAGCTATCCGTCCCTGTATGAAAACGACTGCGAGCCCTGCGGCTTTGAATGGATCAACGGCGCGGACGCCGCGCACAACATGCTCAGCTTCTGCAGGATCAGCAGCGACAAGAAGAAATGCCTGCTCTTCCATTTCAACTTCTCCCCGGTGGCCTATCCGAAGCATCGCATCGGCGCCCTGTGCAAGGGAACCTATCACCAGGTTCTCAACAGCGACGACGCCGTCTTCGGCGGCAGCGGAAACTATCCCGCCCAGACGATCAAGGCCGATCCGATCCCCTGGGACGGAAAGGAATACTCTGTGGAGTTTGACGTGCCGCCCTACTCCGTAACGGCCTTTGCTTTCAACTGGACGCAGCCGGTCAGAAAAAAAGCGCCTGCCGAAAAGCCGACACAGAAAAAGACAACAGTCAAAGTGTCCCCCACTAAAAAAGAGGCGGGCAAGGCGGTAACGGGCCGCGCGTCAAAAAAAGCGGAAGAGGAAAAGAAGGCGGCGATCCTCAAGGCGATCGAAGAGAGCGACAAATCCCTCGACGAGATTCTGGCATTTTTGAAGGGATAAGCCCCATCCTGCCAAGCTGAAAAAACCATGAATGAAAATGCCCCTGCCGCACACAAACGAGCGCGGCAGGGGCAAAGCTTATTTGATTTCCGGTGACGGCGCGGGAATCGGCTCCTCGACGCCGGTGCTGTATCCGTCAAGCATCTTCACCTGGAGATTTTTGTCGATCTCGAACGTGTAGACCACCTGATCGGCCTGCTCTCCGCCTTCCCAGGCCCTGGCATAGGTAAACGTCACTTCCGTTTTCCCGGCTTTCAGCGGCGTCAGTGTAAAGGTTTCCGCGCCGCCGACGCCGACCATGCCCTCCGGATGATCTTTCTCGGCATAGCTGCTTTCAATCTTAAAGAGTTCTTCGGACTGCGCCGTCTGCCAACGGAAGCCTGTGGTCGGGTTGGACTCGAGCGTGATGGAAACGGTCTGCGGATCAGGCGTTTCCTTTCCGCACGCGGCTAAAAGCAAAACGAGCGCGAGAGCTATTATAAGCATTTTCTTCATGGGAATCCCTCCTTTGCGCTGCGGATTGTACGCCGCTTTGAGGCGGAGTTCAATGAAGAAGTTGTAAATTCAGAATTCTTAAGGAGAGGAAAATCAAATATTCCACAAAGATTTTTACGGCGTTGCCGCCCGGGCTGGTGCACTTTTACCGAAAAGCGGAGAGCCGGGGAAAACGCCATTGACTTTAGCACCAAAAAGTGCTAAAGTCATCCCATCAACAAAAGGGAGATGCTGTCATGTCCATGCTTCGCTTTGCATATGCCTACAGCTATTACTTTTCCCGGTTCGGCAAAGGTAATGGCGGTTTGTGCTGCAGGCAGAAGCCTTGAACAGGATATGAGACAGAGCTTTCATTTCCGACTTCGCGCCGTACAGACTGCCGTCTGGCGGCGTTTTCGATTTGGAGCCTCTGCGCGCACTTCCGGTTGAAAGACAGGTCAAAATCAAAAATACATAAAGGAGAAAATGAACATGAAAAAGATCTTCGCTCTGATCCTCACGCTGTCTCTCGTTTTCGGCTTTGCCGCCTTCGGCGCAAGCGCCTTCGCTGCCGACAGCTACACCGTCGGTATCTGCCAGCTCGTCCAGCACCCCGCGCTTGACGCCGCGACCCAGGGCTTCAAAGACGCCCTGACCAAGGCCCTCGGCGACAAGGTCAGCTTTGTCGAGCAGAACGCCTCCGGCGATTCCGCCACCTGCGCCGTTATCTGCAACCAGTTCGTCTCCGACGACGTGGATCTGATCCTGGCCAACGCCACCCCGGCCCTGCTGGCCGCCCAGGCTGCCACCAACAAGATCCCCGTGCTGGGCACCTCCGTCACCGACTACGCCTCCGCGCTTGACATCGACGACTGGAAGGGCTATACCGGCTCCAACATCTCCGGCACCTCTGACGGCGTGCCCGCCGCTGAGCTGGCTGGCGTCCTGAACGAGCTCTTCCCCGACGTCAAGAATGTCGGTCTGCTCTACTGCTCCGGCGAGCCCAACTCCAAGTTCCAGGCCGATGAGATCCGCCCCGTCCTTGAGGGCATGGGTTACAAGGTTGCCGACTACACCTTCGCCGACTCCAACGACGTCGCCGCTGTCACCAACAACGCCTGCGACGACTGTGACGTGCTCTACATCCCCACCGACAACACCGCCGCCTCCAACGCGGAGCTGATCAACAATGTCGCCCTGTCCAAGAAGATTCCCGTCGTCGCCGGTGAGGAAAACCTCTGCAAGGGCTGCGGCGTCGCGACCCTGTCCAGAGATGGCCGCGAAGATCCTTTCCGAGGGCGCCGACGTCTCCACCATGGAGATCCAGTACGCTCCCTTCGCCAAGAAGTTCAACAAGACCAATTGCGACATCCTCGGCATCACGGTTCCCGATGCCTACGAGGCCATCGCCGACTGATTTCGTCAAACGAAACTCACTTCATTCCGCTTCCCCGGTTGCTAAGAGCCGGGAAAGCTCCATATCCGTTCCTTCCGTTTTCCTCTCAAAATCAAAGCTGACGCTTTGATTTTGGTAAGATCGAGCGTATAAAAGCCCCGGTGGGTTTTCCTGCCGGGGCATCATCCGAGGTGTAATCCGTGACATTAACAAGCTATTTCGCTTCTCTGAATATTCTGAAGCTCTTCCGCAATATGCCGGGCGGCGTCTCCCAGGGCATCATCTGGGGCATCATGGCGCTTGGCATTTACATTACCTTCCGCCTGCTGGACGTGGCGGATCTGACGGTGGACGGCTCCTTCACCACGGGCGGTGCCGTGACGGTCATGCTGATCCTCGCGGGATGGCCCGCGTGGGCGGCGCTGCTGGTCGCCATGCTGGCGGGTCTGCTTGCGGGCTTTGTGACCGGTATGCTGCACACGAAGCTGGGCATCCCCGCGATCCTTGCCGGTATCCTGACGCAGTTTTCCCTGTACTCCATCAACCTGCACATCATGGGCATGGCGGCGAACAAGGCGGTCAGCGTGGATAAATACCACCTGCTGCTCTCTTCCCGCAACATCCCCGCGGCAATCCTGACCGGCATTATTATCGCCCTGGCGCTCGTGTCCGTGTTCTACTGGTACTTTGGAACCGAGCAGGGCTCCGCCATCCGCGCGACCGGCAACAACCCCGCCATGAGCCGCGCCCTTGGCATCAACATCGACAACATGAAGGTGCTGGGCCTGTCCATCTCCAACGGCATCGTGGCGCTCTCCGGCGGCTTGCTTGCACAGTATCAGGGCTTCGCGGACATCAACATGGGCCGCGGCGCCATCGTCATCGGCCTTGCCGCCGTCATCATCGGCGAGGTGGTGGGCGGCGCGCTGCTGGGCAAGCACCTCAACTTCTACGGCACGCTCAGCTTCACCGTCGTCGGCGGCGTAATCTACTATCTCGTCATCGTCATCGTACTGTGGCTGCGCCTCAACTCCAACGACCTGAAGCTCTTCACCGCCATCGTTGTGGCGCTGTTCCTGGCCGTCCCTTATCTGCGCGCGCAGAAAAAGAGCTCATTTGCGGGGCTCAAACGGAAGGGAGGCTGAAACGATGCTGGTTTTACAGAATATTTCCAAGACCTTTAACCCCGGCACGATCAATGAGAAAAAGGCGCTTGACGGCCTGAACCTGCATCTCAGGCCCGGCGACTTTGTCACCGTCATCGGCGGCAACGGCGCGGGAAAGTCTACCATGCTCAATGCCGCCGCGGGTGTCTGGCCGGTGGATGAGGGGCGCATCATCCTCGACGGCGAGGATATCACCGCCCTGCCGGAGCATAAGCGCGCGCATCTGATCGGCCGCGTCTTTCAGGATCCCATGATGGGCACCGCGCCCAACATGCAGTTGGAAGAAAATCTTGCCCTGGCCGCACGCCGCGGGCAGAGACGCGGACTGAACTGGGGCGTGACCAATGCCGAGCGCGAGGAATACCACGAGCGTCTGAAAATCCTGGGCCTGGGCCTTGAGGATCGCATGACCTCCAAGGTCGGCCTGCTATCGGGCGGTCAGCGTCAGGCGGTCACCCTGCTGATGGCCGTGCTGAGAAAGCCCAAACTCCTGCTCCTGGACGAGCATACCGCAGCCCTTGACCCCGGCACCGCCGCGAAGGTGCTGGAGCTGTCGGACAAGATCGTACAGGAGAACAATCTCACCACCCTGATGATCACCCACAACATGAAGGACGCGATTCGCCACGGCAACCGTCTCATCATGATGAACGAGGGGCACATCATCCTCGACATCGAGGGCGAGGAAAAGAAGAAGCTCACCAAGCAGCAGCTCATCGACATGTTCGCCCAGAAGGGCGCCAGCATCGACTCCGACGAGGCGCTGCTGACCAAGGGCGGCTGATACGCACATAGAAGCAGAACACGCACGGAAAACCGTGCGTGTTTTTGCATTATATGCCCTTTTTATACAGAACAAACGAATAGACGATCGGGATCAGCGTCATTATAAGGATCAGCGCAAAAAATACCGGGAGGCTCCAGCCGATGAAGCTGAATACGATAAACGCGATCCCGCCGAGCACCCAGAGGAAACCCGCGAGGCGGTGCGTGCGGTTCCAGTTCTCTTCGCTGTGGAGTGTCCAGGGGATGCGGATGCCCAGGGTGTAGCTCTGCTTGGTCTTGGGCAGATAGTTGCCGATGATGATAAACAGCAGGCCCACGAAGACGGGCATGATGCGCTCGATCCGAAAGTCAAAACCCAAGCCCGCAGCCAGGGTCAGCCCGCCCGCAAGCACGGCGACCACCGCCGGGGTCCAGAGGGAAATCGTGCGCAGCGTGCCGTTCATGTTGGCCCGCTTGGGGTCTGCGTTCAGGCCAAAGTACAGCAGCACATTTAAACCGGCGATGATTGCGGGCAGACCGAAGACCGTGAAGGCCCGGCTGGACCAGCCGTCGGGCTGGCCATCAAAGCCCCAGTGCGTCGCCATCATCTCGGGCAGCTTGTCATAGACCATGGCGCCGACCGCCATCGGCAGCAGGCAGATCAGGGTCGTCAAAATCAAGGTTCTCTTGTCATTCTTCATGTTCGTCCACTCCCTTCAGGCTCTGTATCCAGAGCAGCACTTCCTCCAGCACGGAGGCGTTCAAACTGTAATAGATAAAGTTCTTTTCCCGGCTCTCGAAGATGAGGCCGGCTTTTTTGAGCTGCGACAGGTGGTACGACACCGTCGCGCCGGTCATATCGAAGCGCCCCGCGATTTCTCCGGCGGTCATGCGCCCGGATTTGAGCATATTCAGAATCTCGCGCCGCGCGGGATCGGACAAGGCCTTCATCGTCTCGCTGAAGCCCAAGCGTCATCACCTCCTATTTAGATTTTTTTCTAAATAGATAGTAGCACAGGCAAGGACAGCTGTCAACAACTATTTAGATAAATTTCTAAATTGTAAAATAAAGCACACCGCCATCGCACAACTGCAATGGCGGCGCTGTATTACATGTTCTTGATATCCACGGAAAGCCCGTTGAGCTCCACGCCTGCGTCGGCGGAGATGAGGATGTACTTGTGACCGTCGATCACGCGCGTCTGGATGAGGTGGCTGTGCTTGGGGTCGACGCTGATCTTGACCTCGGGCGTCTGGATGTCCATGCGGCTGGCGCTGGAGATGTTCGCCGGACGCAGGGGAGTACCCTCGCCCAGTTCCTCCTCGCAGCGGCGGCAGAAGGCCTCCGCGCGTTCGGGGCTGACGCCGCTGTTCTCCAAAATGTCGCCCATCTCCTTGTCCGAGATGGTCAGCGGCTCCGGATCCTTGCTCTCCTTGTGCAGCACCATCCGCTCGGCAAGCTGCTCATGCACGGCCTGTACCACGTCGAAGCTGCACTCATCCTCAATGCTCTGGCTCAGCATTTCGCTGAACAGCTCCTTCTGCTGACCGGCGGGGATGGGCGCCTCGATGCGGAAAACGGCGTTGACAAAGTCGTCATGGCTCTTGCCGCTGTCTTTGGTATAGAAAAGCGCGTTATAGATGTTGGCGGCGCGGTCGTCAAAGGCGGGGAAGAGGAAGCCCAGCTCCGGCGCGCCCGCTACCTGACCGAGCGCCGCGCTGTGGAAGCGCTTTTCCTCCGGCGCGTAGCCGAGCTCCGGCTTGCCCTCTTTTACGGGGCAGACGCAGCAGACCAGATATTTGTACAGCTCGCCGCCGTTATCCTCGTCGCGCTTGCCGTCCTTGCCGTAGTGAGGCACGTCGTACACGTCGTAGGCCATGAGGATGAGGTAGTTCCGATCCTCCATATCCAGCACGTCGACGATACTGCGGCAGAAAGCCTCACGCAGGGAGGCGTCCTGCAGCTCCGTCTTCCTGAGCTGGGAGAGCAGCTTGTATTCCTCGCCGTCCATGACCTGCTTGGTGGCAAAGCTGATATCCAGCAGATTCTTGCCGAGCGCGCCGGAGAGCGCCTTTTTCAGGAGGCCGAGATATTTCTCTGTCTCCGTCTGACTCAGCAGACCGAGGGACTCGTCAAAGCTCGCGATGATCTCTTTATTCGTATTCACATAGCAGCCGTAGATGTGTTGGATGTTGTTGTGATCCGGACGAAAACGGCGGCGGATCTCACCCAGTTCTTTTTGATTCATGTCTTTCTCCTGTTTCCTTGGCAATGTGCAGGGGTCATTATGCCACAGATGAGGCAAAAAGTCCAATAAAAAATGAAGCTGTAAAAAAAGCTATTTCCGGAACATCCATCTGAAAAGGCAGAACAGGAGATACAGAAGCAAGACGCAGCCCGACGCGGCAAGGAAGCCTGCCGCGCCATAGACAATGTCTTCAAGCTCCATGCGACCGGTATTTGTCATGTGTTGGCCAACCTCAATGGCAAAGCAGACCGTGAAAACGGAGGACAGTGTAAACAGCCAGCTCATGAATCCGACATGTCCATGCTTTGCCAGAAGGCGGAAAAGAAGATAAACCAACAGAAACAGCAGCAATCCGAAAATGCCGATCACGATAAAATGCAGTTCGGAGTTATTGAACAAACCGGAGTGTTGACGGTTGTAACTGACGACCCAGTCGTGGAACCAGGCAACGGAGGCCACAACCTGATAAAGCCAATCCTTCAATTGTGCCAAGGCGTTACCCCCCTGATTCAATCATAGCATACAGCATCATACCATGTGTCGCGCGCGAAGCTTGTCGTTGAGCTTACGGTAAATCCGATCGACAAACCACGGCTCGCTCGACGCAAGAAGGGCTTCATCCAGGCCGAACCACTTTACGCCGCTGTTCTCCGCCTCACAGACCGTGAGGGGATCGTGATCGTCCGCCTCCAGCAGATAGGTGACGTTCAGATGCAGATGACTCGGCACATAGACGCCGCGCTTTTCGTGCCCGTCTACGGTGAGAGATTCCAGAGAAAAGATATCCGCCGACAAGAGCCGCGCGGATTTTACGCCGGTCTCCTCCCGCACCTCGCGCAGGGCGACGGCAGCCAGATCCTCGTCACCGTCGGCATGACCGCCCGTCCAGGACCAGGAATCGTAGATCTTATGATAGACCATCAGCACCCGATCCCGCGCGGGATTGACCACCCAGGCCGAGGCCGTCATATGGGCGATCAGGCTTGTGCGGAAGAAAGCGTCGGGATTCTTGGAGAGAAAATCCAGGATCAGCGCCTTGTCCGCCGCCTCCTGTTCGTTCCAGGGGGCATAGTTTTGTATGGCTTCGCGGATGTTCATACGGTCAGCCTCCGATGGTTTCCAGATAGGCGGCAACGGCAAAGTCACGTACCGCTTCATCCTTGCGCAGATACAGCGGGTGATGGGGGTGACCCTTGTTGGAGCACCTGCCCGCGCAGAGCCAGCGCGCGCTGTATTCCTCCCCAATCTCCACCATCTCCCGCACACAGCCGGGGAGGTAGGGACGCTTTTCGATGATCGTGCCCCAGGCGGCCCAGACGGCGGGTCGGTGCCCTTTGCCCACATGGGAGAGAATGTAGCGGAACGCCTCCATGTTTGCACGGTGCAGATCCCTGTTCAGCACCCGGTCCATATCGTCGGGGCGGGTTGCGCGCTGGGCGTAGACGTTGAACATGATAAAGCTGTCATAGCCGTTGCCGGCGGCGATGCGCTCCACGGATTTGAGGGTGTTGTCAAGATTGTCCGGCTCGGCGGTGGAGGGATTGATTCCGATGCAGATGAGCGGGTTTTCGCCCCTCGTGCCGAGTATGTAACGGTACTCGGTATAGAAGTCCGGCACATAGAGCCAGCGATCCCGGTCATAGCTGTCGCCCTGCCCGGAAAGGGCGAGGGCGGTTTCAAAGTCCAGGATCTCCACGGTCTGGCTCGCGCCAATGGGAATATGCATGGGTTTCTCCTTTCAGCCCAATATCAGCAGCAGGGCGGGGAGTGTGAGCAGGGACAGCAGCGTCGTAACGATCACGGCGTTGGAAGCAAGCGATGCGTCCCGTCCGCTGCGCAGCGTGAGGATCGGTACCACGATCCCGGTGGGGCAGCCCGCGATCACCACACAGGACTTGAGCAGCAGCGCGTTATCCGTGAGGATATCCAGCGCAAGCCAGGTCAGCGCCGGAGCGAGGACGAGTCTAACCAGGGCGATCAGGTATACGCGCCCGTCCCGGAGCGCTTCGGAAAGGTTTTCACTGCCCATGGTGATGCCGATGACGATCATCGAAAGCGGCATGGAGCAGGCCGCGATCACCGTAAACAGCCGTGAGACGGCATGGGGGACGGGAAGCTCCAGCACGAAAAACACGAGCGCCACAAGCGTTGAGATCACACAGGGCGAGAATACATCCTTCGCACGGAAGCCGCCGTCCACGCCGAGGCGCCATGTGCCGTACGTATACAACAGCAGATTGAAGGGCAGACTGGTGAGCCCCACATACAAAACCGCCGTCGGCCCGTACATCGCCTGCAGGATCGGAAGGCCGACCAGCAGGTTATTCATGACCGCGATGCTCAGCTCCAGCGAAGCGTCTGCCCGGAGCTTCCGGCCGAAAAGCCGCAGTGTGAGAAAGCCAAGCACATAGCTCAGCAGGATCGTCACGATGACGACCAGCAGCACATGCGGCAGCTCCGCCGAGGTCAGCGCGGCTTCCTCCGCGCAGATCGACTGGAAAACCGAGCCGACGAGGAAGATGTTGACGACGAGAAAGCTCACAGCCTTGGAAAAGCCGGGAGGATAAATCCCGCGCCGCACGCCGAAAAAGCCGACGAGCATCAGCGCAATGATGACAAAACAGGTTTCAAAAAGAGCAGATAGTTCCATAACGTCTCAAATGTGCAAAATGAGCTTTGCAACGTAAATATAGATGAGCAGAGAGACGGCGTCCGTCACCGTGGAGATGAGCGGGTTTGCCATGACCGCAGGGTCGACGCCGATCTTCTCCGCCAGGATCGGCAGCAGGGCGCCGACGCTCTTGGCGAAGAGGACGATGAACAGGATGGACGAGCTGACCGTCGCCGCCACCTGAACCGTGACCGCGTCGTTGTGCAGGATCATCCCGTCGAGCACCAGCATCTTCACAAAGTTTACCATGGCCAGCGCAAGGCCGCAGAGGAAGGCCACGCGCAGCTCGCGCCACATGACGCTCAGGGCGTCCTTCGGCTCGATATCGCCGAGGGAGAGGGCACGGATAACGGCGGTGGAGGCCTGCGCGCCGGAGTTGCCGCCGGTACCCATGAGCATGGGAATAAAAGCAACCAGCCCTGCCTGTACTGCCAGCATATCCTCAAAGGAGGTCAGGATCATGCTGGTGAAGGTGGCCGAGAGCATCAAAAACATCAGCCAGGGGATACGGTTTTTCCAGATCTCAATAATGCTTGTGCGGGAATAGGGCTTGTCGGACGGAAGCATACCGGCCAGCTTTTCGATATCCTCGGTGGCCTCCTGCTCCATAACGTCCATGACGTCGTCGACGGTGACAATGCCGACCAGACGCCCCTCATTGTCCACGACAGGCAGAGCCATCAGGTCGTAGTCGGCGAATTTTTCCGATACGCTCTCCTGGTCCTCCGTGGTGGAGGCGAAGATGACGTTTCGATCCATGAGGTCTTCTATGATCGTATCGTCGTCTGCAAGAAGCAGATCCTTGACCGTCACGATGCCCTCAAGCTTCCGGTCGGCGGAGATGACAAAGCAGACATAAATAGTCTCGCGATCCTCACCGATGCGGCGGATGCGGGCGATGGATTCCTTGACGCTCATGTATTTTTTGAGATCTACAAACTCGGCCGTCATGATGCTGCCGGCGGAGTTTTCGGGATAGCGCAGGTACTGGTTGATGAGGTTGCGGGTCTGCGGGGTGGCTGCGCGCATGACGCGCTTGACCACGTTCGCGGGCAGCTCGCCGACGATATCGACCGCGTCGTCGACGTACAGCTCATCAATGATCCCGGCCAGCTCTGAGTCCGTGATGGCGTTGATGATACGCTCCTGTTCCGGGGGATCAAAGTTTGCGAAAACGTCCGCCGCGGTCTCCTTGCTCAGAAGCCGGAAGACCATGGGCATGCGGTTGTCGTCGATTTCGGAGAGGAATTCCGCCACGTCGAATTCGTTCAGCTCCTCCATGCGGCGCTGCAGCTCCTTCATGTCACGGCGGTCGAGCAGTTCTGCCAGCCGGTCAGTCTGCTTTTCGACAATGGTATCGTAGTCCAGACCTTCGTCCTGCTGCTCCTGTTCCTTTTCCAGTTCCTCCAACAAAAACACCTCCCGGGAGAGAGTAATAACGCGATTGGATGGGCATAATATTCTACCATGCGGAGCGGCTGATTACAAGGAAAAAGTCGTGGGACGGAGGTTTGTCCGTTTCTCTCTTTCCCGTATATTTTTCCCGCGAAAGATCAACAAATCAACAGCGTGGAACGCGCTCCTTCGCCACGTTACATAACTATAATGATCATATCTTATGTAAACTCAGGAGGATGAAAAATGGATTTCGGGGGACAGGGAAGGACTGTGGGCGCGCGTTCCGCGGCAGAAGGGGTAGACCGTCGCTTTTTTATCGCCGCCCGCTGCGGGCTGTATCTGCTGATGGGGGCGGTGATGGCGTGCGCGCGGGTTCTGGGCAACGGCGCGCCCTTCGGTATGGCGCTGGTGGCGTGCTCGGGCGCGGGGATCAGCGGCGTATTTGCGCTTCTCGGCGCGTGCTTCGGCTATCTTCTCAGCGGCGGTCTGGAATGGGGCGTCCGCTATATTGCGGCCTCCGTGCTGGTGTACACCGTCGCCTTCGTTTTTCATGAGCTCAGCATCTATAAAAACGAATTTTTTATGCCGACAGCCGCGGCCCTTGTCATGGGCGTGACAGGCTTTCTCGGCAGCTTCGCGCTGGAGAGCGGGGCGGCGGCCGCGGCGGCGCTGTTTCTGGAGCTCACGCTGGCCTTCGGCGGAACCTACTTCTTCCGCGACGCGCTGGACGGCGGTCTGCGCACCTCCGAAACGGCGGAGCTCAAGCACGGGGTCTCCCTGATGGTGATGGCCTCCTGCGCGCTGATGGCGCTGTCGCGCGTCGTCCTGTTCGGCGTGGTGTCGCTGGGGCGCTTCTTTGCGCTGCTGCTGGTGATGACCTCCGCCATGAAGGGCGGGATGCTCACCGGCGCGGCGGTGGGCACGGTGCTCGGCCTTGCGATGGACATATCGGGGGAGGGGCCGCTGTTCTATACCATGGCATACTCGTTTACGGGGCTTTTGTCCGGCGTCTTCGGGCGGCACGGGAGACTTGTCTATGTTCTCTCCTTCATTCTGGCAGGGGCCCTGGCGGTGGTCTGCGCCTGGGACAGCGTGCATCCGCTGAGCGCCCTGTTCGAGAACTTCTGCGCCTCCGTGATTTTCATGATTCTGCCCTCTTCGCTTCTGAACCGCGTGGGGGTGGCCCTGCAGTGCATGGATCGCGGCTGCGGGGAATCCGGCCTGCGCCGCTTTGAGGCGGCAAAGCTCCGACGTCTGAGCGAAGCCTACGGCGAGCTGTTTGAGACCGTGCGCAAAAACGTCGCCGCGCCGGTCAATGACGAGAACATCGCCCGCATTTTCGACCGCGCCGCCGACGAGGTCTGCGTCTCCTGCCGCTTCAAAAACCGCTGCTGGAACGCGGAGTATGTGGACACGCTCTCCGCTTTGAACGACGCGACGAAGGCCATGATCGAGCACGGCAGCCTCGCCGTGGAGGATATCCCCGAATTCTTCCGGGAGAAGTGTGTGAGCCTGCCCGCCTTTGTCGCCGCTGTCAACGGGGAGCTGCGCGGCATGTCCTATCGGCGGCAGCTTCGCGCCCGCCTCGCGGAGAACCGCAGCGTCGCCTGGGGACAGTATGCGGATGTAGCGCAGCTTCTGGAGCGCTTCGCGGCCGAGCTCGGCAGCGTGAGCGGAGCCGATCCCCTGGCGGAGCGGCGTCTGCTGCGCTATCTGCGAAGCCTCGACATCGACGCGGACGCCGCCGTCTACCGCGACGGGGGCGGGCGGCTGCGCATCGTGATCGAAAGCGGAAGGCTCACGCCGCTGCTGCGCGAGGAAAACTATCTCGAAAAGCTGTCGGAGATCGCGGGCGTGCGGCTCTGCCAGCCGATTACCCCGGAGGGGGACGTCTCCCGGATCGAGCTTTTGGAGGCCGAGCCGCTGGCGGTCTCCGTCGGCATTGCCGCCATGAAAAAGCAGGGCGAGCGCGTCAGCGGCGACCGGGGCACCTATTTTAAAACCGACGCGGGCGTTTTGTGCGTCATTCTATCCGACGGCATGGGCTGTGGGGACGAGGCCGCTGAGGACAGCCGCCGCGTGATCGGGATCCTGGAGAAGTTCCTGCGCGCGGGGATGGAGCCCGCCGTGGCCATGAAGCTTTTAAACTCCGTCCTGCTCCTGCGCGACGGGGAGAGCTGGGGCTTCGCCACCGTCGACCTCATGTGCGTGGATCTCTTTACCGGACAGACCAGCTTTTACAAATACGGCGCCGCGCCCTCCTATGTCGTTTCAGGGCACAACATCCGCCGCGTCAAGGGCGAGACGCTGGCTGCCGGTCTCTCGGCAGGAGAGGGGACGGCTCCGGACGTGGTGCGCATGCGCCTGAAGCCCGGCTGTACCGCCGTCATCGCTACCGACGGCGTGATCGCCGACGCGGAGGATGAGTGGCTGAAGAACCTGCTTCTTCAGGGCTTTGAGGATATGAAGAGTCTGGCCCGCGCGGTGCTCAAACAGGCAGAGGAGCTCTACGGCGCGCTGGACGACATGACGGTGGTCACTGTGCGCGTGGAGGAACGAGCATGAGCGTCCGCCCGCCGAGCGCCTTCCGCAGCCTTGCGGGGCGGGTAAGGCGCCTGTTTGTATCGCGTGCTCCCGGTCGGACGATTCCGCCGCGCCTGCGGGGAAAGCTGCGCCGTGCGGTGGTCGTCCCCACGCCCGATCCGATGTTCAGCGAGGCGGTCTTCATCCTGCGCGACGACGCCCTGCGGGAGCCGGGGATCAGCCGGGAGGAGCTCCTGCGTCAGGCCGCCCGCGCCGCCGAGAGCTATACCGAGGACGCCCTGCCGCCTGTGGAGCGCCTGAGTCTCCGTCCCGCCGCCGCCTTCCTGCTTGGCGCCGCGGTTGCGCTGCTTGTCCTGTGGATCGCAGGAATACTGTAAAAAAACCGCAGTTCACGCCGTATGATTTCACGAAAAACGGGCAATACTCCCGAGTGAAAGAAACTGCCCCGGATAGCGGGGCGGGAAGGCGGGAGTATGGACTGGAAAAAGTGGCTGCGGCTGTTGAAAGAAAGCGTACTGCGTTTTTGGAAGGAAAAATGGCCGCGTTTTTCAAGCTTATGGAAGGAAAAATGGCTGCACTTTTCAAGCTTGTTAAAGGGAAAGTGGCTGCGTCTGATGATCGTTGTCGGAGGAAGTCTGACCGCGGTCGTGATGGCGACACTGGGCGTGTATTTCCTCTGGGAAAAGCCGCCCGAGACGGCGCCGGGAAACCCGGTACTGGCAGATCTGACCCAAACGACAGAGGAAACGGAAGTGCCGGTCTCCCAGACGCCCGCGCCGACGCCGACGCCTGACCGCGGCACGGCCTTTGAGACAGATCGGCAGGATGGCGTCTATACCCTCCTGCTCGCTGGCAGCGACGACGGCACCGGCAATACCGACACGATCATGGTCGGACGGCTGGATACCGTGCGGCATACGGCAAATTTCGTGAGCATCCCGAGGGACACGCTCATCAATGTGGACACGCCGATCCGCAAACTCAACAGCGTCTACTGGACGGCGGTTTACAGCGGCGCCAGCGGCAGCGATGCGCTGCGCCGGCACGTCAAAAAGCTGACCGGCTTCGACGTGGACTGCTACGCCGTCATTGAGCTGGACGCCTTTGAGCGGGCAGTGGACGCACTGGGCGGGATCTGGTTTGACGTGCCGCAGAGGATGTACTATGAGGAGGGCCCCGTCATCGACCTGGAGCCGGGTTATCAGCTCCTGAACGGCGAACAGGCCATGTGGCTCTGCCGCTACCGCAGCGGCTACGTCAACGGAGATCTCGACCGTATCAAGGTTCAGCACGATTTCCTCAAGGCTGCTGCCGACCAGTTTCTCCAGCTCGGCAGCATTCCCAATATCCCACAGGTCGCCGCGATCCTGGCCGAGAGCATGGACACCAACATGACAGCCTCCAATATGGCATGGTTTGCCCGTCAGCTCCTGCGCTGCCGCAGCGAGAATATCCGCTTCCTTACCGCGCCGAATACCCCGGCCTACGTGCACGATCTGAGCTATACTTTCCTGGATCTCTACAACTGGATCCAGATGGTCAACGAATATCTCAATCCCTCCACCCAGCCGGTGAGCGAGGGCCTGCTTGATCTCGTCTATCTGCGCGGCGGGGAGGTCTGCTGCACCACCGCCATCCAGGGCATTTCCTATTTCGCCCTGGGACGCAGGGAAAACGCGCCGGAAGAGGAAGAGGAGTCGTATGCCGAAGAACTCCTGGAGGAGCCGGAGGAAACGACGCCCCCGCCGCCTGAGAGCTGGATCACGGACACGCCGAAGGGGGACACGCCCGCCTCGCCGCGCCCCTTCGCCATGCCGACGGACGACGACTGGCTCACAGAGCTCAAGAGCGGGAAATGAAACACGACACGGGACTGTAAAAAACCGGTTATCAAATGCTTTGGTAAATGGACGCTGGGGAGAGCCTTTGGCTCTCCCCAGCGGTATGATGGGACTTTTTACAGCCCTATGCTTATGCTTGAGTAAATTTACACCAGCGTCAGAAGCTCTTCACGCACGCCGTCCATGCGCGCGTCGCTGAGGCCGAAGTCCATCTGCTTGTAGCTCCATAAGCTGTGTGCGATGCCGTGGCGCTCGAAGACCGTGTGCACATCGCGGAACCACTTGACGGCCTCTTCGGGCGGAACGCCGTCGATCACGCCGAACTCACCGCAGTAGAGCTCACAGCCCTCCTGTTTTGCTTTCTCGATCGCCGGAGCGAGAAAATCCTCAAACCACTCCACACTCGCGCCGCTCTCGGCGTAGGTGCTGCGGCAGTTTATAAACTGGGGATTCCAGTATGCGCCCTGGTGGGTAAAGGGATGCGGCTCATAGAAATGGAAGTTGTAAACAACTTTGTCGTCATAGGGCGCGTCCAGCTCCGGAAGCGTGCGCGCGCTGTTCCAGTTGTAGCTGCCGAGCAGGACGCAGGTCTCGGGCGCGTTTTGGCGGATGCGGCGGACGCACTCGCGGGAGATCCGTTTCCACGCCGGGAGATACGCCGCCTCCGTCACCTCGTTGAGAAGCTCAAAGACCACGCGGTCGTGCATCCTGCCATACCGCGCGGACAGCGCCTCCCAGATCGCGTAAAAGAGCGCCTGATACGCTTTACTCTCGAAGAAACCTGCCTCGTGCTCGCCCTCGTCAAAGGAGAAGCCGGGCGTCTTGTGGAGATCCAGCACTGTTTTCAGTCCATACTTGTCGCTGAGCGCAAGCGCGGCGTCGATGCGCCGGAGGCCGTCCACCTTCATGCTGCCGTCCGCGTTCTGGATGACGTTGTAGTCGATGGGGATGCGCACATGGTCAAAGCCCCACGCGGCAATCTGCGCGAAATCGCTCTCGGTAATAAAATGGTCGAGCCGATCCTCGCTGTAATCGCACTGGGAGAACCAGCCGCCGAGATTGACGCCCTTGTAGATTCCGAGTTCCTTTAACATAGAAATTTCCTTTCAATTTAAACTTTCGCGTAGGGGCCGATGCCCTCATCGGCCCGCCAGCCTGCACGGTCGTGCGTTGATTGGCGGGTCGATCCGGGGATCGACCCCTACGTTTTCCGGGACCTGCGTGTTTATCCCTTCACCGAACCGGCGGTGACGCCCTTGATGATGGACTTGGACAGGATGATGTACACGATCAGCACCGGCAGGATAGCCAGCAGGATGAACATGTAGACCTTGCCCATGTCAAATTTCGAGTAGTCCGCCGAGCGGAGCTGGGCGATCATAATGGGGACGGTTTTCATCTCCGCCTTGGTCAGCAGCAGGGAGGGCAGGAAGTAGTTGTTCCAGGACGAGACAAAGGCAAAAATGAGCTGCACGGCGAGGGCGGGCTTCAGCATGGGGAGAATGATAAAGTTGAAGGTGCGGAACTCCCCGCAGCCGTCGACGCGCGCGGCGTCCACGATCTCCATGGGCAGGTTCGATTCCATGTACTGCTTGATGTAGAAGAACACAATGGGCGCGGCGATGCCGGGCAGGATCAGCACCCAGTAATTGTTCGTCAGGCCGAACTTGTAGCAGATCTGGACGAAGCCGGACGCGGAGACCTGGGAGGGGATGACCATGATGGCCATGATGAAGGCGAAGAGGAACTTCTTGCCCTTGAAGTCATAGGCCTGGAAGCCGTAGGCCGTGAGCGCGGAGAAGTAGGTGGTCAGAACGGCGGTGGTGCTGGCGACGATGAAGCTGTTCAGCAGGCCGCGGGGGATGTTGATGGAACTGTCTGTCCAGGCGTTTTTGAAGTTCTCCAGGAAATGCCCGCCGGGGACGAGCGTAAAGCCCGCCTGGAGCTGACCGTTGGAGCGCGTGGCGTTGATGAACAGCATGACAAAGGAGAAAAGGCAAAGGACGGAGAGAAAGATCAGAATAATATAGACAATAATGCGCAGGATGGTGAGCTGTACAACGGCCTTTTTGGCCTCTTTGGGTGTGACGGCGTTCATTGTTTTTTCCCTCCCTTAATCCTTCTTTTTCAGTGTGCGGAAGACGAACAGGCTCAGGATGCCGGTGATGATGAAGATGATGACCGAGATCGCGCCGGACATGCCGTAGTTCTTGCTGCCGCCGAGGTAGTTGTTGAGGTACATGACCAGCGTCATGGAGGTGCGGTCCGGCATGCCCTTGCCCTTGGTGAGAACCTGCGGCACGTCGAACATCTGCAGACCGCCGATCATGGCCGTGATGACCGTGTAGACGAGGATGGGCATCAACAGGGGCAGCGTGATCTTGAAGAAGACCTGAATCGAGGTCGCGCCGTCGAGGTTCGCCGCCTCAAAGAGATCCTGGTCAATACCCATGATGCCCGCCATCAGCAGAATCGTGGTGTTGCCGAACCACATCAGGAAGTTCATCGTGCAGATGAGGCCGCGCACCGTGCCCTTGTATGCGAAGAAGTCAATGGGGATATCGCTCCAGCCCCAGGCCTGGATGAGCTGGTTGACGGGGCCGACATTGGAGAACAGCGTGAAGAACAGCATCGAGAAAGCGGAGGCCATGATCAGGTTCGGCATGTAGATGACGGTCTTGAAGAACTGCTGTCCCTTGATTTTCAGGCGGTAGCTCGTGAAGAAGATCGCCAGCAGCAGCGCCACCACGATCTGAGGAACCGCGCCCATGATCCACAGGGCCAGGGTGTTGCCGGTGTACTTGAGGATGTTGATGGTGCCGTTTTTGTCGGGCGTGAAAAGCTTGATATAGTTGCCGAAGCCGACAAAATTGGGGCCGACCTGCTTGAGACCCTCGCGGTAGTTTTCAAAAAAGCTGTTGTAGATGGTCAGTACCTGCGGCGCAAAGTTGAAGATGAAATAAGCGATGAAAAAGGGCAGGATAAACAGATAGCCCCATTTCGCGTATGATACGCCTTTCTGGTTTCGGCGCAGCTTTTGTTCGTTCACGGAACATACCCCCTTGAAGGATTAAAAAAGAATGAAAAGAATGCGGCTTCCTGAAATCGCATCGCGGCGCGCAGCGCACTGTGCGCTCCGATCCGGTTTCAGTCAAAACCGGGGCGAGGCAAGCGCCCCGCCCCGGTGAGAGTTTATGCGGTTTGAAGCAATCCCTTCGCAATCACGGCGTCACGATGGTGGGGTACTTCTCGTTGACGTAGAGGAAGAAGTTGTCCATCGCGGTGTCCTTGCTGACGGAGCCGCGGTAGTACTCCTGCAGGCTGTTCTGCAGACCCTCGTTGAGGAGCTGATCGTAGATGGTGTGGTTCTCCCAGACGATGTTGTCGGTCATGGCGGAGAAGACGGCGACGTCGTTCTGGCCGCCAAGGAAGGCAGAGCCATAGTTGGGATCAGCGGCGAACTTGGCGTTGACGGCCATGTTGTTGGAGAACTGCGCCTCGTTGGCGACGAGGTTGGAGCAGACTTCCTCGTTGTTGATGAAGGTGTTCATCACGTCGGCGACCATTGCGGGGTTATCGGAGCCGGCAGCGGCGAGCAGCCAGGTGCCGCCCCAGAAGTGGGCAGCGGGGCCTTCGCAGATGGCCCAGTCGCCGGAGCAGCCCTTCTCGGGATCCTGGGCGTTGCCCATGCAGAAGTTGAAGTACCAGGCGGGGCCGAAGAAGCACATGGTCTTGCCGTCAGCGAACATCTGGACGTTCTTCTCATCGTCCCAGATGCCGGAGGTCAGGGTGTAGCCGTTGTCGATGAAGTTATCGGTCTGGGCGATCCAGGCTTCGATCTGGGGGTCAAACTGGAGGTTGTTGTCCGCATCGACCCAGGGCATGGTGCAGTTGTTGGAGAAGGGGCGGAAGGTCTCGGCAAAGGAGGCGGTCATGTAGTAGCCCTTGGCCTTGGCGTCGGCAGCGACAGCGTTGAACTTGTCCCAGGTGTCGAGCTTGGACTGAACCTCGGCGGGATCATCGGTGCCGAGCACGTCCTTGGCGATGGAGCGGCGGTAGATCAGCGCGGAGGGGCAGCACTGGAAGGAGACACCCTTGACAACGCCGTCGGCGTCGGTCGCGGCCTGGACAGTGTACTTGTAGGCGTTGGAGAAGTCGTTCACACCCAGCGCGGTGATGTCCTGCGTGAAGTCGGAATCGACATACTTGAGGATGTAGTCGGCCTCGGCGAGGAACATGTCGACCTTCTCGTCGTCGGCGGCGTCAGCCTGGTTGAGCAGGGCGGCGTCGAGAGCATCCTGATAAGCGCCGTTGTCGCTGGGGACGATGATCCAGTTGACGGTCACGCCGTCGGGAACCTGATAGTACTTCTCAAAGAAGCCCTTGAACTCTTCGTTCCATGCGTAGATGTTGAATACCTTTCCTTCGGGCTCGTCCGCAAAAGCGGCGGTGCCGCACAGGGCAAACACCATAACGAGAACCAGAAGCATTGCGATGGTCTTTTTCATGATCTTTCCTCCTAATTTTGATTGTGATATATTTTTGCGGGTTCGTTCCCGCTGATCACCTTGAGAAAACCTACAGCGCCTTGACCGTGCCGCCCTCCTGAAGCCTGCCGGCCACGATCACGCGGTCGAGGATCACGGTGAGGGGGTGCTCGATCTGCTCGATCAGCTTGGACGCTGCCGTCGTGCCGAGCCCCTCGGCGTCCTGACGCCAGGTTGTGAGCACCGGGCTCATGACACGGGAGAGGGAGATACCGTCATAGCCGACGGCGGAGATATCATCCGGAACCTTCATACCGGCTTCCGTGATGGCATTGTAGCCGCCGACCCACGAGTAGTCGTCCGGGAAAAAGATGCAGGTCGGTCTCTCCGGCTGCGCCAGCAGCTCCTTTGTGAGTTTATAGCAGTTCTTCGGGTCGTGAAAGACGCCCCTTTTCACCCAATTTGCCGGAATCTGAATGCCCAGCTCCTCGCAGGCCCGGTAAAATCCGGTCAGGCGGTTGCGCGTGACGCTGGTCACCTCGCCGTGAATGAGGGCGATCCTGCGGTGCCCCTTCTTCGCCACATAGCGCACCAGCTCGTCCATGCCCTTCAGGTTGTCGGAGATCACGCAGATGCGGTTGTTGAACACATGGTCGATGGTCACCACCGGCAGATCCGACTGCACAAGCTCCGCCACCATGGGATCAAGGAAATCCGCCGAGGCGATCACCACCCCGTCGACACCGCGGTAGAGGCAGTGCTGAAGATAACCCGTCTGCCGCTGGCCGACATTCTGATTAATGAAGGTGATGTCGTAGCCGTGCTGCTCAGCCTCGCTGCGGATGCCGTCGAGCACGTAGGAGAAGAATTCATGCGCAAGGCCGCCGTGCATGGGATCGACAAACACAACGCCGAGGTTGTAGCTGCGGTTTGTCTTGAGTGCCCGGGCGGAGGCGTTTGCCATATAGCCCATCTCGTCGGCGATCCGAACGATGCGTTCCCGCGTTTCTTCGCCGATATCCGGCTGACCGTTGAGGGCTTTGCTGACCGTGGCTGTCGAGACGCCGCAGCGCTTGGCGATGTCCTTCATGGAAACCACGGCGATCAGCCCCCTTTTTTACTTAATCGTTTTCGTGACCCTAATGTACTCCGAATCCCAAGAAAAAGCAAGTGCTTTCTTTCAAAAAAATACAAGAATACAGGAAAATTGTAAGTATTACACAATTTTCAAGGTGGCGTTTTGGGCAATATGGCAAGAAGATCCCCGGAGCAGACCGGGCGATAGGAACCAATAGAGTGGGAAATAAAGAAAGCGCAACGAAAAATTAAGTTTTTACGAAAAAGAGCTTGCTTTTTTTGCCAAGATGCGGTACTCTCTATATACACTTAAACGATTTCGATAAGGGAGGGCCTTATGCAATACGGACACTTTGACGACGAGCGGCGCGAATATGTCATCACCACGCCGCGCACACCGCTGCCCTGGATCAACTACCTGGGGAGCGAGGACTTTTTCACCCTGCTGTCGAACACCGCCGGCGGCTACAGCTTTTTCCGCGACGCGCGCCTGCGCCGTATAACGCGCTACCGCTACAACAACACGCCGCTGGATCAGGAAGGTTTCCATATCTATATAAAGGATGGGGAGACTGTCTGGAATCCCGGCTGGCAGCCCGTGCAGACGGAGCTGGATCACTACGAATGCCGCCACGGTCTCGGCTATTCCGTGATCGAGGGCGCGAAAGACGGCGTTTCTGTCCGGCAGGAGCTGTTTGTCCCGGTGGGGGAGCGCTGCATGCTCATGCGCGTCACCGTGAAGAACGAGGGCGATCAGGCGAAAGCCTTGCGCCTGTTCCCGTTCGTGGAGTTCTGCCTCTGGGACGCGATGGACGACGCCTCCAACTTCCAGCGCAACTTCTCCACCGGTGAGGTGGAGGTTGTTGGCGGCGCGATCTACCATAAGACCGAGTACCGCGAACGCCGCGATCACTATGCCGTCTTCTGGGCCAACCGTACGCCGGCGGCTTTTGATACCCAGCGCGACGCCTTCCTCGGCCTCTACGGGAGTCCGGCAAAGCCCGCCGCCGTTTTCGGGGACGGCTGCACCGACAGCATCGCCCACGGCTGGCAGCCGGTTGCGGCGCAGCAGTTTGATCTGACCCTTGCCCCCGGCGAGAGCGACAGCCTGATCTTCGGTCTGGGGTATATCGAAAACCCGCAGGAGGAGAAGTGGGCCGCCCCCGGCGTCATCAACAAGACCCGCGCCGAGGCCATGATCGCCCGCTTTGCCGACAACGCCGCGTTTGACAGCGGCCTGAACAAGCTGCACGAGCATTGGAACGGCCTGCTCAACAAGTATCAGGTTGCGACCGGCGACGATCGCCTCGACCGCATGGTTAACATCTGGAACCAGTACCAGTGCATGGTCACCTTTAATATGAGCCGCTCGGCAAGCTATTTTGAGAGCGGCATGGGACGCGGCATGGGCTTCCGCGATTCCTGCCAGGATCTGCTGGGCTTTGTCCACATGATCCCGGAGCGCGCGCGGGAGCGTATCCTTGACATCGCCGCCACACAGTTCCCGGACGGCAGCGCCTACCACCAGTACCAGCCGCTCACCAAGAAGGGCAATCTCGCCGTGGGCAGCGGCTTCAATGACGATCCGCTTTGGCTCATCGCCGGCACCGACGCCTACCTGCGCGAGACGGGCGACTGGAGCATCCTGGACGAGCAGGTCGATTTCGACAACGATCCCGCCCTTGCCCAGCCGCTGCTGGAGCATCTGCGCCGCAGCTTCAGCTTCACCCGCACGCACCTCGGCCCCCACGGTCTGCCGCTCATCGGCCGCGCCGACTGGAATGACTGCCTGAACCTCAACTGCTTCTCCGAGCATCCGGGCGAGAGCTTCCAGATCACCGGCCCCAGCGAGGGCCCCGTGGCGGAGAGCGTGTTCATCGGCGGCATGTTCGTCAAATACGGCCGCGCCTGGGCGGAGATCCTGCGCCATGTCGGACTCGGCAGCGAGGCGGACGAAGCGCTGAAGGCCATCGACGCGGTGGAGAAGGCCGTGCTCGACGCGGGCTGGGACGGCGAATGGTTCCGCCGCGCCTACGACGCCTTCGGCCATGTGGTCGGCGGCAGGGAGTGCGAGGAGGGACAGATCTTCATCGAGCCCCAGGGCATGTGCGTCATGGCCGGCATCGGCAAGGAGACCGGCGAAGCGGCGAAGGCCCTCAAGAGCGTGGAGGAGCGGCTGGACACCAAGTACGGCATCGTACTGAACAATCCGCCCTATACCCGCTACCACCTCGAGCTGGGCGAGATCTCAAGCTATCCCCCCGGCTACAAGGAGAACGCGGGCATCTTCTGCCACAACAATCCCTGGATCGTCTGCGCCGAGGCAGAGCTGGGTCACGGCGACCGCGCCTTCCAGGTCTACCGCCGCACCGCGCCCGCTTTTATCGAAGACATCAGCGACATTCACCGTACCGAGCCGTACGTCTACAGCCAGATGATCGCGGGCAAGGACGCCCCCAGCTTCGGCGAGGCGAAAAACTCCTGGCTCACCGGCACCGCGGCCTGGACGTTCCTGTCGATCTCCCAGGCGATCCTCGGCGTCAAGCCCACGCTGGACGGTCTGCGAATCGATCCCTGCGTCCCCTCGGGCTGCAAGGGCTTCACGGTGAAGCGCAGCGTCGTCTCAAATCCGGACGGCGCGCAGTACGGCGTGAAGGAGATGCGCGTAAACGGCGCGCCCTTTGCAGGAAAGGTGATCCCGCTTCAGGCTCCCGGCGCCCATGTCCGGGTGGAAATCCTGATGGGGTAAAAAAAGAAGCCGTAAGGCTGCGAAAACACTTTTCAGCCTTACGGTTTTTATTTACAGAGAAGGGAAGCTGTCCCCGCGGACGGCTTCCCTTTTTGCGGGTTTGAATCAATTTTTCAAATGTTCGCCGCAGATCGGTATTACGCCTTCGCGAAGGAAAGCGGTGCCTGTTCAAAGAAGGTGATGCCGCAGCGGCCGTTGTGCTTTGTGTCGTACAGCGCGTGGTCTGCACGATTGAAGAGCTCCGCGCTGTCGGTGCGCTCATCCCCGTGCGCGGCGCCGACGCTGACCGTCACCGCCGGGAGCCCGTCTGCCGTGTCCCTGAGCGCCTGATTGAGGCGACGGACGCGTTCGCTGAGCTGTCCGGTCTGCGAAGGATCCGTGTGCAGTATGAGGATGACAAATTCATCCCCGCCGACGCGGCAGATATAATCCTCCGCC
>CADAPH010000019.1 GCA_902789745.1 Oscillospiraceae bacterium | reverse complement strand
TCAGATTTTGAAAACTACGGTTTCTCTCCTGCTCAGGCATGCGGATGTGGAGGATCAATACAAGACAGAACTGAAGAAAGAAATGCTTTTCTTTACTGAGGTTTCCCTGGTAGATCCACAGATTATTCGCTGGAGTGCGGTAACTTTTCATCGGAACAATCAGAGCTACCGTATTCTGATCGGTATTTGTCAACTGATTTTGGAAGGGATGCTCCTGACCACAGAAGAAGGAGAATATAAGCTGGCAAAATTTGTGGATGATCAGTTGATGAGCCGCTTGTATGAGAAGTTCATTCTGGAGTTTTACATAAAGGAGTGCCCGCAAGTAAAAGCAGCAGCATCACGAATTGCCTGGGCGCTGGATGATGGGGCAAGCGACCTGTTGCCGGCCATGCAGAGTGATATTATGCTCACGAACAAGCAGGGAGACCATGTATTGATTATTGATGCGAAATACTACTCTCGCATCATGCAGACTCAATATGAAAAACAAAGTCTGAGAAATGCACATCTGAATCAAATCTTCACATATGTAAAAAACAAGGATGCCTTATTTGGAACCGCACCTCATGTGGTGTCTGGTATGCTTTTGTATGCGAAAACAGATGAAGTTTTATTCCCGGACAATGTATTTCACATGAGCGGCAACAAAATTAGCGTAAAGACGCTTGACCTCAACTGTGAATTCAAGGAGATCGCAAAGCAGTTAAATCAGATCGTAGCAGAGCATTTTTAATATATTGGTTTTCAGTTGCCAACATTTTATCCTACAGTTAAAGGCAAGGCATCAAAGATATTTAGATTGAGCTTGAAGCGGAGGATTAAACAATGTATATTATCATTATCGCCGCTATTATTGCCGCTATCGTTGTTCTGCGCCGTCCGCGAAAGGTTAGATATACCGCGCCCACCGGGAAAGCATACAATCTCTTTCTGGACATGCTCAAACAGCCACATTTGCTGATTGCTGGCGCTACTGGTTCCGGTAAGTCTGTCGTTATCAATGGCCTTATTGATACGCTTATGTACCGCCTGCCGTTCGACAAAGACGGTGGAGCACAGCTTATTTTAATCGACCCGAAGCGTGTTGAGCTTGCCGCTTATGCAAAGCTCCCGCACACTTTAGCATACGCCGCTGGTTTTAATCCTTCTGCATGGCTTTCTGCACTGAATCAAGCTGTCAGCATTATGGATGCACGTTATACCGATATGGAGCGCAGACACTTGAAAACCTACGACAAAGGCGATCTGTTTGTGGTCATTGATGAATGGGCGAACGTCTACAAGAACGGCGGCAAAGAAGCATATAAAGCTGTTCTGCGCCTGACTTCTGAGGGACGTGCAGCAAAGGTTCATCTTGTTATGGCTACACAGGTTCCTAAAGCGAATATTATCCCCACTGAAATCCGCGAAAACTTCGCAGCGCGTCTTTGCCTGAGAACTGCGAACGCTATTCAGTCCCGTGTTATCATGGAAGAAAGCGGATGTGAGACACTTCCCCGTTATGGGCAGGGCTTCTATGTCACGCCGGAGGGAAACACGCTGTATAATATTCCTTATGTTAAAGATGAAGAGATTGAAAGCAATCTCGCCTGGTGGCAAGAACAGATGCGGCAAAATCATGTTAAATGGGGATAATCTAAGCCAAGGTATATCATATGCTTGACGGCACTCACGTAACCTTGTATATTGAAATCAGGATGCGCCAAAATAAGGTTTGCCCCCACATTTATGGTAATTGTCCTGTTTTACCCATGTATGAGACCCATAGATAGCAGCAAAGGAGGTGTGGGCATGAAAAGAGAATATGTTCTTATGAACCAGACCACTCCCATGCTCCGCTTCCTCTGTGAGCGTAATGTGTTTGACGAGCCAGAGTTTACAGAGCTCGCGTGGCTGACGAAGATACAGCCCATCGGCTATGGGAATCTATATGACTTCCTTGCACGGCGGCAGGCGCCCAAGCACCGCAGACACATAAAGGAGCTGCTTGAAAGCTATGGCTGTGATGATCTGGAGGGCTTTATCCGGGTAACGCACGCCCTGAGCCTGAACGACACCTTTTGGGTAAAAGAGGCCGACAGCGACCTTGCATGGAAAGATGTATCCCTCTATCAAAATGAGTTCGACCGGCTGGTAAGCGAGGCCGCCTTTGATGGCGTGATAAGCGAAACAGACCTTTCCTCCACTTCTCCGGAATTTGGCACAGACGGCTATTATGCCAAGTGCTGGGTGCGGGATGCGGACGGGATCTGGCTCTACAAAAGCGGCAGCGGTCTGCATGAGATAGAGCCGGTTTCAGAATATCTGGTTTCTCAGCTTGCGGCTCGTCTGTGCGTGGATCATGTAAATTATGATCTCTCCGTGTATCACAACAAGCTGGTGAGCAAGTGCGCCCTGTTTACCGACGAGACGACCGGGCTAGCCAAAGCCAGCACCGTCTTTCAGGGAGAGCAGACGATCCCCCGCCTGCTGGACTTCTGCCGAGGTCTCGGTTGTGATGATGCTTTTCGCCGCATGTGCATCCTCGACGCGCTGACACTGAATCCCGATCGGCACTACGGCAACTTCGGCTTCCTGTTTGACAATGCAACAATGGAGCTGAAGACACTGGCGCCGGTGTTTGACAATAACCGGGCGCTGTTCCCGGAGTTGGATGAGGAGCAGCTTGCCGCGCCGGAATGGTATATCGAGCACTGCCGCCCGAAGCTGGGACGCGATTTCATTATCACAGCCCGCGGACTGTTGACTGACGCTATCCGTGCTTATCTGGAAGACCTGCGCGGCTTCCGGTTCAGCAACCATCCGCAGCACCCCATCTCCGAGAACCGTCTCAGCCTGCTGGATTCTCTTGTCCAGCACCAGCTTGATCGGATACTGGAATAACACTTTTCCCACAATACGCAAAATATAAAAGCCCAGAGAAGCGGTTCACGCCGCTGTCTCTGGGCTTTTCATTTCATATATTGAGATTACATATTCCTTCCGGGCTTATGCGGCGGCGTTGGCGTTGACCTGCTCGATTGCCCTGCGGATGCCGAGCCAGACGGTCAGATCGGTGAAGACCTCCACGATGCTGCCCTGGTCGGTGAAGGGCGGCTCCTGCAGGACGGACAGATCCTTCATCATGCCGTTGTGGACGATGTACTCCACGATCTGGTTGACGAAATAAATCTGACGGCTGTCCAGATTCGTGTCGTTCAGGAACGAAGCGAAGGCGGCCTTGGCCGCGTTCATGTCCAGACCCACGATCTCACGCACGAACTCACCCAGAGGCTTTGCACCGTACTCAGCCTCATACTCCTGCTTGGTGCCGACCTCGCTCCAGAGGATACCCTCCAGCACCTTCACATCCTCGCCGGTCAGCGGAACATTGCTCTTGAGCTTTTGAATCACGGCATTGTCCTGATGCTGCCGGACATAATACTCCGCCTTGGCCTTGTAGTTTTTCAGATCGTCGTTTTCGAGCTCCGACTCCTTCCACTCTATCTGGGTATCCGCAAATCCCAGATTCTTCGCGCAGTCGATAAATTCTTGCTTCTCCTTACTCTGGCTCCAAGGATTCACCAATTCACGCGGGTATTTGTTGGAGAGCAGGCACTGCCGGGAAACCGAGGTCACGGTCGGGATCATTGCAAATGCGGCTGTTTGCCGGTAATGGATACTGTTAAAGGATCTCGATAGAATACGCCAATCAAATTCTGACATACCGTCCATGACGATGATGATGAACTTCTTGCTGTGTTCATGCATGAACTCCATTGCCTTGCTCACCAACACCGGGCTTTCGCGATCCATGCTGGTTGAGAGCTTCCCGTACTGGCTCAGGATATAATCTCGAAAGCGCAGGTTAATTTCTGTTGTGTCCATTGCAAGGTCATATTGGACGGCCATGCAGTCGATGCGTGCCTTCTCCTCGGCAATGGCGAACCACTCTCTATAGCTGGTGCAGCCTTCGGATCGCCGCAGGAGCTCCTGAAAACTGCTATCCAGGTTGCCACGGACGTTCTCCTTCGAGTATGCCTGCACCCGGAGGAACTGCTCCGTTGCCGCAGAGGTCTGGTACTGGTCATATGTCCGCTCATAGGCTGAGCTCACAAGGTCATAGGTCGCAGAGTCACTTTCCCGCAGTACGGCGGTGTTCAGACGTGGGAACAGATCAGCCAGCGACACTTTGTACGCCGTCATTCTCCGGCGCAGGTCGTACGGGACGTACTGGTCCGGAGTGACTACGACGGCGATGCGTCCTTCCCTGGATTTGATCTTTTCTTCATATTCAATTCGGAAACTCAGGTCATCATGGTACACGACGATCTCGAAGCCACGCGCCTTAAAGCCATCCGTGAAACGTGTATCTTCGGCCAGATGATCAGCATCAATGAGCAGGATTTTATCCGCATACTTCGCAGCTGACTTCTCGTACACGTAGTCCGCAAACATCCGTCACGCCTCCAATCTGATCAAAATTGCCAGTTTGAAATCCGGGTATATCCGGCTCCCGGTTTTATGTGCCTCTTCGATATTCGCCTTTTCCTGCGCCAACTTCCGCAGGCGAGATGCTCTGATATTCTCGATGCCAATGTGTTCAGCAGCCTCTGTCCGCAGCTGGAGCGCATACATGTATTTGTTGTAACTCTCCTGATTCTTCTGAATTCGCTTATCCTTCATCTCAATGAAGGTATCAAAGGCGAACTCTACGGCCATCTTCTCCAACTGCTCGTAGGTACTGCCATCAATATTAGGAACCGAACTTACCGTCAGGCGCGATGTCGGATCAAGAAACACATCCATCAGGCGCTTCCCGGCCATCGGTCTCAACACGAAATTCTCGTTGACGAAAATCGGGATAATCCGCTTATCGTCGGGATCGTTGGAAATGGAAAGCTCCCACAGCATGAAGTACCCAGCCTCATTGGGAAAGTTCTGGATTCCCACAGACATCAACGGCGACTTCCGATCCTGTAGAACATCGGTCTGCAGGTGCTGAATGATATCAGAATCGTTAATGGCGATGCGGTCGATCAGCTTCAGGTCGCGTCCCTGCCAGCTATCATAGTAGGCAAGCATCTGCCGCAGCGCAGTATCCACGTCAAAGTCGGAGCCCTGTCCAACGAGCTGGGACAAGTCCTTTTCCTCCCGGATAACATCCCTGTACTTCTTGGAATTCTGAAGCTGCTGCTTCATTTCCGACTCAACCGGGTACATGTTTTCCTCAATCTTTGACGGTCTGCCGATGGAGCGCATATATACCTCGGTAAAGTCAAGCTCGGCCACTTCGCTGTCAAGGACGTCGGAATACTTATCTACACCCATTTCTTCGAGGATGACAGAGAGCTTTTCTTCCAGCACCTCGCGCACGCGGTTCTCGATGGTATCACCAACGATAAAGTTGTAGATGTGGACATCCCTCGGCTGACCGATACGGTCGGCACGTCCGCAACGCTGCTCAATCTTCATCGGATTCCAAGGGAGATCGTAGTTAATGATGATGTTGGCAAACTGCAGGTTAAGGCCTTCGCCACCGGCATCCGTGGAAATGAAAATGTTGCTTTGCTCTCGGAACTCCCGCAGGGCAGCATCACGATCCTCGACCGACATGCTGCCATTGAGGATGGTCACGGTGAAGCCCTTATTGACCAACAATTCCCGCAGGTAAAGCTGTGTGGCCACAAACTCGGTGAAGACAATAACCTTCTGATCGCGGTCATCGCTCAGGAGCGCATCCAGCGTATCGGTGAGTGTCTCCACCTTGACATCCGGATGCTGGAACTCCGCCTGTTTTGCTACGGCAATAATCCGTTCCAACTCCGCGATTTCTTCCTCCATATCGAGGGACATAGCCTCCAGCGCTTCCTCCACGCCATCCTCGATATTCAGGTCTTCCAGATCCTCCTCGGTCAGCGTACCCAGCCGGGTGTTCTGCGTCTTCAGGACGTTCAGCCGTCGCTCCAAGCTCTGGCGCACCGCCGCTGTGCTGCTGGTCACCATGCGCTGCATGATGATCAGCAAGAAGATCAGGCACATGTTTTTCTTTTTGTTCCGCAGCGCCTTGTTATAGGTCTTCGCCACATAGGAGCTCACCATCTGATAGAGCTCCCTTTGCAAGGAATGGCGCTCGTCCCACTGCAGCGTAACCAGATGCGTGATCCTGTTCTTGAACAGCAGATTGCCGTTGTTGTCGATGGCCTCACGCTTTTCTGTCCGGATCAGGTACGGAGCGACCTGCTCCTTTACGATGGATTTGGCATTCGGGAAGGCTTCCGCATCCAGCAGACGCACCAGCCGCAGGAACGGCTCCGTCTTACCATTGTGCGGTGTAGCCGACAGGAGCAACAGATACGGGCTTGCCTGTGAGAGCAGATTGCCCAACTTGTACCGTGCCACCTCCCCAGAGGAACCGGCGACACGGTGTGCCTCATCGATGATAATCAGATCCCAGCCGCTGTTGATGATGGAGTAGATACGCTCCTCGTTATATTTCTCGACCTTCTCATCCGACCATCCAGCGCGTTTCTCCAGCGGCTTGATGGAATCCATTGGAGAGATGACTTGATTGTACTGACCGTACACGTCATCACTGTCCGTCAAGCGCTTGATGGTATCGTAGTCGGATGGCAGGATCACCTGAAAGCGCTCGTGGAATTTCTCCTGCATTTCAGAGGCCCACTGTGTCACCAGGCCAGTCGGGCAAACCACCAAAACGCGCTGAACAAGGCCACGGGCTTTCAGTTCTTTGATGATCATCCCAGCCTCGATGGTCTTTCCAAGTCCCACCTCATCGGCAAGGATGTACCGGATGTTGTTCGTCTCCATTGCACGGTTGAGCACATGGAGCTGATGCGGCAAAGGAATGATGCCACTTGAAAGAGAGGACAGAAGGCCGCCTGCGGTCTCGTTTTTGATTTTGGACAGCAAGGTAACATAGCGCAGGTAGTTCTCATCATAAAGAATCCCGCTGCTCTCGATATTCAGTTGTTCCTCGCTGACTTTGTAAACCTTCCCGGTGGCCGGATTGAAAACCTTATAGGACACATAACCCCAGACGTCGATTTTCTCCAGCACCTGCACATTCGTGCCGGTGGTCATATCAAAAGCGAAATCACCGATGTTCAGCATTCTGACCTCTCCCTATCTTTACACGCGACTCAGGCTGATGTCATAGTACATCAGGAGATTTGGATCTTCCTGAATGGTCTGTTCCGGCAGCCGGTTTGCAATATCCACGATGGCCTGATAATTCTTATCTTTCCAGAGGCGAGAGAAACCGACACGAATAGCCTCGGAACGGAACAGTTTGAGCTTCCCCTTGCTGCTCATGTACCCCTCGAACTCCCTCCAGAGCTTCTTCTCGCGCAGCTTGGCAACATCGCCTTCTTTGGTAACATCCGGAATATACCAGCGACCTTTGTCATCCTGAAGGAAGTTCTCCTCCAGAAGAACCGCCAGCTCCGGCATATCCTCATACCGGTCAACAGACTTTACTTCCTGCATAAACTTCGGCTGGATCTCGGAGTAAGTTTGCGGAGCAGAAAGTTGCTGGTAAAGCCATGATATCGCAGTCTTTTCATTGGTCACAAATAAACTGAACTGTATTGGTTCCACATCAGTTTTTATTCTCGCAGTATCGTATTCGTTTACTTGGTCAGGCAAGAAGTACATTTCATCACGCTTGAGATATCTTTCATCCAAACCCTTGTAAAAATCAGTTGCATCCATTGGAACTGGAATTCCCTGCATGATGTGATACGCAACCATACGGTCAAAGAGTAGAAATGCTTGACGCTCAGCAACGATTTCTATTTTATCAGCCTTTATAACCACTACCGGTAAATTGCTTAAATGTTGTGAAACAAAACTCCACGCTGTTTCAGCATTTCCTGCCGAGTTAATGAAACTATGCAAGAAACTTTCTTTCGGCTTATACGCAGAAATAACAAGGTCTTGCTTTATATCGTCCACGATGAGGATGTGGGCGTCAGGTGCACGGAAATTGTCTTTAGCCGCTTTGGCAGTCTGGATGCTCTGCTCGAATTTCTCCCGGAAATTGCCCACCGGTTCCAGAGAGACGACAGTTTGGGGAAGCGTGACGGTAAAGACGGAGCCGACGCCGTAGATACTTTTGACGTCGATCTTCCCACCCATGAGATCGAGCAGATTTTTGGTGATCGCAAGACCCAGGCCAGTGCCCTCAATAGAGCTGTTGTGCTCCAGATCCACCCGCTCGAATTTGGCAAACAGCCTTCCGATATCCTCTTCCCGGATACCGATGCCCGTATCCCGGACAGAGATGATAAGGTTAAGGGCTTTGCCCTCCTGCAGCGTACCAGGCCCGGTGCGGACGGATAGGATCACATTTCCCTGTTCGGTGTACTTGACCGCATTGTTGAGCAGGTTGGTAATGATCTGGCGGACGCGGACTTCATCCCCGTTGAGAATATCGGGAATCGTCTCATCCACCTCCACTTGGAAGTTCAGATCCTTGGAACGCGCCTTGAACAGGATCATATTGCTCACGTCGTTCAAAACAGAGCTCAACTTGTACGGTGCGGAGAAGATCTCGATCTTGCCGGCCTCGATTTTGGAAAAGTCCAGAATGTCGTTGATGATCCCGAGCAGGCTGTTTCCGGCGCTGTCGATATCCCCGGCATAACGGCAGATATCGCCGAATAATGCGCGGGCATCTTCCCGTTCCAGAGTCGGTGCCTGACGCGCCTGCAGACTGTCGCGCAGGATGATCTCGTTCATGCCCAGCATGGCGTTGATGGGGGTGCGGATCTCGTGGCTCATGTTGGCAAGAAATTCGCTTTTGGCAGCGTTGGCCATTTCCGCCGCCCTCATCTTTTCCCGCAGTCTGTCACTCTCCACCGCCTGCTGGCGCAGGTAGATCTCATGAATATTGCGGTTGGAGATCAGCAGATACACCGCCATGCCGAGCGTGGTGAAGGTCAGTGTGTTGAAGATATCCGCCCGGAACATGGCGGGGATCTTGACATGGGAAGACCAGATCAAATAGATGGTCGCCGCACCAAAGACGACCGCAGCCATTCGCAGCGGGCGGTCGTTGATCGTCAGCGGAAGCAGCGCCAGAAAAACGACGATGCTGACGGACGGCTGCTCCCGGTTGCTGCCCTGGGCGCTGAGGATCATGGCGAAGGCGAAGACTACGCAGATCTGCAGATAGCGGTAAAGCATTTTGCCCCGATCCGTCCGGTTCATCAGGGTCTTGCCAAGAACGAAGAGAAGCAGGCCACTCAGGATCAGAAAATAATACGGAAACAGGCTGGCCGTGGGCGACAGAATCTGGCTGATCAGAAAGATTATGCCGAAAATCATCATCGCGATGGAAATAATATTGGCAAAGCTGAAGTTCCTCTCGTCGATCAGCGGAGAGATCTTTTCATAGTTCTCTTTGCTCAGACCGCAGTATAACAGTGCGGTTTTCGCAGATCGCAAAAATTTTGCCATTTCGCATACACCTCCGCTCGTTATTGCTCCCGCATTTTATATTCGCCGTCCTCGTCCATCATCCGGAGCATGATGTCGGCAAACCGCGGGTCAAACTGCATGCCTTTCCCTCTCTCCAGCTCCGCTCGTACGGTCTCCTGCGGTAGGATATCGCGGTAGCTGCGGCGGCTGGTCATGGCGTCATAGGCGTCAGCCACAGCGATGATCCGAGCCTCCTCGGGGATGGCCTCGCCCCGCAGTCCGTCGGGATAGCCCGTGCCGTCGTATCGCTCGTGATGCCAACGCGCGCCGACAGCCAGCTTGGGGCGCTCCCGTATGTTTTTCAGGATACGCTCCCCCATAACGGGATGGGTCTTGATGAGGGCGTACTCCTCGTCCGTGAGACGGGAGGGCTTGTTGATGACCGCATCCGGAATGCCGATCTTGCCGACGTCGTGCAGCAGGCCCATCATGTAGATCTCATCCTGCTGCCTGCGGCTGTAGCCGAACCTGCATGCGATCTCTTGGGCATAATTTGCCACGCGGCCGGAATGGCCGTTGGTATAGGTATCCTTCGCGTCGATGGCCTCCGCCAGGGTTTGCACCACGCGAAGGGAGAGGTTTTCGTTTTCCTGCGTCTTGATCTCGACCTCATCGGCCAGATTTCTCTGAAGCCTGACCAACTCGATGATATGCTTCACGCGAAGGGAAAGCACCTCCGGCACAAAGGGCTTTTTGATAAAGTCCATCGCGCCGAGCTCCAGACCCTTCGTCTCGGATTCGGCGTTCTCATCCGCCGTAAGGAAAATGACGGGGATCTCCTGTCCCGGCACCATCTGCAGCTTTAAGCGGCGCATGGTCTCGAAGCCGTCCATCTCCGGCATCCGCACGTCCAAAAGGATCAAGTCCGGTCTGTTTTCCCTGACGTATTCCAGCAGCGCCCGCCCGGACCGCAGGGCGGTAACGCGCATATGATGCCTGCTCAGTATCGTTCCGGCCATTTTGAGGTTGGAGACGTCATCGTCGACCACTACGACCCAATCGACATCGTTTCTGGTTTTTGGAGCCGCTTCGCCGCCATCCAGCTTTGCCCGCCGGACCTCGGAGGAGATATCCGTACAGGCTCCGTACTTTGTCCGTTTCCATTCATCGATCACGCTGAAGATCACATGCCCTATATCGGATTCCTGCACCTCGGGCAAAAGCAGGAAGAGCTGGTTGGAGCCGCTTTCCAGCATCATGTCGCTGCCGCGCAGATTGCGCTGGAGCTGGCGACGGAACTGCGTCATGATCTCCGTGCGCACGGATTCGGAGGCATCCTTCGGCATCTCCACCGTAAACAATACCTGAAACGCTATGCCATGATACCGATCCAAATACCGAAGTATGTGGCGATAGACATTGCCGAAGGCATCCCTGCCCATCCACAGGCCGTTAGAAGCATCGTTGCACTCCTCCAAAGAGGAGGCGATCTCCTCCAGACTGCTGGTGACCAGGACCGTGTTGCCCTGGCTGCGCTGCTCTTGCAGAGCAAGGAGCTCGCGCACACGAGAAGCAAGCACAGCCGCGTCGATCGGTTTGCCGACAACGCCCAAAGCGCCCCTCGGCAAGGCCGATCCATCCGGTTCCCGGCTGTTGGGGTCTGCCATGAGGAGCACGGGGATTTCGTTGCCGGGCTGCATGGAGCGCTTCAGACGGTCAATTGCCTCAAATCCTCCCAGCTCCCATACGATATTGCCCAGCAGAATCAGATCCGGCCTGTTGTCCTTGAGAGTATCCAGCAGCGTCTGCGCGGATTTGAACCCGGTCACACGCATCTGTTGCTTGCATAAAATCTCCCCGACCGTTTGCAGGGTAGAAGCTTCGCTGTCTGCCGCGACGATCCAATACATCTGGTCAGCCTCCTCTCTATGATCGATGCTTCACCATTTAGTCCATCATCATGGCGTCCAGCAGTTCGCTGCAATAGACGCCGAAGGGCGTGACCCCGTCCGACCACACGACCTTATCGCCCTCGGCCCGCGCAGTGGCGAAAACCTCCCTCGGCGCGATGCGCGCAAAACGGAGCGTCTGCACCCGCCGTTCCATGTTGACGACGGCGGTGCTGCCGTTTTGAAAAAACAGTTCCAGCCGGTAATCCTTAAGCGGTGTGACTTTCTTCAATACGGCGTCCATTGTGAACCTCCTATGCTGATAAACTCATTTCTGTGATCGAGAAAAACCTGGGCGAGCAGCGGGTCAAAGTGCGTGCCCGCCTCTTCCTTGATGATTTCAAAGGCCTTTTCCGGAGGCATGGCCTTCTTGTAACAGCGCTCCGAAATCAGTGCGTCAAACACGTCGGCAATGGCCATGATTCTGGCGGGCAAGGGGATAGCCTCGCCGGCAAGGCCGCTGGGATAGCCGCCGCCGTCCCACCGCTCATGGTGATAGGTGGCGATATCCGCCGCGCAGGAAAGAAACTCCTCGTCCGTAATTCCGCTGAGTGCCCTGCGGACCACGTTGCCTCCCTCGGCGGCGTGCTGCTTCATCTGTTCAAATTCCTCCGGGGTCAGTTTGCCGGGCTTTCTGAGAATTTGATCGGAAACCACGATTTTCCCAATATCGTGCATCGGCGCCAGCTGATACAGCAAATCAATGGTGCGCTCATCCAACTGGTCCGCGTACACGCCGTCCTTTCGGGCATTCGTCGCCAGAAGCCGTACATAATCGCTGGTACGCGCCACATGTTCTCCCGTCTCCATATCCCTGCTTTCGATCAGGTTCGCCAGTCCGGAAATCATATGCGACTGCATATCGGAGATCTGACCCTGTTTGCTTTCCAGCTCTGTCTGGGTGTCGATCTGGACAAGGTCGTTGTAATAGATATAGCAAAGGCAACTACAGATGCCAATGCCCAGATAATCCGTGTAAGCCTTGAACAGGAGCATGGACCCGATGGCGGCTACCATGATGACAAGCACCATGACGATGGTCATGATATCCCGCTTTTTGAAGCGTTTTCCTACATAAAAGAGGCCGATAATCATAAAAATCAGACTGACAATGTATGTCCCTTCGTAAATGATATAGTACGGGTCGTGAAAATACTTTCCTGCCGCGTCAAAATAAAAGATCCAGCCAAAGGGCGCGGCGACAATCTCCGTCAGAGCGTGCAAGCTGAACACGGTTCCGACGGCGATGGCTGGGCGATACAGGCCAAGGGCGCCAATGAAGAACACGGGCAGCATCGGCGAAAGGGAAAACTGCATCACAGTGATGACCGTCAGAGGGACGGAGAAGGTAGAGCCGTGCATATCGAAGTATTTTGCGAGAAACTCCGCCCCGGCGCAGAACATGCAGGCAAAAAACTCAAAGAGGAACCATCGCTTTTGCACCCGCGTGAATCCCGGATACCCGATGACGTGGATCGTCATGGCGATCATGAGCAATTCTGTCAGTAGGATGACACTGGCATACAGAGCCATGGCAAAACCTCCTTTACAGCCCATTTTTCCGGTTTCTAAATACAGCATACACCCCGCGAAAAAAAAGCACATCACCCGAAAGGGTGATGTGCGAAACTTTTTTGCGTATTTCTCACCGCAGCATCTCGATCAGCTTGCTGCGCCGGTCAATGTTCATTTTCTGGAAGGCAATTTTGAGGTGGTGCTTGACGGTGTTTTCAGAAATGTTGAGCCTTTCGGCGATCTCCTGATTGCGCAGCCCCTTTGCCGCAAGCTCCGCAACCTCCCGCTCACGCGCCGTCAGCTCCTCCTGCAGCTCCGGTACCTCGTCCAGCATGGCGAAAATGTGGCTCTCGTCCGCCCGCGTGTAGCGGATGTCCACCGCCTTGATTTCCCGGATGGTCGCACCGTGCTTCGACGCGATCTGCGGCATCAGGAACAACACTTGGAAGTATTTACGAAAACACGCCAGGAACGTATAGTTCTTGTCCTGCCCTGCGATGGTCAGGGACTTGTCCAGATACTCCGCCGCCTTCAGCAGCCGTCCGATGGCCATATAGCTCAGCGCCAGCCCGCAGTACATGAAGTTTTGCGTGGATGTGGAGATCAGGCGCGGGTCCAGCTGCAGTGCGGCCTCTACTGAGGCGATGGCCTGTTTGTATTCCTTTTTCAAAAGCAGATCGGTGATGCGGCAGGTTTTGATCATGAAGTTGGTGAAGGTGAGGTCTGCCAGCGAATCTGCCTCGCCTTGGGTCCAAAGGGCAGAGCGCCCGGTCTCCATCATGAGCCCCAGCAAGTAGCCGCGCACGGTTTCCACCATATAGGTCCCCAGCGTCTTATCACGCAGGAAAGCGTAGCCCTGGGCTTTGTTTTCCAGATAATCAATAGCCTTTTGCAGCCCCACCATGTCCGAGCGATAAATGGCGTTGATGCCCAGCAGCAGCGCCGCGCCGTAGGTGGCCGTGGCGTTCCCCGACTGCTCGGACAGGAAAGCCGCCTGGTACGCCTGTATGTCCGACTCCTCGAAGCGTCCCTGCACGGAATAGGCCTCGCCACGGTATATCTCCGCCGCGCCCGCGCCGTGGCCATTTGTCAGACGGTTATAGACCTTCATGGCCTCCGCCAGCTTGTCGGCGGTCTCCAGCATGGTGCCGGGCTTTGCGTAAAACAGATACCACATAGAGGCACAGCCGAACAGAAACGGTTCCTCCTTGATAAACAACTTCGATGGCTCGCGCATCAGCGTTTCGGCGGTTTCGTACTGCTCCTTCATCTTATCAAGGTCCGGAAAGGAGTCCAGCGCGTTCATCAGATGCCACTCGCCGAGGAGCTGCTCGTCGCCGCTCTGCTCCAAAAGCGCGCGGACGCGCCGCATTTGTGCGTGAAATTCCTGAAAGGCGCAGCCGGCGTAAAGCGCGTAGCACAGCCGCAGCAGAGAATAGGGATAGCGCCGCTGCACCTCCTCCGGGCAGCTTTCCAGGACCGTGCGGGCAAGCTCCGTGTAGGGCACGCCGTCGAAATGCTCGGTGGTGAGGCACACCAGCTCGCAGGCGAGGATCGCCTCATAATCTCTCGCGCGATAGTAGCAGCCCACCGCCTCCCGGGTTTGTCCGTTAGCCTTAAAGACCTCGGCGGAGGCCCGCAGCACTTGGCTCTGAAAATCCGCGTCCGTCTCCATGAGGCGGCGGCGCAGAAAGGCGGTCAGCAGCTCATGGGGATACCAGGCTCGGCGTGTCTCGCGGTACAGCACCAGCGGTGCACGGCGCAGCAGCTGAGCGAGCGCCTCCTGGGGCAGCAGGTCGTCGGGCACGAGCGTATCGAGGGTAGAGTGGGAAATCCGGTCAAACAGGCAGACGCGCAGCAGAGCCTGCCGCTGCTGGTCGTCCAGCTTCTGCCAGAAGGTGGCGGCGAGCAGTTCGTCTAAGCCCTCGCCGCTGCCATCCGAGAGCCCTTCGCGAAGGTTCTCCAGGTACAGCGCCACCGCTGCCGTCCAGCCGTTCGTCTTGCGGTGAATCGCGCGGATCTCGTTCCCCGTCACCGGGATGCTCAACTGGCGTGCGTATGCGTCGATGTCATCCTCCGAAAGCAGAAGGTCGCGGCTTCGGATGTAGCAGACGCTGCCCTCCAACGCGTTGAGCACATCCCGCAGCCGTCCAAAATTCTGTGAAATGAACACGGTGCGCAGACCGCCCTCGCCGCATTTTGCCAGCGCGTCCAGCACTTGGGGCTGCCAGCTTTGCAGCGCGAACTGAAAGTTATCGAATACCAGCGTCAGAGGCCCGGAGGTCTGCAACTCCGAAAGGATACGCGCCGCCTGCTCCGCGTTGCTTCGATTGAGGTATCCCAGATCCTCCAGCCGTCGGGCGGTAATCTCATCCACTGCCCCGAGCTGTCGGATAAACCAGCGGAAGCTGTTGTCCGCCATGCCCTCCACGGCGGTGAACCAGCACACCGCGGCGTCACGCTCTCCAAAGAGCTGGCGGATCGCGGTGGTCTTGCCGTAGCCCGCGGGGGCCTCCAGCGCGGAGAGCGTGCAGGTTTTTACTTTTTGCAGCTTGGTTTCCAGGGCTTCCGAAAAAAACAAATGATCCATCCGTATCCGCTCCTATGATTCATCCCTCCCATCGTATCACAGGTCTTGCGTGGGGGCAATCATCAGTTTCTTAAAAAAGTTTGCCGCCGACGCCATTTGTGCATTGATTTTTTCAGGGGAGTATGTATAATATACATGATAAAGTATTTATCACCTGTCTGCCCTATCAGCGCAGATAGGTCGGCAAAATACCATGACAATATGCGGAAACATAAGAAAAATGATTTGATAAAAATTTTATCATCATGGAGGCATATATGTGAGAAATTCGGAAACAGAGGAAAAAATGATTGAGCAGCGCCGGGAGCGGATGCTGAACGAGGGCTTCCGTATCTTTGCGGAGAGAGGCATCGAGGCCGTCTCCATGCAGGAGGTCGCCGCCGCCTGCGGACTCGGCATTGCTACGCTGTACCGCTATTTCAACACAAAGCTCGCCTTCGTCATTGCCATCGGGACGAAAAAGTGGGAGGAATATTTTCGGGAGATCAACGCGGATTACGCCCGGCGCGGGGGCGAGCTGATGACCGCCGCGGAAGATCTGGACTTCTATCTCGGTTCCTATATTCTCCTGTACCGGGAGCACCCGGACATCCTGCGCTTCAACCAGAATTTCAACAATTATCTGGCCCATACCGATGCTGCGCCCGAGCAGCTTCAGGACTATCTGCGCGTTATCGAGACATACAGGGAAGCCTTCGAGCGGCTCTATAAAAAGGGCATACAGGACGGCACCATCCGCACGGACGAGCCGATACAGGTGATGTTCAACGCGACTATGCACATTATGCTGGCGGTGTGCGCCCGCTATGCGCAGGGGCTCGTCTATCACACTGGAGACCCGGAGGATCTCACCCGGGAACTGATGATCCTCAAGCGAATGATCCTGAATCACTATGTCAAACAGCCTTTTTCCTTTCCCGGAGCATGAGACGGCAGAGGTTTTTGAGAAGAGGATGAACGAGCGGGAGCGCTGTATATGGAAATGAAAGAAAAAGGCGCCGGAAAAAGCCCCGCAAAAACAATGCTGCTCGTTTTCGGCTGCGTTTTTGTCAATTTTATCGGAAAGCGCGTCGCCGACGCGCTGGGGCTTCCGCTGTGGCTGGATTCCCTGGGGACGGTCTTCGCTGCCTATGTGCTGGGGCCGGTCAGCGGGGCGATCGTCGGCTGCACCGGTAATATCATCTATTCCTTCTGGGAATCGAGCTCTCTGATCTATGGGATCACGAGCGTCTTCATCGGGCTGAGCATTGGCATCGCCGCAAGGAAGGACCGCCTGTCGACGCTGTTCGGCGCCACATCCATGGCTGGCGTTGTGGCGATCGGCTCGGCGCTGATCTCCACCGTGCTCAATGCCCTGTTTTACGGCGGCAGCACCGGCAACGTGTGGGGCGACGGCGTCCGGGATTTCCTGGCAGAACAAGGCTTCCCGGTCATGCTGTCCGCTGCCGTGGGGGAGATGTATTTGGATTTTCTGGATAAGCTCGTCACGGTATTTTTTCTATATGTGCTGATCCGGGCGGGCCGGAGGCTGCGCAGCCGCCGGAGCGCGAAGCGACTGGCTGCAGCGTGTCTTCTGATCCTGCTTCTTTTCACCGCAACGCCTCTTTCTCCTGCCGCTTATGCCAACGCCGCAGCGGACGCATCCTACATCCGACAGGTGTATGATGCGGACGGCGGCCTTCCCTGCGGACGGGCCAACGACATTGCCCAGACCGGCAACGGGATCCTCTGGATCGGGACCGATTCCGGCCTGTACCGCTATACCGGCAGCAGCTTCCGGCTGATGAACGAGGACGAATTCAACGCCGTCAAAAACGTGAACTGCCTGTATGTGGATCAGGAGGGACGCCTGTGGATCGGCACGAACGACAGCGGGCTTGTTCTCGCGATCAACGAAAAGGTCGCCAACAGGCTGGACAGCGAAAGCGCGCTGCCCTCCGATTCCGTCCGCTGCATCGTGCAAAGCGCGGATGGGGATTACTATGTCGGAACCGCCGAGCAAATGGCGATCGTCCGCATCACGATCGGCATCGCGGTCGCCGAGACGGTCCCTGCGGTGCGCGGCGCGTTGAGCATCTCGGCCGATCAGACTGGGTATGTCGCGGCAGTCACGGCCGAGGGCAGGCTGTTCCTTATGAAGGGGCATGCTGTGGTCTGTGAGATTGCGGGAGAGGATCCCGGCGCGGCTTTTTCCGCCTGTGCCTTTGATAGAAACGGGGTACTTCATGCCGGCACAAGGGACGGCTGGATCCGCAGCTATCGGATGACGGAGCACGGGGCGGAGGAACTCGGCAGCACACGCTGCGAAAATGCGAAGAAAATCAATCAAATCTTTTTTCAGGATGATATCACCTGGATCCTCGCGGATAACGGCATCTGGCTTCAGCAGGACGGCATGATGGAGCGCATGGATACCGGCGACTTTACTTCGTCTGTGGAGAGGATGACGGTCGACTATCAGGGCAATCTCTGGTTTGCCTCGTCAAAGCAGGGGCTGCTGCAGCTTTCCGAGACCATCTTTCCCAACCTGAATATCCGCTACGGTCTTCCGGCGAAGACTGTCCACACGACCTGTGTCAGAGACGGTGTGCTGTATATCGGAATGGACACGGGGCTTTCGGAGGTCGATCTGGCAAGCGGCAGCGTTCTGCGCAACGAGTTGACGGAGGAGCTGGCCGGGAGCGCCGTGACCTGCGTCATTACAGACTCCGCCAACCATCTGTGGATCTGCAGCCGCGGGAAAGGGCTGCTCCGCGTTTCCCCCGACGGCGCAATGCGGATCTATGGGGCTGCGGACGGGATCGGGGACACCGCAAACCTGTGCGCGGAGCTTCCCGATGGTGCCATTGCCGCAGTCGGAGACAGCGGGCTGATCCTGATCCGTGGAGAAAAGACCCTCGCGATCCCTTACGGCGATGAAATCGGAGATGCGCAGATCCTCTCGGTCTGCGGGCTTTCTGACGGTACGATTCTGCTGGGAACGGACGGCGACGGCATCCTCGCGATCCGGGACGGGGCTGTGGCTGGGCATTTCACGAAAACGGAAGGCTTGAGTTCCGGCCTTGTCCTTCGCATCGTTCCGGACGGGGACACGGGCCGACTCTTTCTGGTGACAGGCAACGGCCTTTGCGTGATGGAAAACGATTCGATCACGCCTGTCACCCATTTTCCGTATTCTGACAACTATGACATTGTACTGGATGACGACGGCGAGCTGTTCGTGCTTGGGAGCGCGGGGATTTATGTCGTTCAGAAGGAGGAGCTGCTGTCCGGCGACGGCTTCGACTACACCTTGCTGGATCACCGGGCGGGCCTGCGGGGCCCGCTCACAGAGCGGCCGTGGAACGCGCTGACGCCGGAAAAGGATCTCTATCTCTCTACGGAGCACGGCGTCATCTACCTGAATCTGGACACCTATCAGGTGCGCAGGCACTCCTACCGCCTCCGGGTGTCCGAGATCCGGCTGGACGGGCGATCCGTCCCGATCGAAAGAGGCTCCGGCCTCACCATCGGGAGGGACGTGAGCAGCATCGAGTTCTTCGCGGAGATCGTGAACTACTCCCGAGAGGAACCAAAGGTCTCCTATTATCTCGAAGGGGTCGACAGCGGCTACAAAACGGTGGCGCAGAGCGAGCTCAGCAGCGTCGTCTATACCAACCTCCCCTTCGGCGAATACACCTTCCATCTGGCTATCATTGACGAGGATACCGGGCGGATCTGGGAGGAGAGCACTTACGGCTTTCTCAAGGAAAAATCCATCCATGATAACAGCTGGTTTCTGGTATATATGCTGATCGTCGGCGGCCTGTTCATCGGCTGGGTCACCTGGTGTCTGACAAGATACGGGACCCAGAGGACGATCGCTATCCAGCAGGAAAAGCTGGCGCTGGCTCTGAAGCAGGTTCAAATGGGAAACGAGACGATCCTTGCTATCGCCAAAACCGTGGACGCGAAGGACAGTCTGACAAGCCAGCATTCGCAGCGCGTATCAGAGTATTCCACACGGATCGCGAAAAAAGCCGGCTTTTCCGAGCAGGAGCAGGAGAATTTGAGAAAAGCGGCGCTTTTACACGATATCGGAAAGATCGGCATCCCCGACTCCATCCTGAACAAGCCCGCGCGGCTTACCGATCGGGAATACGCGATCATGAAGACCCACGTGACAAGGGGCGCGGAGATCCTGAAGGATTTTACGCTGATCGACCATGTGGTGGAGGGCGCACGGTTCCACCATGAACGCTATGGCGGAAAGGGGTACCCGGACGGACTCTCCGGTACGGAGATTCCACTGTACGGCAGGATCATCGCCATTGCGGACGCCTTCGACGCCATGACGGCAAACCGCGTCTACCGGAAACGGCAGCCCTTCTCTTATGTCCTGGATGAGCTTCACAAGGGACGAGGGACACAGTTCGATCCGGCGCTTCTCGACCTCTTCCTCAAACTTTTGGACGAGGGCGAGATCGACGTCGACGCTCTTTACGCAGAATCCGCTGGAAGCCGTGGGGAGGAAAAGCACGATGAATAAAGAAAGAGACTATTTAAAATGGGTCGTTCTTTCCGCGCTCCTCTGCGTCGCTCTCTTCTTTGTCTTCCACCGGATCGTCACGGAAAACGCGCGCGGGAGAGACTTCGTTCAGGTTGGCTTTATGCTCGACGGAGATGAGAGCACGCCGTACAACGCAAACTTTATCCGGGCCACGGAAGCCCTTGAGCTGCAGCACGGCGAGCGTATCAGCATCGTCATGAGGAGCAACGTGCCGTATGAGGAGACGGAATCCGTTCTCCGCGAGCTGTGCGAGCGCGGCTGCGATATCATCTTCACCACCAGCTACGGTTACGGTGAGATCGCAAAACGAATGGCAGCGAAGTATCCCGCGGTTGAATTTTGTGAAGCGACCTGCGACAATGCCAATCAGGAGCCCGTCCTGAAAAACTATCACCCCTTCATGGGTGAAATCTATCAGGGGCGCTATGTGGCCGGCCTGATCGCGGGCCTCAAGATACAGGAGATGATCGACGCCGGGCAGATCACCGAGGACGAGGCGTGGATTGGATATGTCGGCGCGTTCCCATATGCTGAGGTTATCTCCGGCTATACGGCTTTCTGTCTCGGCGCAAGGCAGACCTGCCCGACGGCGAGGATGCGGGTAAAGTATACCAACACCTGGACTAGCTATGCTCTGGAGAAGGAATACGCGAGAGAACTGATCGAGGAAGGCTGCGTGATCATTTCCCAGCACTCCGATACGATCGGCCCTGCCGTCGAATGTGAAAACGCGGACACAGATCACCCGGTCTATCATGTCGGTTATAATCAGGATATGATCGATGTGGCGCCGACGACATCCCTGATCGGAACCCGGATCGACTGGTCTCCCTATATCTGCGGCGCGGTCGGAGCTGTTCTGCGCGAGGAGCAGATCGAGGACGTCATCCCCGGGAACATACACGGAAACGATATCGGGGGCGGCTTTCGCGAGGGATGGGTCAAGATGCTGGAGCTGAATCCCGCGATCGCGCCGACCGGCAGCGAAGAGCTGATCAAGCGCACCGTCGAGGACATTCAGGCCGGGAGATGCCATGTTTTCAGCGGGGATTATCTCGGCGTCAACCCGGACGATCCGGATGATGTCTGGAATCTGCACACAGAATACCCGGAGAATGCGCATGCGTCTGCTCCCTCTTTCTATTACATCTTACAGGACGTCATCCTCATTGAGTGAAGTCGGACCCTGTCCGCCGAACGGCGCTTACACTGTAGCGAAAAGCATCGTTTTACAAAAGATTGTTATCTCAAGGGCCGAACAATCGTAAGTCCGAAGAAACGGAGAAAGGAGGTCAGTATGAAGAAAGCAGAATACCCCGGAAACGGAGGCTGCCCGCAAAGGGATAGT
>CADAPH010000018.1 GCA_902789745.1 Oscillospiraceae bacterium | reverse complement strand
CTGTTTTTGGTACATTTCACTTCAATTTCTAAGCCATTCTTGCGTTATTAATTAATCGCATTTCATTATTCCCGCGTTTTTCAGTAAACCCTATTTAAGAAAGCGATGGCAAAGGCATGATGAGAGAAAAACTGGCGCACTTCATGGCCGGGAGAAACGGCAACGACCAATTGAATCTGTTCCTCTATGCTGTGGACGCGGTGCTGCTCATCGCGGGGATGTTTGTCCGCGGGCAGGTCGGCCAAATCCTCTATGCGGCGTTTTTTGTCCTGCTGGGGGTTATCTACTTCCGCATGTTCTCGCGCAATCTTCCCAAGCGGCGCGAGGAAAACGCCCGCTTTCTCCGCTGGCGCTACAGGATTGCCGCCGCGTTCAAGGTCCGCAAGGAGAAATGGGTGCAGCGCAAGGAGTACAAGTTCTTTACATGTCCCTCGTGCAAGACCACGCTGCGCGTCCCCAGGGGCCACGGCAAAATCAAAATCGTCTGCCGCAAGTGCGGGAACTCTTTTGAGGGGAAAAGCTGATGTTCGGTTATCTGGTTGCCGCGACAAAGGTGCTCGAGGATGACGAGCTGTCGCGCTATAAATCCGTCTACTGCGGCCTTTGCAGAAGCCTGAAGCGCTGCTTCGGACAGTATGCAAGGCTTACGCTGAATTTCGATATGACCTTCCTTGTCCTGCTGCTCTCCTCCCTCTATGAGCCGGAGGAGGAGCGGGGGGACAATACCTGCCTGCGCCATCCCATTGAGGCCCACCCCTACGTGATGAGCGAGCTGTCCGATTACGCGGCGCATATGAACATCGCCATGGCCTATCTCAAATGCCTGGACGACTGGAAGGACGACAAGAACATCACCGCCCTCGCCGAAGCGAAGACTCTGCGCGCGTCCTATCAGCTGGTGAAGGAGCGCTACCCCCGCCAGTGCGCCGCCATTGAGTCTGCGCTGGAGGCCCTCTCCGAGATCGAAAAGGAGGGGCGGGGAGACCCGGACGCCGCTGCCGCCTGCTTCGGGCAGATGATGCGGGAGATTTTCGTCTGCCGGGATGACCGCTGGGGCGACGACCTGCGCAATATGGCGGACGCCCTCGGGCGCTTCCTGTATCTGCTGGACGCGGCAATGGATCTGGACGACGACGCGGCGCGCGGGCGCTACAATCCCTTCCTGGGCTATGCGGGCGACCCGGACAACGAGACGCGCTTTCGCGATATCCTCCGCATGCAGCTCGGAGAATGCGTCTATTGGTTTGACAGGCTGCCGCTTGTACAGGACGCGGCCCTCATGAAGAATATACTCTGCGTGGGGCTCTGGTCGGCGTATAATCAGAAATACTGTGGAGAGGAAGCCGGAAATGGTTCAGGATCCGTATAAAGTGCTGGGCGTGTCCCCGGACGCCTCCGATGAGGAGATCAAAAAAGCCTACCGCGATCTGACAAAGAAATACCACCCCGATCTGAATCCCGGCAATGAAGAGGCCGCCCGGAAGATGAACGACATCAATGCCGCCTACGATCAGATCAAGAGCGGCAATACCGGCCCCCGTGCCTACAGCTCCGCCTATGGCCCGGCCTACGGCGCGGGCGCCTATCAGCAGCAGTACGGCGGCTGGTCGGACGGCGCCCAGGCCCGTCAGACCGAGCGCAGCGAGTACACCGCCGCCGTCAACTACATCCGCAACGGCATGTACCGGGAGGCGTTCAACGCGCTGTCCGGCGTACCGCAGGAGGAGCGGGACGCCAGGTGGTATTTCCTCACCGCGTACACCAATATGTACCTGGGCAATAAAGTCGCCGCGCTGGAGCAGGCAAAGCGCGCCGTCTTTCTGGAGCCGAACAATATGGAGTACCGCCGGCTTCTGGAGATGCTGCAGAGCGGAGCGGACTTCTACGACAACTATTCCGGAAACTACACCCGCGCGCGCAATATCAACCCCATCTGGATCTGGCTCTGCCTCGGGACCCTCTGCACCGGCGGCCGCCTGCCGCTGATCTGCTGCTGCTGAATCGAGTATTTGCTTAAGGGGCTGTAGCAAAATAGGATTATTCGCTTCCAAGCAGCAGTCCATGTAGGGGCCGACGCCCTCGGCGGCCCGCACGCGGAAATGCAAATTGTGAACAATGACGGGCGAATATGCACAGAAAAATGTGCGTATTCGCCCATTATCATCACAAACATCTGCATGATACCGCCGGGCCGCCGAGGGCGTCGGCCCCTACGGTGAAACCGGTATTTTTACTTTGTTGCGGCTGTTTCTGCTATTTTGCTACAGCCCCTTTCGCTTTATCCAAACAGCTTCTCCGCATATTCCTCCGTATACTTCGTCAGCGCCGCGAAATCCATATACGGCCTGTAGACCGCCTCCAGCTTGTCGTGCAGGGCTTTCGCCTCGCGCAGCTCGGTTACGGCGCGGGAGAGCGCTTCGCGGCTGAGAAGCCTTTCCCCCGACGGTACGGGCAGGGGCGCGGGGGAGAGCAGAAACGCGATCCCGAGCTCCGGCAGCAGGACGGCCTCCAGCTGCCGCGGGTTCAGCGGCCGGGGACACAGCAGGATGCGCGCCGTCTTTTTCTCGGCCCAGGCCGCGGCCTGCTCCAGCACGGAGCTGCCTCCGCGCATATAATAATGTTGTTTACATAACAAGTTTACGGTATCCTTCAGCTCAAGGATTCCGCGGCAGGTGATGGCGGAGAGAAAGCGCTTTTCCCGGATGCACAGACCGCCCGCGCGGTCGGGATACGCGTCCAGGATCTTCCAGACCCGCGCCTCTTCCTCCTGCATGACCGCCGCGTCCGGAAGCTGTTCCGCGCGTTCCAGCGCCTCTGCCGCCGAGAGATGCCGGTACGCGGCCGTATAGCGCTCCTTATACGCCCGGTTCAGCGCCAGCGCCCGCTCCCGATCCCTCTCGCGCAGCGGCAGGGAGCAGAAACGGCCAAGGTTTACATAATCGGAATCCGCACCGAAGAGCCGGGGTTCCCGGACGTGGGGCGCGGTGCCGTCGACCCAGGCCTGACCCAGCGCCGGGACGAGCAGACCGTCGAGGGAGTCCGGGTCGCCGGAGCAGAGGACGCTTACGGTATCGAGGCCGCGCTTTTGCGCCTCCCTGCGGATGCGGCGCATGAAGCCGGACTTGCCGGTGCCCGGGCCGCCCTTGATGATATGCAGAAAATGCGGTTTGCCCGGAAAGGCGTCGTACAGGGAATAAAAGCCGTCCCCGGAGTTTGCCGCAAGAAAAAATGTCTGATCCAAGAGAGTTCCCCCTTCCATGCTGTATTCTATGCGGAAAAACCCGATTTGACACGGAAAGAGAAAAAGGAGCGCCGACGCTCCTTTTTTTACGCGATATCAATCAAAATCACCTTCACGCCGTTGCGCTCGGCATAGAGGATGGTGCCCATCGTCCCGCCGGGTCTGCCGTCGTAGCAGGCCAGCAGCAGGGAAGAGCGGTCGACCATATAGCGGTTGCGGCGCATCATGCAGTCGGGCGTGTAGCCGTATTGCAGCACCGTCACCGTATCCGCCCGGTCGATCAGCTCGTTATAGCGCCGCCGGAGCTTTTCCGCCCAGCGCCCGGGCTGGTCGCCGAAGGGGATCGCGGCCTCCAGCGTGACGTCGTCGTGCGTCTCGCGCAGCTTTAAAACCGCCTCGGCAAAGTACATGTCGCAGCCGATGGCCATGCCGCAGAGGAAATGGCGGTAGCCCAGCGCATAGAGCGCCTCGAGCCGCGCCCGCAGCTCCTCCTTGAGCCTTTGACAGCGCGGGTCGTCCTCATTCATGCCCCAGGGCAGCTTCATCGGCCGATGCCCCGTAAAGCAGCAGCTCCGTTCCCGATCCATCGGCTTCACCTCACTTTCGCATTCCTCATTGTACCCTGTAAATTGCCTCTTGTCAAAAGCAATCTGTCGTGCTATACTCAAGGCGTCTTCAGGGCAGGGTGCAATTCCCGACCGGCGGTACAGTCCGCGAGCCGTGAAAACGGCAGAACCGGTGTGATTCCGGTACCGACAGTAAAGTCTGGATGGAAGAAGGCGTCCGCGCGTATCTTGCGCGGGTCTTGTCGTGCTGCCCGAAGAAGAATTCTTCGGGTATTTTGTTTTTAAACCAAAGGAGGTCACATCATGGAAAATCTGGGATTCGTGCTGGCCTGCGCCGCGACCGTCGCCGCGCTGTTCCTCATTGCCGCGCTGTTTGAAAAGTATGTGGTCAAGGACCGCAAAGCCTTTTCCAGCACGCATTATCTCACCTATACCGCCATCTTCGCCAGTCTCGCGGGCGTGCTGATGTTTTTGGAAATCCCGCTTTTCTTCGCCCCGTCCTTTTATAAAATCGACCTGAGCGAGATCCCCATCCTGATCTGCACCTTCTACCTCGGCCCGGTGGCGGGCGTCGCGGCGGAGCTTTTGAAGATCATGGTGAAGCTCCTGCTCAAGGGCACCAGCACCGCCTTCGTGGGCGACTTTGCAAACTTCGTGGTGGGCTGCTCCTTTATCCTCCCGGCCAGCATCATCTATCACGCGCGGCCCGGCAGGCGCTCGGCCCTGATCGGCATGCTGGCCGGCACACTGGTCATGACCGTCTTCGGCAGCGCCTTCAACGCGATCTATCTGCTGCCCAAGTTCGCCGCCCTCTACGGCATGCCCATGGAGGCCATCATCGGCATGGGCACGAAGATCAACCCATCCATTACCAGCGTCGGCACGCTCGTGCTCTTTGCGGTGGTGCCGTTCAACCTGCTCAAGGGCGTCATCGACTCCGTGCTCACCTTCCTGCTCTACAAGCGCATTTCGCCCCTGCTTCATAAGGGGGATCAGCGCCGTCAGCAGCGCCGCGCGCAGACGGCGAAAGAGAACGTGTGACGTTGCAGGCAACACCGCACAATCCGGCTTCGGTGCCTTCCGGAAAAATCGCGCTCTGATTTTGTCACTTTTTCTTGCAATACACAAAGTATTCCTGCGAAAAACTGCCTTCATCAGAACACGATTTTTCTCAGAATTCACTCTCGCCGAATGATACGGTCTTGCCTGTACAGCCTTCCGGCACTCAGCGCGAAATTGAAAAGCTCCGTCGCGTAGATGATGCCGATGTATGCGCTCAGGGCGTAGCGCGGCAGGAGCTGCCAGGTCAGCAGCAGACCCAGCAGGGCGTCGAGGATGTTGACGCCCATGCTCCACACCTGCTGCCCCAGCCCCTTGAGACAGCCGTCCACGCTCATGTCCGTGTACATAACGGGTACCAGCGGGGCGAGGATGCGGATATACCGCCCCGCGTCCCGGCTGTCATAGATCAGCATGCCCAGGGCGTCGGCGCAGACGAAGAGAAACAGCCCCACCGCGAGGGAGAAAAGCGCGCTCAGGCAGAGAAGCGCCCTCGTCGTGCGGCGGATTTCGCCCCGGTCACGCCGCACCTGCGCGGCGGTGAGCTCCGGCACAATGAGCTCCGCCGCCGCGGCCGTGATGCAGGAGGGGAAGAAGATCACCGGCAGCACCATCCCCTGGATCGTCCCATAGCCAGAAAGGGCGCCGTTGGCGGAATACCCCGCCGCCTTCAGCCCGCGCGGCGTGAGCAGATGCTGCAGCGTCGTCAGGGCGCTTCTCGCATAGGCCGACAGGGCCAGCGGCCCCGCGATGCGGAGCATGCGCAGGGTAAACTGCCCGGCGATCCGCTCCCCGGCGTAGTGCCCGCGGCGGTCGAAGAGATACGCAAGCGCCATCATAACAAGGCTCAGCACGTCCGCCGCCACCCGGCCGAGGGTGACGGCGGCGCAGCTTTTCTCAAGGCTTCCCGCCGGAACGCGGCCCAGGAAAAAAGCCGCCAGCGCGATGGTGGCGAGCTGTTCGATCAGATGGATGAGCGTCGGCTTCCACACCCTGCCGCAGGCGGTGAAGTACCCGGACATGGAGGAACTCAGAGAGACGCACGGCATGCTCAGTGCGGAAAGCCTCAGCGAGCGCACCGTGCGCGCGTCCCCGATCCAGAGGACGCCGATGGGCCCGGCCAGCTCCCAGAGGATGACCGCCGCGGCCAGTCCGAAAAACGCGCCGTAGGCCAGACACCGCGACATCACCGCCCGGACGCCGCAGGGCCGATCCAGACCCAGTTCCTCGGCGACAAGGCGCGTGGAGGCAAAGCGGATGCCCGAGATGGCAAAGGTCGCGCACAGCCCCGTGACCGACAGCACAAGCTGATAAAGCCCGATGCCCGCAGAGCCGATCCGTCCCACGAGCCAGACCTGAAAGGCCATGGAGATCCCGCTCATCAGAAGGGAGGACGCGGTCAGCAGGGCGGTATTGTAAAGCAGGGTGCGTTTCATGCGGCGCGCTCCTTTCGGATGATGCTCCATCATATGCGCGTCCGATTCACGCAAATGACAAAGCCCTTGAAAAGCGTTCACCGAAGTGGTATTCTTTTGACAAGAGGATCAAGGAGGTACAGCATATGATCATTACCATCGGCAGACAGCACGGCAGCAACGGCCACGCCGTCGCGCAGGCGCTGGCGGACAGACTCGGAATCCCGTGCTACAGCAAGGAGATCGTCGACCGGACGGCCAGAGATTCCAACTTCAGCAAGGACGTGGTACGCTCCTATGACGAAAAGCGCGTCTCGCCCTTTGCGGTGCCGGGGATGCATCTGTTCGGCATGGATGAGGGCTTCCGCCTGAACATGCAGATCGCCTCCGCCCAGTTTGATACGATCCGCAATCTCGCCGAGGAGGGGGACGCCGTCTTCGTCGGCCGCTGCGCAGACTATGTCCTCCGTAACAGGAGCGATCTTGTCCGCGTCTTCGTGATGGCCGATCTGCCCTATCGCGTCCACGCCATGATGGAGCGCAGGAATCTCACGGAGGAGCAGGCGAAAAAGCTCGTCAAAGAGGTGGACAAGGACCGCGCCAGCTATTACCGCTACTACACCGACCAGAGCTGGGGCGACAACGAATATTACGACCTCTGCCTGAACGTCGCCCGTGTCGGCACCGATGGCACCGTCGCGACCATCCTGAGCTACCTGGAAGCGATGAAAAAGGAAAAAATGGAATAAAACAGCATCCACGGCACGGGCCTGCGGCAAAACGCTTTTTCCCGTGTCATCCCGAAGAACAGAGAGACGAAGGATCTTTCATTGGACGGTTTTCATGAACTTCCGAAGAAAGATCCTTCGCTGCGCTCAGAAGGAAAGACTGTTTTGCTGCCGAAGCGTGTTTTTTCGTTTTTATGGGGAATACTGCACACAAAAACGAAAGGAGCATTTCAATGGCAAAACGCATGGGCAGGCGGACGCTTGCGCTGGAAAACAGACCCGGCATTGTTTCCTATGCCGCAGTGGTCGGCGGCAAGGAGGGCGCGGGGCCGCTGAAAAAGGGCTTCGACGAGGTGTCACAGGATTCCTATTTCGGGCAGGACAGCTGGGAGAAGGCGGAGACCGCCATGCTGGGGCGCTGTCTGGATCTATGCAAGGAGAAGGCGGGTGGGACGACGCCTGAGCTCATCCTCGGCGGGGATCTGCTGAACCAGTGCGTCAGCTCCGCCTTCGCCGTCAAGGACCGGGGCATTCCCTATCTGGGGCTCTACGGCGCCTGTTCCACCATGGCGGAGGGACTGGCCCTGGCCGCCTTGCTGCTCGACGGAGGCGGGGTCGACAGCGCGCTGGCCTTTACCGGCTCCCACTTCTGCGCGGCGGAGCGGCAGTACCGCTTCCCGCTGGAATACGGCGGGCAGCGGACGCCGACCTCCCAGTGGACGGTCACGGGCGCGGGCGCGGCGCTGCTCTCCAAAGAGGGCGGGGGCCTGCGCATTACCCATGCGACGACAGGGCGCGTGGTCGACGCGGGCGTGACGGACGCGAACAACATGGGCGCGGCCATGGCCCCCGCGGCCTTCGATACCCTGCTGGCCCATTTTGCGGATACGGGGCGGGACTTCTCCGATTACGACGCGGTCTTTACCGGCGATCTGGGCGCGGTGGGGCATGACATCCTGCAGGACATGCTGCAGAAGGAGGGGCTTTCGCCGGGGGCCCAGTATCTGGACTGCGGCGTGCTGATGTATGATCTTCTGACACAGGATGTGCATGCGGGGGGCTCTGGCTGCGGCTGCTCGGCCTCGGTGCTGGCGGCGCATATCCTCCCGGCCATGGAGCGCGGCGTCTGGAAGCGCGTCCTCTTCGCGGGCACCGGGGCGCTCATGTCCCCGCTGACCTGTCAGCAGGGGTGCAGCATCCCCGGCGTCTGCCATGCCGTGGCGATCGAGAGGAGGGATGCCGTGTGAGCGCGCTGATCCCTTACGGAAAAGCCTTTGTCGTCGGGGGCTTCCTCTGCCTGATCGGGCAGGTGCTGATCGACTATACCAGGCTCACCCCGGCCCGCATCCTCACCAGCTACGTGGTCGCGGGCGTGATCCTCGGCGCGCTGGGACTCTACGGCCCGCTGAGCGACTGGGCGGGCGCGGGCGCGACCGTCCCGCTCACCGGTTTCGGAAACGCCATCGCCAAGGGCGTGCGGGAAGCGGTGGGGGAGAAGGGACTGCTGGGCATCTTCTCCGGGGAATTCACCGCGGCCTCCGCGGGTCTGGGCGCCGCGGTCACGGCGGGGCTGCTGGTCTCGCTGCTGTTTCGGGCGAAGGACAAGGGGGAATAGGGCGCCCTCTTCAGAATTATTAAGGCGTATCCGGCGCCTCCCCGCATGGACACCGACAGGGGAATATGCTATACTGTCGGCGTATGATCTGGGGCTGAGGCGAAAGCGACCGGAACAAAGCCGGGGCAGATCCGAAGGGAAGCTGCCCCGGCTTTCCTAATTTGAAAAAGGAAACATTTTCCGGTAAATATTTCCGATCAGCCGTTGATTTTGAAACTTCTATCGAGTATAATTATTGTGATTTTTTATGCGCACAGAAACATGGGGGAGATTACATGCCGTGCGCATATCCACACACAGGAGGACAAAAAGATGCTGAATATTCTGAAAACGGTTGAAGACGGTACGCTGTGCTTTGCGCTCGAGGGACGGCTGGATACCACGACTGCCCCGCAGCTTGAGGAAACGCTGAAGAGTGAGCTTGCCGGCGCGGACAAGCTGGTGCTGGACTTTGCAAAGCTGGAGTACATATCCTCCGCAGGGCTTCGCGTCCTGCTCTCCGCACAGAAGGTAATGGCAAAGAAGGGCGGCATGAAGATCCGGAACGTGAGCGACGTGATCATGGAGATCTTTGAGGTGACCGGCTTTGCCGACGTTCTCGATATTGAGACAGCCTGACAGATGAGAGGAGAATACGATGGATCAGAATCTGTTTCGGAAAAAGAGCATTGATCGCATCTCCTCGCCCGAGCAGCTCAACGACTATCTGCGCGTCACAAGTCCCTCGATCTGGGTCATCCTCATTGCGGTCATCGTGCTGCTGGCCGGGCTTCTGCTGTGGAGCTCCGTCACCACGATTGAGAGCTATGTGGAGGGCTCGGGCGAGGTGAAAAACGGCGTCATGACCATCCGCTTTATGGATCAGGAAAAGGCCAAAAATGTGGAGAAGGACATGGTCGTCAGCGCCGGCGACACGCAGACCGCGGTTTCGACCGTGGCGCACGACAATAACGGCCTTATCATCGCCACCGCCCATACCGAGCTTGCAGACGGATTCTATACCGTCCGTATCAGCTACAAACAGACGCAGGTGCTGAGTCTGCTGTTTGACTGAGGAGACGGGTGATGGCAGAAAAAAAGATCAAAAAACCGGTGACCAGGGGCAAAGTCAAGGTACCGGTCGTCATGCAGATGGAGGCGCTGGAATGCGGCGCCGCCTCTCTCGCCATGATTATGGCCTACTACGACAAGTGGGTGCCGCTGGAGCAGGTGCGCCTTGACTGCGGCGTCTCCCGCGACGGATCCAGCGCGAAGAATATCCTCATCGCCGCGCGCAGCTACGGCTTTGAAGCCCAGGGATACCGCTGCGAGATTTCGGCCCTGCGGGAGGAAATACAGTTTCCCTGCATCATCCACTGGAACTTCAACCACTTTGTCGTGCTGGACGGCTTTCGGGGGAACTACGCCTACATAAACGACCCCGCCCGCGGCGAGGTCAAGGTGCCCATGGAGGAGTTTGACTCTTCCTTTACCGGCATCGCCCTCCAGATCGTCCCCGGCCCGGATTTCGTGCCCAGCGGCAAACCGAAGAGCACGCTGGAATTTGCGCGCAAGCGTCTCAAGGGCGCGGGCGCCGCGGTGGCCTTCGTGCTGCTGTCCACCGTGGTCGGCTATCTCTTCGGCATCATCAATCCCATTTTCAGCCGCTTCTTCATGGACAGACTGCTCACCGGTGAAAACCGGGAGCTGCTCATGCCTTTCATTCTGCTTCTGTCCGTCATGAGTCTTGCGCAGGTGACGGTCGCCTGGGTGCAGGCGATATATTCCCGCAAGATCGACGGCAAGATGAGCATCGTCGGCAGCAGCGAGTATATGTGGAAGGTTCTGCGCCTGCCGATGGAGTTTTTCTCCCAGCGCATGGCGGGCGACATCCTCCAGCGCCAGTCCACCAACGCAAGCATCGCCTCGACCCTGGTGAACACGCTGACGCCGCTGCTGCTCAACACGATCATGATGTTCTTCTATCTCTTCGTGATGCTGCGGATGAGCGTCGTTCTCACCTGTGTCGGACTTGTGACGGTGGTGCTGAACCTGCTGGTCTCCCAGATCATCTCCAAAAAGCGCGTGAACATCACCCGCGTCCAGATGCGCGACGCCGGCAAGCTGGCCTCGGCCACGGTGTCCGGCATCCAGATGGTGGAGACCATCAAATCCAGCGGCGCCGAAAACGGCTACTTCCAGAAATGGGCGGGCTACCAGGCTTCGGTCAACACGCAGAAGGTAAAGTATGCAAAGCTGAACCAATACCTCGGCACGATTCCGAGCTTTCTGTCCGCCGTCGCCAACGCCGCCGTCCTGGTGATCGGCGTGGGGCTGTGCATGAAGGGCGAGTTCACCCTCGGCGCGATCATGGCCTTCCAGGGCTTTTTAAGCTCCTTCATGTCCCCGGCCATGACCCTGGTCAGCGCCGGCCAGACCATTCAGGAAATGCGCACGTCGATGGAGCGCGTCGAGGACGTCATGGAGTATCCGCTGGATCCGAACTACAGCGACAGCCCGCTGGTGGAGGGCGCGGACTATTCCAAGCTCTCCGGCGCGGTGGAGCTGAAAAACGTCAGCTTCGGCTACTCCCGCCTCGGCAAGCCCCTGATCGAGAATTTCTCCATGTCCATGAAGCCGGGCAGCCGCGTGGCCTTCGTCGGAACCTCCGGCTGCGGCAAGTCCACGCTCTCCAAGCTGATCTCCGGCCTGTATCAGCCCTGGAGCGGGGAGATCCTCTTCGACGGCAAGCCCATGTCCGCCATCGACCGCGGCGTGTTCACCGGCTCGGTGGCCGTGGTGGATCAGGACATCGTGCTCTTTGAGGATACCATTGCCAACAATATCAAGATGTGGGACAACTCCATCGAGGATTTTGAAATGATCCTCGCGGCGCGTGACGCCCAGATCTACGACGATATCATGGCCCGTGACGGCGGCTTCTACGGCATGCTCACCGAGGGCGGCAAGGATCTCTCCGGCGGTCAGCGCCAGCGTATTGAGATCGCCCGCGTCCTCGCGCAGGATCCCTCCGTCATCATCATGGATGAGGCCACCTCCGCCCTGGACGCCAAGACCGAGTTTGAGCTCGTCAAGGCGGTCAAGGACCGCGGCATCACCTGCATCGTGATTGCCCACCGTCTCTCCACCATCCGCGACTGCGACGAGATCATTGTCCTGGACAAGGGCAAGGTGATCGAGCGCGGCACCCACGATGAGCTCTTCGCCAAGGGCGGCTATTATACAGAGCTCATATCCAGCGACTGAGGAGGTGTGGAAAATGGGATGGTTTGACGAACAAATCCGACAGCGCAAACTGAGCGATCAGGAGACCTTTGAGGAATCCATTTTCCGCATGGCCTCCGTCGTCCTCGGCAAACAGAAGGCGGGCAACCTCGATGACCAGCGCATTGTCACCAAGGCCGCCATCGACGATATTCTGAAATACTATCACGCAAAACCCGTGGAGATCCCCGAGTCCATCCACGACGCGGACGAAGCGCTGGAGTTCTGCCTGCGTCCCCACGGCATCATGCGCCGCGGGGTGAAGCTGGAGGAGGGCTGGTACAAGGACGCCTACGGCCCCATGATCGCCTTCCGGAAGGAGGACGGTCTGCCCGTCGCACTGCTGCCCAAGCCCTTCATGGGCTACTGGTTCCGCGACCCTGCCACCGAGAAAAAATGCAAGCTCGACAAGCATAGCGCCGCCCAGTTCGATCAGGAGGCGATCTGCTTCTATCGGCCGATGCCGCTGAAGAAGCTCGGCATCTCCGATCTGATCAAGTATCTCACCGACTGCCTGGATATCGGCGACTACGTCTCGCTGATCGGGCTGACGCTGCTGGTCACGCTCTTCGGCATGGTCGCCACGCCCATCACCCGCGTGCTGACCGGCTTTGTGCTGAACAGCGGGAACCGCATGCTCCTGCTGGGCACGGCGGTGTTCATGCTCTGCTCCATTATCTCCAGCCAGCTGATCAATATCTCGCGTGAGCTTTTCATGAGCCGCATGGAGATCAAGACCTCCCTGTCGGTGGAAGCGGCCATGATCATGCGCCTTTTGAATCTGCCGGCAAACTTCTTCCGAAAATACTCCTCCGGTGAACTATCCAGCCGTATGAATTCCGTCAATCAGCTCTGTACGCTTTTGCTGGGCGGCGTCTTTTCCACGGGCCTGAGCTCCCTGATGAGTCTGCTGTACATTACGCAGATCTTCCACTATGCCCCCGCGCTGGTGGTGCCGGCGCTGCTCATCACCGCGGCGTCCCTCGCCGTCAGCCTTATCAGCTCCTTCATGCAGATGCGCATCAGCAAGCAGATCATGGAGCTGGGCGCCAAGGAAAGCGGCGTCAGCTTCGCGCTGATCTCCGGCGTCCAGAAGGTCAAGGTCGCCGGCGCGGAAAAGCGCGCTTTCGCCCGTTGGGCGGACGCCTATTCCAAGGCCGCGGAGTACAGCTATAATCCGCCGCTGTTTTTGAAGGTCAACGGGGCCATCTCCACCGCCGTGAGTCTGGCGGGCACCATTATCCTGTACTATATCGCGGTGAAGACCAATGTCAGCCCCTCGGAGTACATCGCCTTCAACGGTGCCTACGGCATGGTTTCCGGCGCGTTCTCCGCCCTGGCCGGGATCGCCCTCTCCGTAGCGCAGATCAAGCCCATCCTCGAGATGGCCGAGCCTATCCTCCAGACGGAGCCGGAATCCTCCGAGAACAAGACGATGGTCACCTCGCTTTCCGGCAATATCGAGCTTTCCAACGTCTATTTCCGCTACACGGACACCATGCCCTATGTGGTGGACGGCATGAGCCTCAAGATCAAGGCGGGGGAGTATGTCGCCATCGTCGGCAAGACCGGCTGCGGCAAGTCCACGCTGATCCGTCTGCTGCTCGGCTTCGAGGCGCCGGAGAGAGGCGCCATCTACTATGACGGCAAGGATATGTCCAAGCTGGATCTGCGCTCCCTGCGCCGCAAGATCGGCGTCGTGATGCAGGACGGCAGCCTTTTCCAGGGGGATATCTATTCCAACATCGTGATTTCCGCGCCCCAGCTCACGCTGGACGACGCCTGGGCCGCCGCTGAGATGGCGGGCATCGCCGACGATATCCGCGCCATGCCCATGGGGATGCAGACCATTATCTCCGAGGGCGCGGGCGGCATCTCCGGCGGACAGAAGCAGCGCCTCATGATCGCGCGCGCCGTGGCGCCCAAGCCGAAGATCCTGATTTTCGACGAGGCGACCTCCGCGCTCGACAACAAGACGCAGAAGCAGGTTTCCGACGCGCTGGACAATCTCAAGTGCACGCGCATCGTCATCGCGCACCGCCTGTCCACCATCCGCAACTGCGACCGCATCCTGGTGCTCGACAAGGGCCACATCACGGAGGACGGCACATACGATGAGCTGATCGCGAAAAACGGCTTCTTTGCCGAGCTTGTCGCGCGTCAGCGCCTGGACGTCCCGACGGAAGCCGTGCATTCCTGAAAGACAGGAGTTGAATGGAATGGAAAACGAAAAAACCATGACAAAAGCTGGGCAACTGCTCCTGGACGACGACTTCCTCGACGCGGTCTGCGGCGGGCAGAGCATCTATGACCAGGCAGATGGCCTGGACAGAGATTCCTGGTTCGTGAGACTCGTGAAAAAAATGATGCATGAGCGGGAAGGCGATCCCAATCTTCCGCTCAGCGCGCAGGAGAGCAGCGCGCCCCGCGGCGCCTATGCCGCGGGATACCGGAATATGCCCTGAATGAACAAACCCGGCGGGATTTGATCCCGCCGGGCAGTTCTGTTTGTGCGGCCTGCCGCTTTTTTCGTCGGATGAGAAATATGATGAAGTTCAACGCCAGAACAAAAAAACCGAAGCTCTACAACATTGCCGTGCTCAGCGCCGTTTTGCTCGTGGGCCTGGGGCTCCTTGCGGCCTTCGGCGGGGAGGATACGCGCCTTAAGTGGGGAAACCTGCTTCTCACGCTGTACTTCGCCGCGGTGATCGTTCTCCTGCTGCGGGCCTTTTTCAGACAGCTCCAGTATAATCCCTATTCCTATAATACCATTCTCTATCCGGGCTTTGCGCTCTTTGTCCTGTTCCTGTTTCTGACCCACGCCTATATCACGATCCGCTGTTTTCATGACCCGGGCGGTTACAAGGCCGTGGAGATGCTGTTTACGCTGGTGCATTCCGCGAAGAACTACATCCTTCTGACCATGCCGCTGCTGATCGCCTTTTCAATTGCCCTTTTCGTCTCGAACGTATCCCTGATCCGGCATGAGGGCGGGCGCTTCGTGAACATACTCGGCATTCTTCTCGCCTTTCTGATCATTGCCGGCGCCGTCGTGATCGCGCTGCTGGATCTGTACAGCGCCACAACCGGGAAGGGTAGCCTGGCGGCGAATCTGATCGTGAACCTGCTGGCTGCTTTCTATCTGTATTTTGAGTGCATGATCCTCGGCGCGATCATTGCGGACACGATTGCGGCGCGCTATATCCCCGAGCCGGACAAGGATTTTCTGATCGTGCTCGGCTGCGGCATCAAAAAGGACGGCACGCCGACCCCGCTGCTGCGGGGGCGTCTGGACACGGCGCTGAGCTTTTACGAACGGCAGATCCGGGAGACCGGAAAGGCGCCCCGCTTTGTTGTCTCCGGCGGGCAGGGCCCGGATGAGGTGCAGTCCGAGGCCGCGTCCATGCGGGACTATCTGCTCAAAAACGGGATCCCGGAAGAGAGGATCCTGATGGAAGACAAGTCCACCGACACGGCGGAGAACATGCGCTTTTCCAAAAAGATCATCGAGGAAGCCGGCGGGGGAGAGGTGGCCTTCTTTACCACGAACTATCATGTCTTCCGCGCAGGGCTGAAGGCGCGGCGGGTCAAGATGCGGGCCCTCGGGATGGGCGCGCCGACCAGGTGGTATTTCTGGCCCAACGCGGCGGTTCGGGAATTTGTCGGCCTCCTCACGGAGCACCGCATGAAGCAGGGTCTGCTGCTGCTCGGACTGAGCGCGGTTTACACAGTGTTGACCGTATTGGCTTACGCACAATAACCTCGCCCCTTACGGGGCAACCGAAAAGCATGGCAATTATTACTCCGGCAATACCGGGTCAGCGGTAATTTGCGGATGTATAATTGCCGGAGTAATAAAACAGGAGGAAGAACCATGTTGAAAAAGCTGATAGAAAACAAAGCTAAAAATGCGCTTGCGGTGCGCGCGGAGCAGGCGCTGGTGGAGCAGCTGCCCGTGGATCAGAAGACGCTCCGTGTGATCGGATGGCTCGTCAGGCCGACGAATCTTAAAAAAGTCGGGATCGGCGCGATCGGCTGCGCGATGGCTGTGTCCATGATCAAAAACGCAAATCAGATGCGGAGCTACCGCGCGGCGATGGGAAAGGAGCTGAAAAAACAGCTCGAGCCTGTCAGCGAAAAGCTCAACGAGCTCGAAGCGCAAAACGAGGAGCTGAAACGCCAGAATCAGGAGCTTTTGAAGAAGCTGGAACAAAAAGCATAAATGATAACGTCTTGGAAAAGCTCATCACTTTTCCAAGACGTTTTTCATGTATATTCGGATAGAAAGTCTAACAAACGGGAATCCAGCCTGATGTGCTGCTCTTCCAGACCGGCCTCCGCGATCAGAACGGAGGCGGGGCCCATGTTCGGGGCACGCCGATCCATATCATGACAGTCGGAGCCGATGAAGTGGATACGCTCCTCACTGAGATATTGCAGCGCAAGCTTTGATGAATCGGCGTGAATAAAGAAATTCGCATTGACCTGAACCAGAAAATGCCTGTCAAAGGCTTTATCAAAAACCGTGTCGTCACGCAGCATACGGGCATACCGATCCACATGAGCGATAACCGGAATGCAGCGGAGATTTTTCCCCGTCTGTTCTATCTCATCAAGCATGGTTTCACTCCACGGGAGCATGGGAGGTTCGATCAGCAGCAGGGGAGACTGACCCATTCGCATTTCATAGAGTTCTTCGGCCACACTCATTCCCGGGAAATACAGAATCTCCGCGCCCAGAAGGATCTGCGGAAAATCTCCGCCGTCTTCAGCCATTGCCAGCTTCAACTGCGAGAATGCCTGATCCCGTCGGGCGAGAAAGCTCTCGGGGTCATCCATATCCGCGTAAAAATGCGGTGTGGCAAAAATCAGATCAACACCTTGTTCACGACTTTCGCGCAGCATGGAGAGACTGGTGTTCAGGCAGTCGGACCCGTCGTCAATGGCAGGAAGAAAATGCGAATGAAAATCAATCATGAATGATAATTCCCGTAATATCCGCCGTAGTTTCCGTAATACCCGCCATATTTTTTTCCGTAACCGTACTTCTTGCCGGAGCCTTCCAGCGCGCCGTTCATGACAAAGCCGAGAATCGTGGCCTTGGCGTCTCGAAGCTGATTGACACAGTCCGAAAGCAGACCACGCGGGCAATTGTTCTCACGGACGACAAAGACGATGCCGTCGGTCTGCGGCGCAATGGTGACAGCGTCTGTAACGACTCCGACGGGCGGCAGGTCAAGAATGACGTAATCATAAGCGCCGGCCAGCGTAATAAGGAAGGATGCCATACGCTTGGAGGTGAGAATCTCCGAGGGGTTGGAGGGGAGGGTACCGCCGGGAATGACGTCAAATGCGGCAGAGGTGCTGCTGCTCTGATATTTCCGGATCGAAGCGTTGATGTCATTTGCGCCCGCCATCAAATCGCTCAATCCGGGATCCTTTTCCAGATCAAGCTTTACATGGATGGAGGATCGGCGCATATCCGCGTCGACGAGAAGCACGCGCTTGCCAAGCTCGGCAAGAGAATACGCAAGATTCAGCGCAACGGTGCTTTTGCCCTCAGTGGGCTGGGCGCTCGTAACACCGATGATATGTCCGGGTTCATCGCCGTCGGGAAACCGCTGTACGATGCTGGTGCGCAGACGCTTGAACGCCTCTTTCGCGGAAAAACTCAGATTCTCTCCGACAAGACCTTTTTTCCCGGAAGACTTGTGCTTGTTTTTATTGTTTTCGTCCATTTAAGCTCAAGCCTCCTTGGCGTTTTTATCCCCTCCGTAATAGGAGGAGTAATAGTATCCTTTTTTCTCAGACAGGCGCATGTCCGGTATCAGGGTGAGAACGGGAACATCGGGGTACATCTCGCGCAGCTCATCGGCGGAGTGAATGACCACGTCGTTCTGCTCGGCGATCAGGAATCGAATCGTGATAATGGCGACAGCGAGTAAACCACCGATGATGCAGCCGATCAAAGTATTCTTGGTAAAGCTGGGCGCGGAACGACCGGAGGGCACAATGGCATAGTCGACAATTTTTACATTGCTTCCGTCGACGATTTCGGAGATGCGCTCTGGCAGAACCTCGGCGATCGTATTGGCGATCAGTTCCGATTCCGTCGGGCTTTCGCTGGTGACGGTTACGTTGAACGCGGCGGTGTTGGTGACCGGCTTCGCCTCAATCATTTTGCTGAGAATTTTATAGGTGTATGGAAGATCAGCCTTTGCGATAACGTCCTCGAGCGTTGTTCTGGATTTTAGAATAAAAACGTAAGTATAGACCAGATTGTTGGAAGCGGACAGCTCAGAGGCATTAATTGTCAACCTTGCCGAACCCAAAGAGACCGAGCTGTTGTTGACATAGAAAGATGCGGTCGCCTCATAGGTAGGGGTGATAAACAGGTATGTCGCCCCGAACACAAGGGAACCAACCAACAGAGCAATCAAAATAATGACCAGCGACTTGCTCCAGAGAAACTTGATAAGCTTAAATAAGTCAATTTCAAACTCTTCCTGTTTCGTATTCATATGTCCTCCTGATTACAGTGGAATGGTACGAATTTCGTCTTAATTCAGGATGTTGCCGATGATCCTGTCGAAGTAGGAGGGATCGTCCTTCAAGATGGCCTTTGTCGTTTCGTTGATATTGAGCTCGTCATTGATCTCATCGAAATATCCGAGACTCTGCATACGGTTGTAAATCAGCTTGCCGATCAGCTTGTGCGCGCGGCTGTTGAGCTCTTCGCTGTGAGAGGAGACCTTGAAGCTCGGCGGAACAATGTTCTGCGCAATGTAGTACTTGTCCTCTCCGGTGGGGCTGATCCCGGCGTCCGGATAACCGTCGCCTGCGAGATATTTGCGGATACTGATATAGCGGTTGCCGAAGGTTCGCAGCATGGCCGTATCGATCGCGTCAAGCTCATAGGTGGAAGCGCCGTACTGGGCGTTGATATAGGGACCGAGGACGATGAAACGGTCGCTGTTCTTAGTCTGTCTTTCAAGAAGCGTTTTCGTCTGCTGAACAAGATCGTCAGCGCCCGTATACTCGCCGTAGACGCCCATCAGGACGACGTGAATATAATCCTTATACAGATCCTTGCCGGCGGTATCAATTACGGAGCCGGCCGGGATGGCAGCCTCGGCGCCGGGCGTTGACCTGGTAAACGTATATTTGAGCGTGCCGTCGTAACTATAGGCCTCCGAATTGATGGACAGACGCCCCTCGATTCCGTTGATGACCACAGGATTGACGCCCACATCGCCGCCGGTCAGCGGCGTAACATAGGTATACTCCTTGCCGGCTGTTTTCAAAATGATCGGAACAGGTTCGCAATCCGCGGGAACGACCATATCCTCGCCTACGACATAGGGGATCGTACCCGCCCGGCCGCTAATTGTATAGCTGGACTCCTTGCCGGCGCCCATGTTCACGACCGGAATGCTCACCTTATAATCTTTCCAGTTAAAACGGGGGAGATCCGCCGCGTTCTCAATCGTGCTGCTGAAATTATAGATATCGCAGATATAATTGTTGATGTACGTCTGCAGCACGTAAGGATAGTTCAGCGCGCCGGAAGCGGCCGCCGTCGTGCCGTCGCCCCAGCAGACAATGCCCGGCATGTATTCCGCGATGGTCGCCAGATCCTTCTCGTATTCCGCCTGGATCGTGGCGGACGGCTCCTGCCGCTGCTCATTCTGAACCTGCTTCTGCTGGACGTACAGCTCCGTCAATTCCTCATCCTGTATTTTGTTGATCTCACGGATTCTGAGCATGGCGAAGACAAGACCGCCCACAATCGCAAGGATTGCAAGAATAATGAATATGTTGCCAATGATTACCTTGGTTCTGTTCGATTCCCACATGTGCCTATCTCCATTATACAATCGAAATAAAAAGTCATGATCGACAGCAAAAATAACTATAGTATAAGACTATAGAAGTATAGCATACTGAGAGATAAAAAACAAGCGTTGAATCTGCATATGTGTTGTTTTTTTAAAAATGTTCAAAGCTTTAATAAAACGGACCCGGGAAAACGGCCGGATTCCCGCAATGGCTAAGCGGGAGGATCAGGGGCGTTTTCACCCCCCGGGGAGCCGTATATTGAAAGAAAGGCTTGCATTACAGGACGCAGGGCTGTACAATAAACGTCCATAAGCCGCCTGCTGCTTGGCCGGCGACAGCCCGCAGCGAAAAACGAGCATGAGTTATGTTAACAATATTATGAACAGAAGGGGCAGGCTTGTTGTATCCGTTCCCGGATACAGACGCCCTGCAGCCTGACCTTTCGGAACGGGGAGAAAAAGCTTGAGCGGAACAATCAAACGAATTTTAGCTGTGCTGGTGACGCTGCTGGCGCTTGCGCTGATTCTGCTCGGAGGCCTCAAGGTCTGGCAGATCCGGAATGAGCGGCAGTTTCAGGCGGCCGTTGAAAACGCGAAGACTTTTTACGCGGCCGGCGAGTATGCCAAGGCGCGGGAGGCGTTCATTGCGCTCGGCCTTGAAGATGAGACGCGCGCCTGTGATGCGCAGCTGCTGCGCCTGAAAAACGAGGAAGACTACCGGGCGGCGGAAGCGCAGCTTCAGGGCGGCGACTTCCTGGGCGCAAAGGAAGCCTTTCTCGCCCTCGGCGATTACGGCGACGCGGCCTTGCGCGCGCGGGAATGTGATTTCCGCAGGGCGGAGGACTACGCGAAGCGGGGGCGTTATTCGGAGGCGATCTCCCTGATGGGGACGCTTCCGGACTATCCCGGCGCGGCGGAGCGGATCATCGAATACCGGGACACGCTCTACGACCGTGCGCTGGAGGCGACCTACGCCTGCCGCATGGACGAGGCGGTGCAGCGCTGGAACGAGCTGGGCGATTACCGCGACAGCGAGAGCCTGAAGCGGCGCTGTCTCAGCCGCATCGTCGCCATGGCGGAGGGGACGGATGAGCCGGTGCGCTATTCCGAGTACGCGGGCTATGACCTCGGCAAGGGAACGCTGTACTACCACCGCCTCGGCCTGATCTACGTCCCCAAGGACGCGGGGCCGGAGACCACCTGCATGATCTTCTATCCCGGCGGCTACGACGAGGCGCTAGCGAACAACTACCTCACGGAGTATGTCTACGCGCCCGATCCGCCGAACGCCATCATGCTGCTCTGCTACGCCAACGGCTACGGCCATGTGGCGGACAAGGTGGAGGATTCCTGGCGCGCGCTGGAGCAGGCCGCGCTGGAAAACAACGTCTTTCTGCACGATCTCGTCCTCTGCGGGGCCAGCATGGGCGCTTATACCGCCTGCCAGGGCGCGGCGATCCTCTATGACAGCTACGGCGTTAAAACGGACAAGGTGCTGACCTTCGACGCCGGCATGCACTGGGAGGTGGAGAGCCATGTCATGACGCCCGAACAGTGCGGCAGCGCGGCGAAGGCCGGAACCCGTTTTTACCTGTTCGAGTTCGGCGGCGTGGGCATGAACAAACGCGCCATCGCCCTCATGGTCGCCCACGGAAACGACGTCACCGTCGTGGAATGTGCGGGCGGCGGACACTACGGCATCATTACCGACGCCATCGAATACGGCATGATCGACTGGGCCCTCGGCAGAGGGGAGCGGCCCGTGAACAGCAACTATACCTATTACCCGCTGGATCGCCAGTCGACGTATCCGTATGGGGAATAGGAGGAACAAATTTTTCAGCGCCGCACGATTTCGTGCGGCGCTGTGTGCTTATCTGATCAGATTCTCTTCCACTTCGCCCCGTGGGGGATGTCGGTGAGCTCGATCCCGGCGGCCTTGAGCTCATCGCGGATACGGTCGGCCTCGGCGAAGTTCTTTGCCTTCTTCGCGTCCTGGCGCGCCTGGATCTTCGCCTCGATCTCAGGATCGGCCTCGCCGGACTCGGAAAGGATCGTGAAGGCTCCGGCGGCAAGCTGCTCCTTCTTGAGCTCCTCGCGCTTGACGGCGGCCTTCTCAAGAAGGCTCAGGCTCAGCACCGTGTCAAAAGCGCCGATGGCCGCGAGCTTGGTTTCGTCGTTGGTTTTGGCCTTGAGCACGTCATAGAGCGCGGTGACCGCAAGGGAGGAGTTGAGGTCGTTGTCCATGGCGGCGCGGAACTTCTTGTCAAGCTCGTCGAAGGCGGCCTTGTCGACCTCGCCGTCGCCGGGCTTGAGGGACGCGACGCGGGCGATGAGCTTGTTGTACGCGCCCTGGGCGTTGTCCAGGTTCTCCCAGGAGAAGACCAGGCTCTTGCGGTAGTGGCTCTGCAGGCAGAAGAAGCGGTAGGCGAGGGGATCGTAGCCCTTCTCCTCCAGCAGGGAGACGGTAAGGAACTCGCCGCTGGACTTGCTCATTTTACCGGAAGTGGTATTCAGGTGGAGGACATGCATCCAATAATTGCACCAGTGATGGCCGAGATAGGACTCGGACTGGGCGATTTCGTTGGTGTGGTGGGGAAAGGCATTGTCAATGCCGCCGCAGTGGATATCCAGATCCTCGCCCAGGTGCTTCATGGAGATGCCGGAGCACTCGATGTGCCAGCCCGGATAGCCCACGCCCCAGGGGGAATCCCACTTGAGGGCCTGATCCTCGAACTTGGACTTGGTGAACCACAGCACAAAGTCGTTCTTGTTGCGCTTGTTGGTATCCTCCTCGACGCCCTCGCGCACGCCGACGTTCAGATCCTCTTCCTTAAAGTCGTTGAAGATATAGTAGCGCTCCAGCTTCGAGGTGTCGAAATACACGTTGCCGCCGGCAAAATAGGCGTAGCCCGTGTCCATAAGCTTCGTGATGATCTTGATGTACTCGTCGATGCAATGGGTGGCGGGCTCCACCACGTCGGGCGTCTTGATGTTGAGCTTGCGGCAGTCGTCAAAGAAGGCATCGGTATAGAACTTCGCGATCTCCATGACGGTCTTGTGCTCGCGCCTGGCGCCCTTGAGCATCTTGTCCTCGCCCTCGTCGGCGTCGGAGGTGAGGTGGCCGACGTCGGTGATGTTCATGACGCGCTTGACGTTGTAGCCGGCGTAGCGCAGGTACTTCTCCAGAATATCCTCCATGATGTAGGAGCGGAGATTGCCGATGTGCGCGAAGTGGTAGACCGTGGGGCCGCAGGTGTACATCTTGACGATGTCGGGATGGTTGGGGACGAACTCCTCGCGTTTGCGGGAGGCGGAATTGTACAGGATCATCAATATCTCTCCTTACAGGCAAATCTATGAGTCTCAGTCGGCGTCTTTGAATACGTCTTTGTTCTTCAGGAAGTATTCGACGCCGGAATATACGGTGGTAATCAGGATGACGGCGGAGACGAGCATATCCAGCCACGGGTACTGGGTGAAGACCAGCATGAAGCACAGGCCCACCATGGTACAGGTGGTCTTGACCTTGCCGGACCAGGCGGCGGCGATGACGCGCTGCTTTTCTGCCGCGACGAGGCGCAGGCCGGACACCGCGAATTCCCGGAACAGGACGATCGCCATGACCCAGCCGGGCATCTGCCCCTTCTCCACCAGAAAGCACATGGCCGACAGCACCAGGATCTTGTCCGCCAGCGGATCCATGAACTTGCCGAAATTGGAGACCTGGTTGTAATGCCGGGCGATGTAGCCGTCCAGAAGGTCGCTGAGACTGGCAAGGATAAAGACGACCGTCGCGATGATCCGGTGATCCGTGTAGGCAAGCACCAGGAACACGGGGATCATGGCCACGCGCAGCAAGGTGATTTTGGTGGCTGTGGTATTCATTGTTCGCCCTCCTTCAGATGCCCGCAGAGCAGACCGTCCTCCGTGCTTTCGATCGTAACAGGCTGGATCTCCCCCTCGCGGCCCGGGCCGTCAAAAAGCACCTGACCGTCGATCTCCGGGGAGTCGGCCCAGGAGCGGCCGACCCACAGCCCGCTCTCCTCATCAAAGCCCTCGCACAGCACATCGAGGGTTTTGCCGACAAGGGACTGACAGAAGTCCTCCATGATCGGGGCCTGCAGCTCGAGGATCAGGTCGGCGCGGCGCCGGGCCTCCTCAAAGTCGACATGCTCCATCTTCGCTGCGGGCGTACCCTCCTCCGGGGAGAAGGGGAAGACCCCGACGCGCTCGATGCGGGCCTCGCGGAGGAATTCGCACAGCTCCTCAAACGCCGCCTCGTCCTCGCCGGGGAGCCCCGCAATGAGGCTGGTGCGCAGGACAAGGCCGGGGATGCGCTCACGCAGCTTTTTGAACAGCGCGCGGATCTCCCCGCCGGTGCCGCGGCGGTTCATGCGTTTGAGAATCGTATTATTGATATGCTGGATCGGGATATCCAGATACTTGACGATTTTGTCGTTTGACGCGATCTCTTCGATCAGCTCGTCGTCAAACTGATCGGGATAGAGATAGTGCAGGCGCAGCCACTCCACGCCCTCGATCTCAGAAAGCCGCCTGCACAGCTCCGCCAGCATCCGCTTTCCGTAGAGGTCGGTACCGTAACGGGTGATGTCCTGGGCGATGACGATGAGCTCCTTCGCCCCGTGGGCCGCGAGATCCCGGGCTTCCTCCAGAATGTTCTCCATCGTCCGGGAGCGATACCGGCCCCGGATAAAGGGGATGGCGCAGAAGGCGCAGAAGTTGTCGCAGCCCTCGGCGATGCGCAGCCAGGCCCAGCCCGGGCCGGTGGTGACGACGCGCGGCAGCTCGTCGATCGGGGCGCTCTGATCCCCGAAGAGGCTGAGGGTGCGGCGCTCCATGACGGCGTTGGCGGCGGCGACAATGTCCTTGAAGCTGCCCACGCCGAGCACCGCGTCGATCTCCGGCAGCTCCGCAAGGATCGAATCCTTGTAGCGCTCGGCAAGGCAGCCGGTGACGATCAGACCGCCGAGCCTGCCTGCCTTCTTGAGCTCCGCCATTTCGAGGATGTTGTCGATGGCCTCGGACTTGGCAGCGTCGATAAAGCCGCAGGTATTCACGATCACCAGATCCGCGCCGTCGGGGTCGGGCAGGAGCGTGAAGCCCGCCTCGCTCATCAAATACAGCATCTGCTCGCTGTTGACCAGGTTCTTGGCACAGCCCAGCGAGATCATTGCAAAGCTTTTTTCCATGGTTCAATCCTCGTATTCATACGCCGCGCGGAAACGATCCAGCGCGCTGCGGATCTCCTCTGCCGCATAGCCGCGGCGAAACAGGGAGGCCGAGAGCTTTCGCACTTCGTCCCGATCCTCGGGGTTTTTCAGGCGCGAGGCGATATAGCGGTCGAGCTTCGACGTATCCTCCGGCATGGCGGAGAGGGCGTCCTCCCAGAGCTCTCTCGGAACGCCGCGGCGGATGAGCTCCTGCCGGACGCGGCCCTCGCCGTAGCCTTTGGCGGCGTAGTGGCGGACGATGGCGGCGGCATAGTGCTCCTCGTCCAGAAAGCCGCGCCGGGCTGCCCAGGCCGTGCAGTAATCCGCCGTCTCCCCGTCAAAGCCCTTGTCCCGCAGCTTTTTGGCCAGCTCCTTTGCCGACATCTGCCGCTGCGAAACAAGCTCCAGCGCCTTCTCCCGCGCCAGGGCGCGCCGGGATTCGCAGATAAGCGCTTCCAAATCCGTATCATCCAGCTCCCGCCCGGTGAAGAGCCGCAGCTCCGTCACCGCCGTGAGGGTGGATCTGATCTCCGCGCCGTCGTCCAGACAGACCGTGACGCGGCTGGGAGAGGTCTGTTTCAGGGATGTGATGCGCAAGGGAGGCTCAGTCCTCCTCAAAGTCCGCCGCGCTCACGTCCACCGCGGGAATATTGGCGCGGCCCGCGGCCTGGGCGGCCTTCATGGCCTGTGGGCTCATGAGCTTGTGGGCGTTGTCGCGGATCTGCTGCTCGATCTGGTCGCAGATTTCGGGATTCTCCTGCAGGTAGGCCTTGACGCTGTCGCGGCCCTGGATGCGCTGGCCGTTCACGGTGAACCACGCGCCCGCCTTGTCGATGATCTCCAGCTTCACGCCGAGATCCACGATCTCACCGATCTTGGAGATACCCTCGCCGTACATGATGTCAAACTCCGCCTCCCGGAAGGGGGGCGCGACCTTGTTTTTGACGACCTTGGCGCGGGTGCGGTTGCCCACCATCTCACCGCCGACCTTCAGGGTCTCGATGCGGCGCACGTCGATGCGCACGGAGGCGTAGTATTTGAGGGCCAGTCCGCCGGGCGTGGTCTCGGGGTTGCCGTACATGACGCCGATCTTCTGGCGGAGCTGGTTGATGAAAATGACGGTGCAGTTGTTTTTGGAGATGGCGCCCGCGAGCCTTCTCATGGCCTGGCTCATGAGCCTTGCCAGCGCGCCGACGACGGTGTCGCCGACCTCGCCCTCCAGCTCCACGCGCGGGATCAGCGCCGCGACGGAGTCGACCACCACCACGTCCACCGCGCCGGAGCGCACCAGGGACTCGGCGATGTCCAGCGCCTGTTCGCCGGTGTCGGGCTGGGAGATGAGCAGGCTGTCGATGTCCACGCCCAGGGCGCGGGCGTAGGCGGGCTCCAGCGCGTGCTCCACGTCGATATAGGCGGCGTCGCCCCCGGCCTTCTGGGCGGAGGCCACCGCATGCAGGGCGAGGGTAGTCTTGCCGCTGGCCTCGGGGCCGTAGATCTCCACGATGCGGCCCTTGGGGATGCCCCCGATGCCGAGCGCGAGGTCGAGGGACAGGGAGCCTGTGGACAGCGCCTCCACGTTCACGGAGATGTCGTCGCCGAGGCGCATGATGGTGCCTTTGCCATAATCCTTTTCAATCTTCGCGATCGCGGTCTCCAGCGCCTTCTTCTTGTCGGCGTTGACCGGCGCGACGACCGCGGGAACCTTTTTCTTTTCAGCCATGTTCTACTCCCATCTGCCAAATTCTATGGCACATTATTTTATCAAGTCCGCGAAGCGGACACCATAACTCCACTCTCCACTCTCCACACTCCACACTGTCTCACATCCGTCCGACGACGGCGCGGTCCACGCCTCTCGCGTCCTGGTGGATGCTGGTCGCGGCAAAGCCCGCGGCCATCAGCATGTCGGCCACCGTCCCGGCCTGACCCTCGCCCACCTCGAAGATCAGCAGACCCTCGGGGCGCAGGAGGGATTTCCAGTGCTTGATGATCGCCTTGTAAAAGCGCAGACCGTCCTTCCCGCCGTCGAGCGCCCACATCGGCTCGTAATCCTTCACCGAGCGGTCGAGCTTTGCGATCTCGCCGCTCTCGATATACGGGGGATTGGAGACGATGAGGTCAAAGCTCCCGATCCCCAGCGGAGGGGAGGAGGTGGCGTCCGCCTGCATGCAGATGACGCGGGTGGTCAGGCGGTTGAGATTGACGTTTGCGCGGCAGATCTCCAGTGCGCTGGCGCTGAGATCGACCGCCACGAGCTTTGTCGCGGGCAGCTCATGCCCGATGGCACAGGTGATGCAGCCGCTGCCGCAGCAGAGGTCGAGCACCCGCGCGTCCATGCGCCAGCCGGTCAGCGCCTCCTTGGCAAGATCGACCAGCAGTTCGGTGTCGCTGCGGGGGATGAGCACATCCTTTGTCACCTTCATGGGCAGGCCGTAGAACTCCCAGTCGCCCGTGATGTAGGCCACCGGCTCCCCCTGCAGGCGGCGCGCGGTATACCCGGCGACCTTTTCCTCCACCGGCTCGGTGGTGTAGAGACTCAGATCCCGCAGAAGCTGCGGCACGGTCTTGCCCGCGGCAGAGGCGACCAGAACCCGCGCCTCCAGCGCGTAGGCCTCGATGCCGCTGCGCTTGAGGGTGTTGCGGGTGGTGATATACAGTTCGTTATAGGTTTTCAAATGGTATCAGCTCCCCCAGGCGTCGCTGCCCTGTTCTTCGGGAATGACCAGCTCGATGGCGCGGATGGCGCACTCGATCATGCTGTCGTCCGGCTCGTTGGTGGTGATGCGCTGCAGCCACTTGCCCGGCGCGGACAGCGCCGCGGACAGCCAGTTGTCGTGCAGGCCGCACCAGCGGTTGATCTCATAGCTGATCCCGACCACCACGGGCAGGAGCAGCAGATGGAACCCCATGCGGGCCCAGGTGTTCTGGACGCGCACCACGGAGTTGACCAGGATGCTCACCACCACGACGACCAGCAGGAAGCTGGTGCCGCAGCGGGGGTGGAAGCGGGACTCGGGCCGCACGTTCTCCACCGTGAGGGGCTTGCCGTGCTCATAGCAGAAGATGGTCTTGTGCTCCGCCCCGTGATAGGAGAAGAGGCGCTTGACGTCCGGGGTGAAGGTGACGGCCTTCATATAGGCCAGCAGAATAATGACGCGGGTCAGGCCCTCGGCGATGTTGCGGACAAACAGGCTCTCCGTCAGGGGCTTGATGAGACTCACGATCAGGGCGGGCAGGAAGATGAACAGGAACAGGCTCAGCGCGATGCCGAGCACGACGGCCACGCCGATGATGATGTCCTTGGCCTTCTCTTCGGAAAAATGCTTCTCGATCCACTGGTCGAGCTTGTCGGGCTCTCCCTGCTCCTCCAGCGGGACGAGGCTTGCCGAATAGGTCAGGGCCTGCATGCCGTTGATCATGGAGCTGAGGAAGATGGCGCAGCCGCGGATGAGCGGCCAGCCCAGGATGGGATAGCGGTCTTTGATGAACTTGAGGTCTTCGATCTTTTCCACAAGCCCGTCCGCCGTGCGGCAGACGATGGCCTGCTTCTTCGGCCCGCGCATCAGGATGCCTTCAATGAGGGCCTGACCGCCGATGGAGGTTTTAAAATTGCAGGATTTAGCGTCTTTCAAGGTGATTCTCCTCTTTGTATACTACTTTGCGGCCCCGATGGGGAGGGTGATGATGACGAGGCAGCCGCCCTCCTTGTCCGGGGCGTTGGTGATGGTGAGTGTGCCGCCGTGACGGGTGATGATCTCGTCGCAGACGGCCAGGCCGATGCCCGTGCCGCGGTTCTTGCTGCTGCCCTTGTAGAACTTCTCCTTGACGTGGGGCAGCTCGGCCTCCGGGACGCCGCGGCCGTAGTCGCGCACGCTGATGCGCACGGTGCCCTCCTCCTGCCGGAGCATGACGTCGATCTTGCCGCCGTCGCCGCCGTGCTTCATGGCGTTGTCCAGCAGGTTCAGGAACACCTGCTTGAGCCGCTCGGAATCGCCGGGGATCAGCGGGATCTCGGTCTTCGGGCCGCTGTACTTGACCTTCATGCCGGCCTGCTTCATGAGCTCTCCGTATGTAAACAGGGCGTCCTCCAGCTCGGCGGCGATGTCGATGAGCTCAATGCGCAGGTTGAAGCGCCCGTCCTGAATCCGGGTGAACTCCAACAGCTCCGTCACCATATTGGTGAGCCTTTCGGCCTCCTTGGAGATGATCTGGATGCCCTTGAGCGAGTCGCCCTGCACCGCCGGGTCGTAGGCGATGGTCTCGGCCCAGCCGGTGATGGCGGTCAGGGGGGTGCGCAGCTCGTGGGAGACCTGGGAGATAAACTCCGTCCGGGTCTTCTCGGCGAGGGCGGTTTTCTCGGAGATGCTGTTGATCTCCTCGGCGAGATAGCCGATCTCGTCCTCTTCAAAATCCTCGGTCTTGATGCCGTAGCTGCCGGTGGCGATGCGCTTGGCAAAGGCGCGCAGCTTTTGAAGCGGCGAGGCCACGCAGAACCAGAACCAGATATTGACCGCCAGCACATAGACGCAGACCGCAATATAGATTGCCGTCGCCCAGGTCATGAGCCCGTGGGTGGACGCCCACGCGCCCATCAGCAAAAGCGCCAGTGCCGCAATGCTCGACAGCAGCAGCTGTGTTCGTAAGTTGCCAAACATGCTTTGTACTTCCTAATTTGAGTTTGGAGTTTTTAGAGTGGAGAGTGGAGTTTTTAGAGTGGAGAGTGGAGTTTTTAGAGTGGAGAGTGGAGTTGTGGTGTCCCCCTTCGGGGGACGGATTGTATAATGAATATGAAGACCGGGCGCAGCGCCTGTGCGGCTCGAAGGGCGGAGTCCGATATAATTGCGGCGAAGCCGCTCCTTAACTCCACTCTCCACTCTCCACTCTCCACTCTCCACTCTCCACTCTTCACTCTTCACTCTTCATTACACAAAGCCGCGATCCTTCTCAGTACCCCCACTTGTACCCGTATCCCCAAACCGTGGTCAGGTACTCCGGCTCGGTGGGGTCGGCCTCGATCTTGATGCGCAGGCGGCGGATATTCACATCGACGGTCTTGAGCTCGCCCGTGAAGTCGTTGCCCCAGACGGCGGAGAGGATATCCTCGCGGCTCATGGCCTTGCCGGGGTTCTCCATAAAGAGCTTGATGAGCATGTATTCGATCTGCGTGAGCTTGAGGCGCTGCCCGTCCTTCTCCAGGGTGCGGTTGCGGGTATTGAGCAGGAAGGGGCCGCTCACGATCTCAGAGGAGGACTTCTCATCCTCGTCCACACCCAGACGGCGGATCAGCGCGTCGACCCTTGCGGTGAGCTCCGCGGGGGAGAAGGGCTTGGTCACATAGTCGTCCGCCCCGGTCATGAGACCGGTGACCTTGTCGATTTCCTGGTTCTTGGCCGTGAGCATGATGATCCCCATTTTGGAGCCGGAGGCGCGGATGCGGCGGCAGACCTCAAACCCGTCGATATCCGGCAGCATTACGTCCAGCAGGGCCAGGCAGATATCGGGATTGACCTTCAGCTTCTCCAGCGCCTTTTCGCCGCTTTCCGCCTCAATGGGCTCAAACCCGCTGCGACGCAGATTGATGACCACAAAGCTGCGAATATTGGATTCATCCTCCAAAACGAGAATCTTTTTCATGTTTTGAAAACCCCTTTATCTAAAAAATGGCAACAGAATCAAAATGAAATTGCAATACGCTTTCTAATTATAACATGCTTTCTACAAAAATAATAGACAAAGTTTCAGAAAATTGTATTTCTTTTTACATGCAATATGCAAAGGGTTACATAGCGCAGCGATTCAGCTTATTTTAACATTGATTCTTTGGGAAAAAGCTGGTAAAATGCGCCTATGATGAATGACAAGAACACGGTGCTGGGCATCCTGGCCCATGTGGACGCGGGCAAGACCACCCTGTCCGAGGCGATGCTCTATCTCTCGGGAAAACTGAAAACGCTGGGAAGGGTCGATCACCGCGACAGCTTCCTCGATACCCACAGCCTGGAGCGGCAGCGGGGCATCACCATCTTCTCCAAGCAGGCGATCCTGCCGCTGGGGGAGGGGAGCCTGACCCTGCTGGACACCCCGGGCCATGTGGATTTTTCCGCCGAGGCCGAGCGCACCCTGCGGGTGCTGGACTGCGCGGTGCTGGTCATCTCCGGTACCGACGGCGTACAGGCGCATACCGAGACGCTCTGGAAGCTTCTGGAGCGCTACCGTGTGCCGACCTTTCTGTTTATCACCAAGATGGATCTCCCGGGCCCCGGCAGAGAGGCACTGATGGGAGAGCTGACCGCCCGCCTGTCCGAGCATTGCGTCGATTTCGGCGCGCAGGGGGACGAGCGGCTGGAGAGCGTCGCCCTCTGTGACGAGGGGGCGATGGAGGAGTATCTGTCCGACGGCGCGATCGGCGCTGAAACGATCCGTGGGCTGATCGCCGGCCGGAAGCTCTTTCCCTGCTTTTTCGGCTCCGGCCTCAAGACCGAGGGGGTTCGGGAGCTGCTGGACGCGCTGGCGCAGTACGCGCCCCGGCCGGAATACGGCCCCGATTTCGCCGCGCGGGTCTACAAGATCTCCCGGGACACACAGGGAAACCGCCTGACCTGGCTCAAGGTCACGGGCGGAAGCCTGAGGGTGCGCAGCCTTCTGCGCTATACGGACGCCGCCGGGGAGGCGGTGGAGGAAAAAATCAGCCAGCTTCGCCTCTACTCCGGCACAAAATTTGAGACGGCGGAGGAGATCGGTGCGGGCTGGGTCTGCGCCGCCCTGGGGCTGAGCGCCACGCGGCCCGGACAGGGCCTGGGCGCGGAGGCGGACGCGGAGGCCGCGGTGCTGGAGCCGGTGATGAGCTACCGCCTGCGCCTTGACAAGGGGACGGACCCCATGCTTCTGCTGCCGAAGCTCATGCAGCTGGATCAGGAGGACCCGCAGCTGCACGTCGTCTGGAACGCCCAGGCAGGGGAGATCAGCGTCCAGCTCATGGGAAAGATCCAGGCGGAGATCTTCAAGAGCCTGGTGAAGGAGCGCTTCGATACCGAAATCGAGCTTGATGCCGGACGTATTTTGTACCGGGAGACGATCAAAAATACCGTGGAGGGCGTGGGACACTTCGAGCCCCTGCGACATTATGCCGAGGTGCACCTGCTGCTGGAGCCCCTGCCCGCCGGGAGCGGCCTGAGCTTTGACAGCATCGTACCCGAGGACGCGCTGGACCGCAACTGGCAGCGCCTGATCCTCACGCACCTGGCCGAAAAGCAGCACCGGGGCGTGCTCACGGGCGCGCCCATCACCGATATGCGCATTACCCTCGCGGCCGGCAAGGCCCACCTCAAGCACACCGAGGGGGGCGACTTCCGCCAGGCCACCTACCGCGCCGTGCGGCAGGGCCTCATGCAGGCGGAGAGCGTGCTGCTGGAGCCGTGGTACAGCTTCGCCCTGGAGGTTCCGGCCGAGCAGATCGGCAGGGCCATCACGGACGTGCGCGCCATGAACGGCGACTTTTCTTCCCCGGAGGAGCACGGCGAATTTCTCAGGCTTGAGGGCGCCGCCCCCGCCGCAAAGCTCACAAATTATATGGAAGAACTGGTGGCCTGGTCCCATGGCCGCGGGCGCCTGAGTCTCACCCCCTGCGGCTACCGCCCCTGCGCGGAGCAAAAGCGCATCGTGGAGGAGATCGGCTACGAGCCCGAGCGGGACGAGGATAACCCCGCCGACTCCGTCTTTTGTTCCCACGGCGCGGGCGTGAATATCCGCTGGAATGAGGTGCCGGACTACATGCACCTCGAGAGCGTCCTGAAGCTCAAACACGAGGACAGCGCCCCGCAGCCCATACAGCGCTGGCGCAGCCTGAGCATCGACGAGCGGGAGCTGGAGGCCATCATGGAGCGGGAGTTCGGGCCCATCCGCCGCCCGGAGTACCGGGCGCGGCAGCTCAACGCCGCCGTGAACGAGGTCTCGCAGCTGTCCAACCGGAAAGAATATTTAATAGTAGACGGCTATAACCTCATCTTCGCCTGGGACGAGCTGAAGGCGCTGGCGGCGGAACGCCTCGACCTTGCGCGGGAGCGGCTCATGGACATCCTCTCCGGCTACGCGGGCTTTACGGGCGCAAAGCTGGTGCTGGTGTTCGACGGCTTCCGCACGCCGGGCAACCCCGGCTCCCGCACGGAATACCACAACATCTCCGTCGCCTTCACCAGGGACGGGGAAACCGGCGACGCCTATATCGAGCGCCTGGTAAACGAGATCGGCAAAAACTACGCCGTCCGCGTCGTCACCAGCGACAACCTGATCCGCGTGTCGGCCCTGCGCTCCGGCGTGCTGCGCTGCTCGTCGGGGGAGTTCAGGGGCGAGGCGGAATGGGTGCTGACCCAGATCGAAGAGGTTTTGAAAAAAACGAACTTCAACGCCCACAAGACGAGGATGATCGATGGAACACGCAGAGATTCTTAAACGCGCCGAGGATTTGGCCCGGCGCTGCGAGCAGCGGGGCGTGCCCACGAACACCGGCTTTCTCACCCCGGCGGAGCGCTATGCCGTCGAGCATGACCCGGCCCTGCGCGGCGCGCGGATGCTGTTTCACGGCGGTACCCCGGACGCGGAGCGCGCCATCGCCTTCTTCCTGCCCGACTGGATGGAACCGGAGGCGCTGGATCTGGGCGAGCACATCCGCGCCATCCGCCTCACCGCCGCCTTCGGCGAACCGGGACACCGCGACTATATGGGCGCGATCCTCGGCATGGGCGTCGGACGCGAGTGGGTCGGCGATATCCTGGTAAACGGCCCGGAGGCGATCGCCTTCTGCCAGCCGAGCGTCCTGCGCCATCTGCTTTCCATAGACAAGGTGGGCCGCTATGGCGTGAAGGCGGAGGAGCTGCCGCTGGACGCGATCCCGGAGCGGGAGCGGAAGACGGAGGAGCGCCGCTTCACGGTCATGTCGCCGCGGCTGGACGCGGTGGCGGCGGGACTTTTTCATCTTTCGCGCACCGAGACGGCGCGGCAGATCGCCCTGGGCGCGCTGGCGCTCAACTACGGCGAGTGCCTCAAGCCCGACGCGCCGGTCAGGGAGGGGGACGTGCTCTCCCTGCGCGGCGCGGGAAAGGGGAGGGTCCGTGAGATCGGCGGCAGCTCCCGGAAAGGGCGGCTGTTCGTCACGGCGGAGCTCTATAAATAAAGTGAAAAGTGGAAAGTGGAAAGCAAAGTTATGGTGTCGCTTTGCGACGATTTGAATGAAGAGGCGATGGTTAGATGAGAGCTTATGAACGGCTGCTGCGGTATGCGGCGGTGGATACGCAGAGCAGGGAAGGGGCGGAGACCGTCCCCAGCACGGAGAAGCAGTACGCCTTCGCCTGGCTCCTGCGAAACGAGCTGCAGGATCTTGGCATGAAGCGGGTCTATACCGATCCCCATGCCTATACCTACGCCTTCCTGCCCGCAAGCCCCGGCATGGAGGAGGAGCCGGCGATCGGCCTCATCGCCCATATCGACACATCTCCGGCTTTCAGCGGGGAAGGGGTCAGGCCGCAGCTTCACCGCAAGTACAGCGGGAAGGCGGTCACCCTCGGCGAGAGCGGCCGCGTCCTGAGCCCGGAGGATTTCCCCGACCTGAAGCGCGCTGCGGGCAAGACGCTGATCACCGCCGACGGGACGACGCTCCTGGGCGCGGACGACAAGGCGGGCGTGGCGGAGATCATGACCGCCTGCGAGCGCCTGATCCGCGGCGGCAGGCCGCACTGCGCCGTTGCCGTCTGCTTCACCCCGGACGAAGAGATCGGCCACGGGGCAGACCTGCTGGATCTGGAGCGCTTCGGCGCGGATTTTGCCTACACGGTGGACGGCGGCCCCGCGGAGGAGATCAATTTTGAGACCTTCAACGCGGCATCCGCCCGCTTCCTGATCCATGGCGTGAGCGTTCACCCCGGCTCGGCCAAGGGCGTCATGGTCAACGCCTCGCTGCTTGCCATGCGCATCAACGCCATGCTCCCGAAAAAGGAAACCCCCTCGCAGACCGAGGGGTATGAGGGCTTTTATCATCTGATCGAAATGCGCGGCGACGTGCAGGAGGCGGAGCTCCGCTACATCATCCGCGACCATGACGCGGAGCGCTTCCAGGTGCGCTGCGACCGGCTCTGGGCGATCGAGCACGCCATCAACGCCGAGTACGGCCCCGGCACCGCGGTTTTGAGCGTCAAAGAGCAGTACCGCAATATGGCGGAGATCCTCGATCAACATATGGAGATCGTGGAGCGGGCGGAAAATGCCGTCCGCCTTGCGGGGCTCGAACCCGTGCGGGTGCCGGTGCGCGGCGGCACGGACGGGGCGCGCCTCAGCTTCCGCGGCCTGCCCTGCCCGAATCTCGGAACGGGCGGCGCGGCCTTCCACGGCCCGTGCGAGCATATCGCCGCCGAGGACATGGACACGGTGGTGGAGATTTTGCTGAATATCGTGTGTACGAAGGAGGAAGCGGCTACAGCAACACAGCCGGCACGGGCGCTTTGAAGCAAAAAGGCGGTTTCACCGTAGGGGCCGACGCCCCCGGCGGCCCGCGCGGTAAAAAGCTATATCGTTTAGAAATCCCAGGCAAGTCCGTAGCATTGTACGAATTTGCCTGGGATTTGTGCTGATTTTTGACTGTCACGCCGGGCCGCCGGGGGCGTCGGTCCCTACAGCAAGCCTGGGATTATCTGAGTCGTTGACTTATTTTGCTGCGGCCGCTGCTGCCTCCGCCGGGAGCCAGAGCTCGGCGGTGAAGCGCTTGCCGTCGTTTTCCGTTTGAAATTCGCCGCCCAGCGCGGTCATGATCTTCTCGCAGGTGCGCAGGCCGATCTTGGTGCTGTCCTTTCTCGTCTGCAAAACCGCCACCGCGTTCGATGCCCGGAGGGTGAGCCGCCCGTTTTCCAGCGTCATGCAGATCTCCACCAGCTCGGCGGGGTCTGCGTATTTTTTGATGTTGGACACCAGATTGTCCAGCACCCGCTTGAGAAACAGCGGATCGACGGTGATGAAGCACTCGCCCTCAAAATCCTGACGCCGAAGGGTATAGCCCGCGTCGTTGAGATCAAATTCCATCTCGCCCAAAAGCTGGCCGAACAGGAGCCTTGCGTCAAAGCGCTCCTTCTCCATCTCCAGCTCCGCCTTGCCGTAGACCAGAAAATAGCGGAAGAGCTGATCCGTCAGATCCTTGAGCTCCATCGCCTTGACATAGGCCGAGGAGGCGAGCTGCGCCTTCGTCGATTCGTCCTCCGTTCCGCCGCACAGAAGCCCCAGGTAGCCGATCATGGCGGTCATGGGGGTGCGGATATCGTGGGAGATGGCGGTGATGAGCTCGGTATTGGCCTCCCAGGCGCGCTTCTCGTTGCCCATGCGCTCGATCACCGAGCGGCGCATCTCGTCCATGGATACGGCCAGGGCGGTCAGCTCGTCGTCGCCGTCGGCGGTGATGCTGCGCTCCAGATCCCCGGCCGTGACCGCGGCGGCCTCCTCCGAGAGATTGATGATCCGCCGGGTCAGCCTGCCGGTATGCCGCATGAACAGGAGCAGAAAGCTCAGACTCGCCAGGGCGAAGGACGCCACGTTCACGATCTGCCGCTGCCGGATCTGGGAGTTGTCCCCGATGGCGACCTGATACAGCCCGTCGACAAAGCGGATGGGATAGAGCCTGCCGTGGATCTGCGGATCGTAGCCGCCCGTGCCCGCGTCCAGCTTGCCGCCGGAATAGAGCTGCTGCTCCCGCCCGGTGCCGAAGAGAAAGAGCGTCACATACTCGTGCGAGGCCGTCCAGCGGGCGACGGCGGCGGTATCCCTGCCGCTGACGCCCTGGGAGCTGACATAGGAGCTGAAATCCGCATAGATGCGCGCCTTGCGGCGGTTGACGTTTTCGGGGCTCATATACACGTCGCGGATCAGGAGGCCGCCGATCTCGCTGAGCGCAAAGAAAACCAGCGCGCCCAGCACCAGCCCCATCAGCGTCACGCGCAGCACCTGGGCCCGCAGGGAGCCGGAGCGCGTCAGTTTCTTAATCAATTTGATATCCCTTTCCCCAGACGGTGCGGATGATGCGCGGGTTGGAGGGGTTCTCCTCGATCTTCCGCCGCAGGTTCAGCACATGCACCATCACCGTGTTGGCCGAGCCGGGCAGGAAACGCTCGTTCCACACGGCCTCGTACATGTCGGCGGCGGTGACGGTCTTGCCCCGGTTTTTCAGCAGATGCTCCAGAATGGCAAATTCCGTGTCCGTGAGCGTGATCTCCTTCCCGTTGCTCTTCACGCTGCGCCCGGCCAGATCCACCTCCAGCCCCTCCAGGGTCAAAGCGGAGGCGGGCTTGCCCCGGTATTGCTTGTAGCGGCGCAGCAGGGAAGACACCTTCGCCAGAAATTCCCCCTGGGAGAAGGGCTTGGACAGAAAATCGTCCCCGCCGCTGCCGTAGGCGGAGATGCGGTCGGCCTCGGCGGATTTGGCGGTCAGAAACAGGATGGGCACGTTTGACAGGGCGCGGATGCGGTTGCAGGTCTCGAAGCCGTCCATGCCGGGCATCATCACGTCCAGCACCACCAGATCGGTCTCCGGGTGCGCCTCGATATACTGCAGCGCCGCCTCGCCGCCGGAAGCCTCCGCCACGGTATAGTCGTCCCGCAGCAGCAGGTACAGCACCTTGCGGATATCGGGATCATCGTCCACGATCAGGATCACAGAGCGTTCGTCCATGTTATCACCTCACGCCACTGCCGGGGGCAGCTGACAAACCTTTCCTGACATTGTTTAAGAAAGCTTAAGACTTTTTTAACGACAGTCATGGTATAATGGCCCGCGTGAAAGAGTTATGACCTTCAAGACGGCGGCACGCCGCCTCTGTCATCTCGAGCGGAGCGAAGCGGAGTCGAGAGATCTTATAACACCGGCTTATGAAAAACAAAGATTTCTCCGCTCACTTCGTTCGGTCGAAATGACAAACATATTTGACGTTGCTGCGGCCTCCGGGCATCAGCAATAACCACAGGAGGATTCCGAAATGAAAAAAATGAAGAACATCGTCTGCGTGCTTCTGGCGATCTCCATGTGCCTGGGGCTCACGGCCTGCGGCTCCGGCGGCGCCGACAAGTCCGCGGCTCCGTCCGGCGGCAGCACTCCCGAGCCAACTGCGTCGCCCGAATTTACCTATGTTTCCGAATTCGGCAAGCTGGTTCTATTACAGCAGCTGGGAAAAGGTCGGCGAGAATATCCCCGAGGGCGTCAAGCCCCAGTACGAGGGACAGTACGACGTGTATGAGACCTTCCTTTACTATCTGGACAAGGACGGCAATGCCACCCGCCTGGAAAACTACAAGACCGTGGACGCCCCGACCAACGACAAGGGCTTCAAGGAGTTCTATTCCGGCAGCGACCTGAGCGGCATCTGCTTTACGCCCGAGGGCTTTGTGACCATCGAAATGGCCTATTCCTCCTGGAACGACGGCGACGGCAGCTACGCCATGTACAGCGAGGAGTATTTCCAGCACCAGAAATTCATCCAGCAGTATTACATCCGCTCCTTCGACCGCAACGGCCGGGAGCTGACCTGCGCCCAGATCGAGGTGCCGGACGGCGCCTGGCTGGAGGCCTACCGCATGCAGCTTGACGACAAGGGCAACGCCGTCGTCGCCTGCAGCCAGGGCCTGCGCGCCATCGGCCCTGACGGGCAGGACGCCTATGAGATCAGCGTCAACGGCAGCGTAAGCGCGGTGGTGGGCCTGCCCGGCGGCCGCATCGGCGTCGCCGTCAGCGGCGACAACGGAGAGGTGCTGTGCCTGCTCGATTCCGAGAACGGCAAGCTGGTGGACGGCGTGCCGATCTCCGGTCTGGATCTCTACAGCGCCGTCACCGGCAACGGGGAGTATGACCTTTACTACACCAACGGCGCCTACTTCTATGGCTACAAGCTCGGCGACAAGGAGCCGACCAAACTCTTCAACTGGATCGGCTGCGACGTCAACGGCAGCCGCGTCCAGGTGCTGCATGTGGCCGAAGACGGCGTCGTCACCGGCAGCCTGATGGATTACGACTCGAAGACCGAGAAATACAGCGCCGAGCTTGTCACGATCAGAAAGGTGCCCTATGACTCCGTGCCCCACAAGCAGCCCATCACCATGGCCGTCATGTATCTGGACTACAGCGTGCAGGACATGATCGTCGACTTCAACCGCCGCAATGACCAGTACCGCATCGAGGTCGCCGACTACTCCGAGTACGGCACCGATCCCGACGGCAAGAACCTGGGCGAAACCAAGCTCAACACCGAGATCCTCTCCGGCACGGTTCCCGACATCATCAGCCTCAACGGCCTGAACTACCGCCAGCTTGCCAACAAGGGCATTCTGGAGGATCTCTACCCCTTCATCGACGCGGATCCCGAGCTCGACCGCTCCGACTTCTTCCCCAACGTGCTCAAGGCGCTTGAGGTGGACGGCAAGCTCTGCTGCACGATCTCCAGCTTCTTCATCAACTCGGCCATCGGCGCGGCCTCCGTCGTCGGCGACGAGCCGGGCTGGACCTATGATGAGTTCAACGAGGCCCTGGCCTCCATGCCGGAGGGCTGCACCGCCTTCGACCAGTACGTCACCCGCGACAACATCCTCACCACCTGCCTCGCCCTGGACATGGCGGACTATGTGGACTGGGGCAGCGGCACGGTGCGCTTCGACAGCCCCGAATTCATCCGCCTGCTGAACTTCGCCAACTCCTTCCCCACGGAATTTGACTGGGAGAATTACGACTGGTCCCGCGAGGAGAGCACCGAGCAGAGACTTGCCCAGGGCAAGCAGATGCTTGTCCAGACCAGCGCCTACAGCGTGGAGGATATCTTCTACAACAACTATACCCAGTTCATGGGCGGCAAGGTCACCTATATCGGCTATCCCACCGCCAACGGCACCGGCAACATGATCAGCTTCGCCGGGGACGCAGGCTATGCCATGAGCAGCAAGAGCCCGTACAAGGACGCCGTCTGGCAGTTCCTGCGCAGCTTCCTCACCAAGGATTACCAGTCTGAGAATGTCTACTCCCTGCCCAGCCGCCTCGATGTGTTCGACGACAAGGCCGAGGCCGCCAGCACCGTCCAGTACCAGAAGAACAGCGAGGGTCAGTACCTCCTGGACGATGACGGCGAGAAGATCCCCGTCGTGCGCACCACCATCTGGAACAAGGACACCCAGCAGACCGAGGAGATCTACGCCCTCACCGAGGAGCAGGTCCAGCAGATCCGCGAGCTCATCCTGACCACCACCAAGATCGCCGACTACAACCAGGAGATCCTGGACATCGTCAAGGAGCAGACCGCGCCCTTCTTCGCCGGACAGAAGACCGCCGAGGAGGTCTCCAAACTCGTGCAGAGCAAGGCCAACATCTACGTCAACGAGCAGCGCTGAAAAAACAGAAAAGAATAGCCTCGACGCGAAAAACGCCGGGGCTATTTCCTTGCAATCGGGAAATGACTGTGTTATAATACATTAAATATTTTATGTAGACCGCATTATGTTACAAGTCCTGAAAGGCAGAGGCATGGATAAAAGCAGACAAATCCGAAAGAAAAGACGGGCCGACTTTCTGCGCAGCCTGTGCTTTCTGATGCCGAGTCTGCTGGGCGTGGGCGTCTTTTTTATCCTGCCCTTCGGCGTGGTGGTCTATTATTCCATGATCGACGGCGTGGCTTCCCGGAACTTTGTGGCGCTGGAGAATTTCCAAAAGCTGTTCCAGAATTCGGCCTTCAAGCTTGCCTCGATCAATACGCTCAAGTTCTCGGCCATGGCGGTGCCGCTGGCGGTGGTGCTGGCGATCGTGCTGGCCCTGATGCTGGAGTGCCGCATCCCGATGAAGAGCCAGTTCCGCACCTTCTTTCTCAGCCCCATGATGGTGCCGGTGGCCTCGGTGGTGCTGATCTGGCAGGTGCTCTTCAACTACAACGGCACGGTCAACGAGTTTCTGATGCTCTTTGGCGCGAAAAGGATCGACTGGCTCCAGTCCGAGTACAGCATGATCGTCGTGCTGCTGCTGTTTCTGTGGAAAAATCTCGGCTACAACATGATCCTGTTTATGGCGGGCCTTGCCAACATCCCGAAGGAGCTGCTGGAGGTCTGCGATGTGGAGGGCGCCTCGCCCTTCTACAAGTTTTTTAATATCAAGCTGCGCTATCTCTCGCCGACGGTGCTGTTCGTGACCATTCTCTCGCTCATCAACTCCTTCAAGGTCTTCCGTGAGGTCTATCTGCTGACGGGGGATTACCCGTACGAAAGCCTGTACATGCTCCAGCATTTTATGAACAATACCTTCCGGTCGCTGGACTATCAGAAGCTGTCGGCGGCGGCGGTGGTCATGGCGCTGGTGATGGTGGTGCTCATCGCGCTTCTGTTCTGGATCGAGGACAAATTCGGAAAGGACGTGGAAGGATGAACGAAAACCGTCCGAAAGCGCCCCGCAGGGGAAGAAAGCGGCATCTCTTCGGCCGCACCGCGATGTTCCTGCTCTGTCTGATCTTCTCTGTGCTCTTCCTGCTGCCCACGGTGCTGACCATCACCAACTCCTTCATGTCCGAGGCGGAGATCAAATCCAACTACGGCATGATCTTTTCCACCACGTCGGGCGGCTTCGTGTCCAAGACCGTCAACCTCAAGTTCATCCCGGACAAGGTGACGCTCTCGCAGTACATAACGGGGCTTATCAAGTCCCCGGAATACTTGTTGAAGCTCTGGAACAGCATTCTGCTGGTGGTGCCCATCGTGATCGGGCAGGTGAGTCTCGCGTCGGTGGCGGCCTACAGCTTTACCCGCTGGCGCGGCAAGATCCGCAGCGGCATTTTCTTCTTCTATGTGATCCTGATGCTCATGCCCTACCAGGTCACGCTGGTGCCGAACTATCTGGTCAGCGATTGGCTGGGCATCCTCAATAAGCCCTGGGCGATCATCCTGCCCGGCATCTTCGCGCCGTTCTCGGTCTTCCTGCTGACCAAGTTCATGCGCCGCATCCCGTATTCGCTTATCGAGGCCGCAAAGGTCGACGGGGCGGGGGAGTGGGAGATCTTCACCCGCGTGTGTCTTCCCCAGTGCCGCTCGGCCCTGTATTCCATCGCGATCCTCGTCTTCATCGACTACTGGAACATGGTGGAGCAGCCGCTCATCCTCCTGCAGGACGCGGATTCCCAGCCGCTGAGCGTCTTCCTCTCCAAGGTCAACGAGGGGGAGATCGGCCTTGCCTTCGCCATGGCGACGATCTATATGATCCCGTGCCTGCTGCTCTTCCTCCACGGCGAGGAGTACCTGGTCGAGGGCATCGCAAACTCGGGAAGCGTGAAAGGATAAACAAGACTGCCGCCGCCGGTGGCGGAAGAAGGCAGGCTTGTTTATCCGCAGCCGCGCCATTGGCGGGCCGTCGCGAAGCAGGCCCGGGAATGGCAAAGCGGCAAGGCGGGAGGGCAAGACTGCCGCCGCCGGTGGCGGAAGAAGATTGTGACAGCATTGTAGGGGCCGATGCCCTCATCGGCCCGCATGACAGGCGCAATACGATGCAGAGGCGGGTCGATCTGGGGATCGACCCCTACGGGAACAAATGCGACCACCTTTCTCATAGAGGTGATATATGGAAACCACAGTCAAAAAACGGGAATGGGTCAAGGACGCCGCCATTATCTTTCTGGCGGTGCTGCTTGTGCTGACCTTCTTTTCCAATACGATCATGAACCGCAGCCTGCCGGAGGTCGCAACCGCGGCAGTCACCGGCGGCAACATCATCGCGAAGGTCAGGGGCAGCGGCATCGTCACCGCCACCGGCAAGCACCAGGTCAAGGCCAAAGAGACGCGCACCATCCGCTCGGTCATGGTCAAGGTCGGGCAGGAGATCAGCGCGGGCGACGTGCTCTTCGTCCTGGGCGAAGGGGATCAGACCGCGCTGGACACAGCGAAGGAGAACCTGCGCAAGCTCCAGTACGAATACCAGCGCCTGGCTTTGGAGGCGCCCATCTATGACGGCACCTATGAGGACAAAATGGTGGATTCCTACTATGAGAAGCTGCTGCGTGCGGAACAGGCGCGGGACAGGGCCGCGGAGGTCTATTACCGCGCCCTGGAGAAGGAGACCGGCGGCGATATCGCGGCGGTCAACCGGGAGATCGAAGAGATCGAGCGCCAGCTCGACTATATCGTGGAGCAAATGAACGGCGCGCAGGCCGATTACGACGCCCGCCGTCAGGAGGCGTGGGAGCGCGTGGAGAGCGCGCAGGCCGCGTTTGACCAGAGATACTACGGCCTTGGAAGCGAAGATGAGGAAATCATCTATGTGATCGAAGACGGGGAGGAAGTGGTTATCTCGGGAAGCGGAAGTACGTCTTCTGAAGAGGATTGGAAGGATTGGCCTGAATATACAAATCTGCTGCTGGCAAAAGAGCATCTATATGAAATCGAAAATGACAGCTATATGGCGTCTCTGAAGAGCCAGCACGAGGCGCTGCTGGACCGCTACGAGACCCTGAACGCCCACCGCGACGCCCTCTCAACGGCCAGCACCGCGCAGTACCTTGACGCGCTGGAAAGCGCGGAAGCCGCGGTATATGAGGCGCAGCTCGAGTACAATTCGGCGGTCTCCTCGCGGGAATATGCCTATCAGGACTTTGAGCAGAAGGTTGCGGTCTCCGGCGTCAAGCTTGCCGAACAGGCCGAGGCCATCCGCGTCCAGCAGGAGAAGATCAAGTCCCTCGCCGGCGATGAGGGCAACGTCATCACCGCGAACGTCTCCGGCAAGGTGGACACCATCGACTGCACCGCGGGCGACACGGTGCTCAAGGATCAGATCCTCTGCACCGTCGAGGTGCCGGATATGGGCCACACCCTCTCCTTCTCCGTCACCAACGACCAGGCGCAGCGCCTGCGCATCGGCGATACCGCCACGGTCTCCAACTACTACTGGGGCAACAGCGTCACCGCGACCCTCACCAACATCCGCACCGATCCCAAGAACCCCCAGACCAACAAGATCCTGACCTTCGACCTCGAGGGCGACGTGACCACCGGCGCGGAGATGAGCATCTCCGTCGGACAGAAGAGCGCGAATTATGACCTGATCGTCCCGAATTCCGCTGTCAAGAGCGACTCGAACGGCAAATTCGTCCTGCGGGTGGACGTCAAGAACTCGCCCCTCGGCAACCGCTACACCGCAAGGCGGGTGAGCGTGGAGGTGCTGGCAAGCGACGACAACAACTCCGCCGTGGTGGCCGATCTCTCCACCGGCGACTATGTGATCACCACCAGCTCCGCCCCGGTCGCCAACGGCGACATGGTGCGCATCGCGGACAATCCGTCATGAGGAAGCTGCTGAAGCACTGGCCGCTGACGCTTGCGGCGCTGCTGGCGCTCTGCTGCGGGCTCTGCATCTGGCGGCTCTGGGCGGTGTCGAACCTGCTCGAAAGCCAGAAGGCCGCCCAGCGCTGGAAAGGGACAGGGGAGCGCAGCTACGCGCAGATGACCTGTCTCATGCCCCCGTTGGCGCAGATGACCCTGGATGACATCTACAAGTTCCGCGGCGAGATGATGCAGAAGCTCAAGGGCGCGGGCTATGACATTGAAAACGACAGGGGCCTGTACGCCGACGCCTGGAGCGGCTTTGCGTCCGCGAAGGTCAGCTCCGGCCGGCAGAGCGGCGAGGCGAACCTGATCGCCGTGGGCGGCAGCTTCTTCGACTTTCACCCGCTGCGCCTTCTCAGCGGCAATTATCTGAGCCCGGACGACGTGATGGACGACCGGGTGCTCCTGGACAGCGAAACGGCCTGGCTGCTGTTCGGCGCTTATGATGTGGCCGGTCTGAGCTTTTCGCTGGAGGGCGTGCCCATGGTGGTCGCGGGCGTGTACGAGCAGGAGAAGGACGTCTTCTCCCAAAGCGCGTACGGCGGCGGAAAATGCATCTACATGAGCTTTTCCGCCTATCAGCGCTTCAGCCCGATCAGGACCGAGGTACAGGACAACAGCATCGCGGGCGTGATCACGAACCTCTTTCCGGACGCCGTGACGAGCTCCTTTCAGAAGGAAGTGCTCAGGACGGCGGTGTGCTATGAGATCGTGATGGCGGAGCCTGTCAGGGGCTTCGCCTACAGCTCGGTGACGGACAAGTTCCCGGCCAAAAACGTGGTGTTCGTGGAGAATACCTACCGCTTTACGGCGGATCGCCTGTTGACGCTTGCAAAGCATCTGCTCACGCGCTCCATGCAGATGGGCGGGATCTATTTCCCCTACTGGGAAAACGCCGCCCGCGCGGCCGAGGATCGGGCGCTGATCTGGGCCGCCTGCGCGTTGGTCACCGGGGCGTTTCCCGTTGCGCTGGTGATTTATGAGCTGATCCGCAATGCCGTGCGCGGCAAGAAGAAGCTGGAACAGGACGTGCTTCCCAGTGCCAGACGCAAAAGCCGCGAGCTTGTGCGGGAGCAGAGCCGCCGCCGCTGGGAGCGCAGACACCCCGAAGAGGCCGCGAACGACGACAGCTACCTCGCCGAAGAGGACGACTTCTTCAAAAACGGGAGCGAGAATCCGGAGAGCGAGAATCCCGAAAGCAGGGGAGACAATCCCGAAAAGAAAGACGCGCTTCCCACGAGCGAGGAAGCGTATCTGCTGTAATCTATATCACAAAACAAAAATCCCCGGCGGATTCACCGCCGGGGATTAAACGATAGACAAGCCTCCGACTGTGTCATCTCGAGCGAAGGCGAAGCGGAGTCGAAAGATCTTACAGCGCAGTTTTTGAGCGATACAGATTTCTCCGATTACATTGCCCCTTCCAGCACGAGCAATTGCCGCTTCCGGTCGAGCCCGCCCGCGTAGCCGGTGAGACTGCCGTCAGCGCCGACGACCCGGTGGCAGGGAACGATGAGCGAGATGGGGTTGCGTCCCACGGCGCCGCCGACAGCCTGCGCGGATACGGGCGCGCCGCCCCGCTGCCGGGACAGGATCGCGGCGATTTCCCCGTAGCTTATCGTCTTCCCGCAGGGGACGGTCAGCAGGATCTCCCAGACCGCGCGTTGAAAGGGCGTCCCGTTTAGCCGCAGCGCGGGGGTGAAATCCGGTTTCTTTCCCGAGAAATACACGTCCAGCCAGCGCATGGCCTCCCTGTGGACGGGGAGCGTCTTTTCCTCAAACGCGCCGGCGATCCCCGCGCCGAAATATTTCTGACCGTCG
>CADAPH010000017.1 GCA_902789745.1 Oscillospiraceae bacterium | reverse complement strand
CTGGCGCTGGGCTGGGATCGAACGCGGGAAAAGCTGCCGCTGAATGTGCCGCGGCTGCCGTCGCTGATGAAATCCCCGGACAAGGAGCTTTCCGAATATCTGAAAAAACGGCGCACGGCCTGCCTCGACTGCTTCAAGGACATGGCGAAGGTTTTTGCCCTGCCGTCGGCGGCGCTGCTGGAGGATATGCGCAGCACCGCCCCCGCAATGCGGGAGCTGCTGCGTCTGACGCTTGCTTTCGATAGAGCCTACGCCCGTGACAAGCAGAGCCGGGGGCTGGCAGATTACGCCGATCTGGAGCACCGGGCGGCGGAGCTGCTGATCGAAAAGGACGGAGCGCCCACGGAGCTTGCGCGGCGGCTGTCCCGGCGCTATACCGAGGTGATGGTGGACGAATACCAGGATGTGAGCCTCGTGCAGGACGCGATCTTCACCGCTGTGTCCGACGGGGGAAAGCGCCTGTTTCTGGTGGGTGACGTGAAGCAGTCCATCTACCGCTTCCGCCTGGCCGACCCCGCCATCTTCAACGCAAAGTACAAGGCTTACGCGGAAGTGGCTTCCGGCGCGGCGCGCATCCTGCTGCGGGAAAATTTCCGATCCCGGCGGGAGGTGCTGGACGCGGCGAACGCCGTCTTCTCCTGCTGCATGTCAGAGACGCTGGGCGATGTGGATTACAACGAGGACGCCATGCTCGTCCATGGAGCGACATATTACGAGGGGGCAGTCCCGAAGCCGGAGCTGCTGCTGTATGAGCTGCCCGCGGGCGAGGGGGAAGAAAGCCCCGACAAGACCGCGCTGGAGGCCGCATTTGCGGCAAGGCAGATCAAAGCGCTGGTTCAGTCCGGCGCTTTGGTTACGGACGGAAAAGGGACGCGCCCGATGGATTACGGCGACGTGGCGATCCTGCTGCGTTCCCCGAACCGGACGGGCGGCGTCTACCGTCAGGCCCTGCTGGATGCGGGCGTCCCGGTTGGCAGCGCCCAGGGCAGCGGCTTCTTCACCGCGCCGGAGATCTCACTGATGCTGGCGATGCTCTCGGTGATGGACAACCCTCACAAGGACATCCCGCTGATCGCGGTGCTGCGCTCGGCAGCCTTCGGCTTTACGCCGGATGAGCTTTCGTATATCCGCGCCGCCGATAAGAACGCGGACTATTATACCGCATTGGAAAAAGCCGGGGAGAGCGACGAAAAATGCCGCGCCTTTCTCGCGCGACTCGCATCCCTGCGGGCGGAGGCGGCGGATCTGAGCGCGGCGGAGACGGTATGGCGCGTGATCGAGGAGCTGGATCTGCTGGCGCTGTGCTCCGCCATGGACGACGGGGCGCGGCGGCGCGAAAACCTGATGGCGCTGGTGGAGCTCTCGGAGAGTTTTGAGAGCACCGGCTACCGCGGGCTGCACCGTTTTTCGCTCTGGCTGCAGGCGCTCGCCGCGAAGGGGCAGGAGCCCAACACCGGCGTCACGGGCAGGGCGGTACAGATCGTGTCGATCCACCGCTCGAAGGGGCTGGAATATCCGGCGGTCTTCCTATGCGACGCGGCTCGTCGCTTCAACACGCAGGACAGCCGCGGCACGGTGCTGGTGCACCCCATTTTGGGGCTTGGGCCGCGGGTGGTGGATCTGGAAAACCGGGTGCGCTATCCGTCGCTTGCCCGCCTCGCCATTGCGAAGCGTCAGGCGCGGGAGGATCTGAGCGAGGAGATGCGGCTTCTCTACGTCGCACTCACGCGGGCGAAGGAGCGGCTGTTTGTCGTGGCCTCCTGCAAGGATGCGGAGAAGGCGATCGACAAGGCCGCCGCCATGGCACAGCCCCCTGTCGCGCCGGAGACGCTGACGTCGGCGTCAAGCTTTCTGCCCTGGCTGCTGTGCGCCTGCATCGCAGACGGGGAAGAGCATTTCAAAATTCGTGTCTGCCGGGACGGAGAAGAGATCGTCGCCGCGGAGGAAGCGGTGCGCGAGTCTGCCCCCGTCGATCCTGGAGCGCTCTCGGAGCTGCGGCGCAGACTGGGCTATGTCTATCCCCACCGGACGGCGGTGGAGCTGCCGTCCAAGGTGACGGCAACGGAGCTCAAGGGCCGCTATGAAAAAGACGGGGACGCGGAAGAGTTGCTGAAACCGCGCGCGTACAGCTTCCGTATGCCGACCCTCGGCGAGGGAGAGCGGAGCCTCACCGCGGCGGAGCGGGGCGTGGCGACGCACCTGGTTTTGCAGTATATGGACTTCTCCAAGGCCGGGAGCCGCGAGGGGATCAAAAGTGAGATCCAGCGGCTGAAAGCCGCGCGCTATCTCTCCGCAAGGGAGGCGGAGGCCGTGAACGTCAGCGCTATCGAGCGGCTGTTTCGTTCCGAACTCGGGAGGCGGATGCTGGCGGCGAAGGAGCCCCTGCGGGAATTCCGCTTTTCTCTGCTGCTGGACGCGGACAGGATCTATCCCGGCGCGGAGGGCGAACAGCTCCTGCTGCAGGGCGTGGTGGACTGCTGCCTGGAGGAGGACGGGGCGCTTGTCATTATCGACTACAAGACCGACAACGTCCGCACGGAGGAGGAGATCGCCGCGCGCACGGAGCTCTACCGCGGGCAGCTTGCGGCCTATGCCGAGGCGCTGGGGCGCATTTTCCGAAAGCCGGTAAAGGAAGGCGTGCTGTACTTCCTCGCGCCGGGGCGAGAGGTCAGGGTGATATAAAAAGAAAACGGATTGGGCCGCAGCAAAATACAGATTTTCTGTAAATGAGCCCTCAATACCGTAGGGGAGGGGCAAGCCCCTCCCCTACAGTAAATGTCGGGATTTGCTTATTTTGCTACAGTCTACAGCTCCCTCAGAGAGGGAGGTGAGAGGGCAGTCATACCACCTGAAACAGGTAAAATTTGAGATAATCCGTCTCCGGGACGTTCCAGAGGATCGGGTGGTCCGGGGCCTGCTGACGGGCTTCAATCTGGCGAAGCTCCACCCCGGCGTCGAGGGCGGCGGAGCGCAGCATCCTTTCAAACTGCGCGGAGGGCATGAAGTGGCTGCAGGAGGCGGTGGCGAAGTAGCCGCCCCTCGGCAGGGCTCTAAGGGCGCGGAGATTGATCTCCTTGTAGCCCTTCTCGGCCCGCTCGGCGGTTTTGCGGGATTTGGTGAAGGCCGGGGGATCAAGGATGATGAAGTCGTAGTCGCCCTTTTTGAGCGTCGGCAAAAGGTCAAAGACGTCGGCGCACACGAAGTCCATGCGGTCATCCAGCCCGTTGCGCTTTGCGTTGGCCTCCGCCATGGCGACGGCGCTCTCGGAAACATCCACCGCCGTCACATGCTCCGCCCCGCCGAGGGCGGCGTTGAGGGCGAAGGAGCCCGTGTGGGTGAAGCAGTCCAGCACACGGCGGCCCTTTGCGAGTCTTGCCACGGCGCGGCGGTTGTATTTCTGGTCGAGGAAGAAGCCGGTCTTCTGACCGTTCTCCACGTCGACGGCGTAGAAGATCCCGTTTTCACAGATCTCGGTGATGGGGCTTGCGGGCGGCGTCTCGCCGGGAAGGGGGTACCAGCCCTTGTCCTGCGCCATCCCCTCAAGAGCGCGGATCGCGACGTCGTTGCGTTCAAAGATACCGTTGATCTTCTGACCGTCGGCGCGCAGCACCTCCGCCAGGATCGGGAAGAGCGTGTCCTTCAGCCGCTCCATCCCGACGGAGAGGGTCTGCGTCACCAGAAGATCGGAAAAACGATCCACCGTCAGGCCGGGGAAGCCGTCGGCCTCGCCGAAAATCACGCGGCAGCAGCTCAGATCCGCTGTGTCCAACACCGTTTTGCGGTAGTCCCAGGCGTATTGGACGCGCCGCCGCCAGAAGGAGGCGTCAAAGCGGTCGTTGGCGTTGCGGGAGACGAGGCGCAGGCCGATCTTGCTCTCGCGGCTGTACAGTCCGGTGCCGAGATATTTGCCGCTTTCGCTCACCGCATCGGCAAGGGCGCCGTTTTCGGGCTCCGTGCTTTTGGAGAGAATTTCCTCCGCATAGATCCAGGGGTGCCCACCCTCGACCCAGCGTGTTCCCTTTTTGGTGACGGTGAAGATGGGGTATTCCCGCGTCTGCTTCATGGCTGTGTCCTCCGTTGTTTTCGTTGCCGCTACTATATCACAGGCCGCGGCCGATGAAAAGACCCGCGAGGAGCAATTGACGAAAACGGAACGGCGTGATATAATAAACGTTAATTTTGAATCTATTGCAACAAAGGAGATGTTGATCCTTTATGGACGACGGCAGTCGATTGCCACTTATCTGCGCGGTGCTGCTGCTGTTTTGCGCGATCTTTTTCGCCGTGGCCGAGACGGCCTTTGCCTCCACCACACGTGCGCGCATGCGGCTTGCGGAGGATCGGGGGGACATGCGGGCGAAGGAAGCCCTGTATGTGCTGGATAACTTCGATCTCGCCATCAGCGCCATTTTAATCGGCACCAATATCACGCACCTGTCCGTTGCCGCCCTCGTCACGCTCGCGGTCACGCGGCGCTGGGGATTGAGTGCGGTGTCGGTCAGCACGCTCGCCACCACAGGCGTGGTGTTTTTCTTTGGGGAGATGCTGCCCAAGAGCATCGCCAAAAAATTCAGCGACAAGCTGGCCCTCGCGACGGCGTCACCGCTGGTCTTCTTTATGAAGCTGTTTCGCCCCGTCTCCGCCGTGCTGACGAAAATCGGCCAGTGGGCGGCGAGCAAGACCCCGGGCGACGCGGAGAAATCCGTCACCGAGGACGAGCTTTACGATATCATTGAGGACATGACCGAGGAGGGAAGCCTCAACGAGGAGCAGGGGGATCTCATTTCCTCCGCCCTGCAATTCGGCGACGTCACGGTCGAAAACGTCCTCACCCCCCGCGTGGATCTGGTGGCGCTGGACATGCACAGCAGTCACGAGCAGATCCTGGACTGCATTAAAAGCTGCACCCACAGCCGCCTGCCCGTCTATGAGGGCAGCATCGACAACATTATCGGTGTGCTGCAGATCCGCAAATACATCAAAGCCTGGCTCCGCGAGGGGACGGCTTTGGATATCCGGCCGCTGCTGGACGACGTCTGCTTTGTCCACCAGAGTACCAAGATCGACGAGCTGCTGCCCATCATGTCCAAGCACAAGCACAACATGGCGGTGGTGACGGACAACTTTGGCGGCACGCTCGGCATCGTGACAGTGGAGGACATTCTGGAAGAGCTGGTGGGCGAGATCTGGGATGAGGAGGATATCGTCGAGGAGCCTATTGTGGAGATCTCCGAGGGCGTTTTCGAGGTCGACGCGGACGAATCCGTCAGCGACGTGTTCGAGCGCCTGGACTACGAGGATCCCGAGGGGAACGACGAGCTTGTCAACACCCTCATGGGTGAGTGGGCCTATGAGCAGTTTCCCTCCATTCCCCAGCCGGGCGACAGCTTCACTTATCACCGCGTTTCGGTCACGGTGGCGGGCATGGAGCACAACCGCATTCTCAAGCTGCGCGTGACCCTGCTTCCCGAGGAAAAGGGAGGTGAGGACGCGTGAGCATTTATCTGATCGTGATCGCGATCCTCCTGATGATCTGGCTTTCCGCCTTCTTCTCCGGCTCGGAAATGGCGCTGTCGTCCTGCAATCTGCTGCGTATGCAGAATCTGCGGGACGAGGGCTCCAGACGCGCGGCGGTCGCGGTAAGAATCCTCGAAAATTTTGACTACGCCCTCAGCGCCATTTTGATCGGCAACAACCTGGTGAACATCGGGGCCTCGGCCCTGGTGTCGGTGCTGGTGATCCTGCTGAGCGGCAGCGACAAGCTTACCTGGATCGGCACCGCGATCCTGACGGTGGTCATCATCATTTTCGGCGAGACGATCCCGAAGATCTGCGCGAAAAAGAGCGCAAACCGCCTCACTCTGCGCATCGCCTATCCCATCCGGGCGCTGACCGTCCTGCTCACGCCGGTGATCTGGGTGGTGGTCGGCCTCAACTGGCTGCTGACCTTCTGGATGAAGGAGGACAAGGACGAGAACGGCGAAGAGGCCGTGGAGGAGCTGCACTCCATCATTGAGACCGCCGAGGACGAAAAGGTTCTGGACGAGGATCAGTCGGAGCTGGTGCGCTCGGCCATCGACTTCTCCGAGATCTCCGCGATGGACGTGATGACTGCCCGCGTGGACGTGGTTGCCATCGACATCGAGGATAGCTGGGAAGAGATCCTTGCGCAGATCGAGAAGGCAAACTTCTCCCGTATGCCCGTGTATGAGGGCAGCATCGACAATATCATCGGCGTTTTGTATCTCAACCGCTTCCTCAAGGCCGTGGCCGAGGAGGGCAAGGCCGATATCCGGAGCCTGCTGATGCCGCCGTGCTATGTCTACAAGACGATGAAGCTGCCCGCGGTACTGAATCAGCTCCGCCGCGCCAAGCAGCACCTCGCCATCGTCACCGACGAATACGGCGGAACGCTGGGCGTTTTGTCCATGGAGGACGTGCTGGAACAGATCGTCGGCGATATCTGGGACGACAACGACGAGGTCGAGCCCGAGGTCGTCGAGCGCAAAGAAGGAGAATATGAGCTGGACGGCGCGATGATGCTCTTCGAGATGGAGGAGCTGCTGGGTCTGCCCGAGGAGAGCATCGAGGCCGAGAGCAACACCGTCGGCGGCTGGACCATCGAGTGCTTCGGCGGTTTCCCGCAGGTGGGCGACAGCTTTGAAAAGGACGGCCTGAAGGTGACCGTCCTCGAGATGAGCGACGGCAGACGCGTCGACAAGGTTCTCGTCAAGCGCGTGAGCGAAGACGAGAAAAAGGAATAAAGGTTCATCATATCGTAGGGGAGGGGCTTGCCCCTCCCGGCAGAGATACACACAATAACGCAAAGCGTGCGGCGAATTCGGACAAAGCTTCGAGATCGCCGCACGTTTGCTTCGTATTTGATTGTTATGTCGCCGGGATGGGCAAGCTCTTGCCTACGCTTGCTGACCGAGGTATTCCCCAAAAACGGATTTTTACAATCCATGCACAAATCAGTGCTTTCCCGATTTTCCGGCCTTGCGGCGGCGGACGGCGGTGCGAATGGAGTCGACGATCAGGACGAGAACCGTGAGCGCGACGAGACCGCCGACGCCGTATGTCACAAGCTGCATGGTGGGGCTGGGGGCCTGATAGGGCAGCGCCCGCTCGGTCTCATGACCGCAGGTGGAGCAGATGCCGCGCTCTATGCCCGGTTTGGAGCGGGTCGCGGGCTGCTGTACCGTCCAGACATAGGTGTGCGCGCCCTGCTCGATCTTTTCACCGCAGCTGCATTCGCGCCAGTGGCTGTCCTCGGTGCGCATCCAGGTGTCGGGAAACGCGTGGATATGCACCGGCTCCGGCGTGGGTTCCGGCGTGGAGACGGGCGTCGGCGTTGGTTCGGGTGTTGGCTCGGGCGTCGGTTCGGGCGTAGGCTCCGGGGTTTCCTCGGGCTCCGGCTCTTCCTCTTCCAACGGGACGGGCGGCGTCAGAGAGCGGACATGGAGCGTGGCGCGGCCGGAGGTGGACTTGCTGCCCAGCGCGCCGACAAAGGTACAGAACACCTGCCAGCCGTCCATCCACGCGGGCACGCCGTAGATGTTGAGCTTGCTGGTCTCCCCGTCGGAGATGATGTCAATGCCGTTGGGGATCGCGTCAATGGACTGGATGGTATTGGTGTTGGGATCGTAGGCATACCACTGGAAGCCCTCGGCATAGGAGGCGGAGGTGACGAAGGAGGCATAGCCGCCCTCGTCCAGATATTCGTCGCCGGGGTCCTTGATGACGGAGGGGGCCCAGATCATGGGGTCATACTCCCGCGTGAGCGTCAGAAAGTGCCGGTCGTCGCTGACCGTACAGACGGAGCGCTCATTGTTGAGATAGGCGGCGGCCTGGGGGTCAAACTCATAGCCGTCGTGTGTGGCGAAGACCAGAACGGCCGCGACACGGCGGGTGCCGAATTTTTCACGCACGGGGTTGCCGGTGGCGGCGTCATACCAGCCGTATTGCAGCAGGTAAATGCCGGGGGTGCTGGTGGCGGCGGTGATGAAATTCACATCCATCAGCGCGACGGGGGTATAGCTCGTCGTCGCCAGCTCTGTTTTTGGTACATTTCACTTCAATTTCTAAGCCATTCTTGCGTTATTAATTAATCGCATTTCATTATTCCCGCGTTTTTCAGTAAACCCTAATTATTATAATATCCTGCAATCCGGCGGTCAAGAAAAAACGCACAAAATCTTTGACGTTTTTTACCAAATACACGCCATATCTTGTGTTTGACGCAGGCGCGCCGGGGATGCTACAATAACAAATCATAACAGTTGATAAGGATGTCTGAAACGATGCAAGGAATACGATATGACGCCGGAAGCTGCGATGTGGCGGTGATCGGCGCGGGCCACGCAGGGATCGAGGCCGCCCTTGCCGCGGCGCGGCTGGGGATGGATACAATCTGCTTTACGGTCAATCTTGACAGCGTGGGCAACATGCCCTGCAATCCCGCCATCGGCGGCACGGGCAAGGGCCATCTCGTGCGGGAGCTCGACGCCCTCGGCGGGGAGATGGCGAAGGCCGCGGACAGGGCCTGCATCCAATACCGGATGCTCAATCTCGGCAAGGGGCCGGCGGTACACTCCCTGCGCGCCCAGGCCGACCGGCGGCGCTATCAGCAGGTGATGAAGCACACGCTGGAAAAACAGGAGAACCTGCGCGTCAAGCAGGCGGAGGTCGTGGATATCGGCGTGGATGAGGCGGGCGCGGTCTGCTCGGTCACGACGCACACGGGGGCGGTGTACCGCTGCCGTGCGGCGGTGATCGCGTCCGGCACCTATCTCGGCGGGCGCACCATCGTGGGCGAGGTGCTGCGGGATTCGGGCCCGGACGGACTGGCGGCGGCGATGGAGCTGACCGGGCGGCTGCGGGAGCTGGGGCTCTCCCTGCGGCGCTTCAAGACCGGCACGCCCCCCAGGGTCAACGCGCGGACGGTGGATTTTGACAAGATGGAATTGCAGCCGGGGGATGAAGAGCCGGAGCCGTTTTCGTTTTCCACCGAGGCCGTCCCGGAGAACCGGGCGGTCTGCTATCTCACCTATACAAACGAGCGCACCCACGATATCATCCGCGCCAATCTCGACCGCAGCCCGATCTACGCGGGCGTGATCGAGGGTGTGGGGCCGCGCTACTGCCCGAGCATTGAGACCAAGGTCATGACCTTCTCCGACAAGCCCAGGCACCAGCTCTTTGTGGAGCCGATGGGGCTTGAGACGGAAGAGCTCTATATTCAGGGCTTTTCCTCCTCCATGCCGGAGGAGGTGCAGGTGCAGATGCTGCACACGATCCCCGGACTCGAACATGCGGAGATGACCCGCTGCGCGTATGCCATTGAGTACGACTGCGTGGATCCGACGGAGCTGTATGCCACGCTGGAGAGTAAAAAAATCCCCGGCCTGTACGGGGCGGGGCAGTTCAACGGCTCGAGCGGCTATGAGGAGGCGGCGGCGCAGGGCTTTGTCGCGGGCGTCAACGCGGCGCGGAAGATCAAGGGGGAGAGCCCGTTCATTCTGAGAAGGAGCGACGGATATATCGGGACGCTGATCGACGATCTGGTGACCAAGGGAACCAACGAGCCCTACCGCATGATGACCTCCCGCAGCGAGTACAGGCTGCTGCACCGGCAGGACAACGCCGACCAGCGGCTTGCAAAGCTCGGGATGGAGATCGGGCTTGTGAGTGAGGAACAATATCAGAAGGTTTTGGAGAAGTATGCCGCCGTGGACGCGGAGCTGAAGCGGCTGGAGAATACGCATGTGCCGCCGACGGAGGAACTGAACGCGATGCTGACGGAGAAGGGCACGGCGCCGGTCACCACGGGGTTTTCGCTGGCGGAGCTCATCCGCCGCCCGCAGATCACATACAGCGACACCGCGCCCTTTGATCCCGCGCGGCCGGAGCTTCCGAAGGCGGTGCGGGAGCAGGCGGAGATCCGGCTGAAATACGACGGCTATATCAAGCGCCAGCTCCGGCAGATCGAGGAATTCTCGCGGATGGAGGAGAAGAAGCTGCCCGCGGATATCGACTACGCCTCCATCTCCGGGCTGCGGCTGGAGGCGCGGGAGAAGCTGGAAAAGATACGGCCCGAGAATTTCGGCCAGGCGAGCCGCATTTCCGGCGTGTCCCCGGCGGATATCTCGGTGCTGATGGTGTATATGGAGACGCACAGATGAGCAAGGTCGTACTGGGCTTTTCCGGCGGAGTGGACTCCGCCGTGTCCGCCGTGCTGCTGCAGAAGGCGGGCTTTGAGGTACACGGGCTGTACATGGACAATACAAGCGACGAGGCGCGGCAGGAGGCTGTCGCGTCCGCCGAGAGGATGGGCGTGGAGCTCACCGTTGTGGACGTGCACGACGCCCTGGAGGAACGGGTCTGCCGGGCGTTTACCGACTGCTATCTGCGCGGTGAGACGCCGAACCCCTGCATCCTCTGCAATCCGACGCTGAAGTTCCCGACGCTGCTTGCCGAGGCCGACCGGATCGGCGCGGAGCTGGTCGCCACCGGACATTACGCGCGGGCGGAAAACGGCGCACTCTATAAGGGGCTGCCCGCGAACGACCAGAGCTATATGCTGTGCAGGCTCACGAGAAAACAGGTCGGACGGCTGACGCTGCCGCTCGGGGGCTTTGAGAAGACGCAGGTGCGGAAGCTTGCCGAGGAATTCGGCCTGCCCGCCGCGCACAAGAAGGACAGCATGGAGATCTGCTTCATCCCGGAAAAGGACTACGTGGGCTGGATCCGACGCCGCGCGGCCCTGCCGGGGCCGGGGGACTTCGTGTTCCACGGCGCTGTGATCGGACAGCACGACGGGATCGTGAACTGGACGGTGGGACAACGGATTCCCGGGCTTTATGAAGGACGGAAGCTCTACGTTTCCGGAATCGACGCGGGGGCGAACGTCATCGAGCTTGCCCTGTGGGAAGAGCTTTTTAAGACGGAGGTAATCGCGGGGGACTTCAACTGGCTGATCGACCCGCCGGTGGAGAAGCCTATCACCGCGAGTGTGCGGGTGCGGCATACCAAGTGGGAGGAGCCGCCCTGCACCGTGATCGCCGAGGGGGAATGCGCGCGAATTCTGTGCCAGGCGCCGGTGCGCGCCCCGGCCCCCGGACAGAGCGCCGTGCTTTATCAGGGCGAAAGACTGATCGGCGGCGGGTTTATACTGGGGCTCAGCCAGCTTTGCTGACAGCGCCCTCAGAGAGGGAGCGAAGAAAATGCTCCGGATTCTCAGGATTTGAGAGTCCGGAGCGTTTTCTTTTTAAACCATCGCGCCCTTGATGAGGCGCAGGAGGTCGCCGTATTCCTCGCAGGCGGGGATGTCGGGATACTGGGCCTTGATGCTGTCGGGGGCGCGGAAGAGGAAGCCTGCCTTGCTCGCCTGGATCATGGCGAGGTCGTTGAAGCTGTCGCCCGAGGCGATGGTGTCATAGCCCACAGACTGGAAGGCGCGGACAGTGGAGAGCTTTGTTTCCTTGCAGCGGAGGCGGAAGTCCGTCACCTCGCCGCTCGGGGCGACGACCAGCTCGTTGCAGAACAGCGTCGGCCAGCCGAGCTTGCGCATCAGGGGCTGAGCAAACTGCGTAAAGGTGTCGCTGAGGATGACAGCCTGGGTGATGGAGCGCAGCTCGTCCAGAAACTCTTTCGCGCCGGGCAGGGGGTCGATGGTGGCGATCACGTCCTGAATCTCTTTGAGGCCGAGGCCGTGCTCCTTCAAAATGCCGATGCGCCAGCGCATGAGCTTGTCGTAATCCGGCTCGTCCCGGGTGGTGCGGCGCAGCTCGGGGATGCCGCTGGCTTCGGAAAAGGCGATCCAGATCTCGGGCACCAGAACGCCCTCAAGGTCCAAACAGGTGATATACATGGCGGTTGTCCTTTCTGTTATTACGCCCAACTGGGCTCTGCCTTTTTAGCTTTCACATATTCCAGCATGTCGGCGGGGGCGACACAGTCGCGGTGGAGGACGGGGCGAGAGCGCAGGCCGCGGAGGTTCTCGGGCATGGGTACCTTCGTCCCGGTCTCGAGCGCCTCCATCATGTCGAACTCGTCGCCGTCACAGGGAAGGCCGACGGCGGAGAGCACCGCGGCGGGGAACTTGTAGGGCGAGGCGGTGGAGAGGATCACGACGGGGCCGTTTTCCGCACCGAAGGCCCGGGCCGCGCTCCACCCGCAGGCGGTGTGGGTGTCGATCAGGTAGCCGCTGTCCTTCCAGACCTTCGCGATGGCGGTCTCGGTGCCGGCATCGTCACAGCAGTACGCGACGAAGCGGGACTGGATCTTCTCCAGCAGGTCGGCGGGCACCTGATAGTGTCCCTCGTTTTTGAGCTGCGCCATCAGCGAAGCGACAAGGGCGCTGTCCCCGCTCATGAGGTACAGCAGGCGCTCGAGGTTGCTGGAAATCAGAATGTCCATCGACGGCGAGAGCGTCTTGTGGAAGGGACGCCGCCGGTCATAGACGCCGGTACGGATGAAGTCGGTCAGGACGTTGTTCGCGTTCGAGGCGCAGATCAGCTTGCCGACGGGAAGGCCCATCTCGGCGGCGAGGTAGCCCGCCAGAATGTCGCCGAAGTTGCCGGTCGGGACGGAGAAGTTCAACGGCTGTCCCGCTTCGATGCGGCCGAGGCGCACGGCGTCAAAGTAGGCGGAGAAGTAGTAGACCACCTGGGGTACAAGTCGGCCGATGTTGATGGAGTTTGCCGAGGAGAGACCCGCGGGCATGGCGGAAAAAATGGCCTTGACGCCGGACTGGGCGTCGTCAAAGTTGCCCTCCACCGCGCAGACCTTGACGTTGCCGCCCGCCTGCGTGACCATCTGGGCCTTCTGCACGGGGCTGACACCGTCGCGGGGATAGAAGACGAGGATGCGGATGCCGTCAACGTCCCGGAAGCCCTCCAGCGCGGCCTTGCCGGTGTCGCCGCTGGTGGCGGTGAGAATGAGGATATCGTCAGCGTCGCCGCATTTCTCGGCGGAGCGCTTCATGAGATGGGGCAGGAGGCACAGCGCCACATCCTTGAAAGCGGAGGTGGGGCCGTGGAAAAGCTCCAAAAACAGGTCGCCCGCGTCGTGCAGGGGCGCGATGCGGGGATCGCTGAATTTACCCCGGTAGGCGGCCTCGACAAGCGCCTTCGCCTCCGCCTCGGGAAAGTCCGGCAGGAGGGCGGAGAGCACCTTCGCCGCAAGGGAGGGATAATCGAGATTCTGGAGCTCGCGCCAGTCTAATTTCGGGATCTCATTCGGCGACATGGTATAGAGGCCGCCGTCGGGGGCGAGACCGTCCACGATCGCGCGGGCGGAGGAAACTTTGGGCGATGCGCCGCGGGTGCTGGTATAGAGCATGGTTATCACATCCTGTAAAAATCAATTAGAGTGTGGATACTATACAATGTGCGCGAGAAAAAGTCAAGTGTATTTATAAGGCGGACAGATCAATGCCTAACTGCGTACAGAGCGCACTGAGCCAGCGGGCGAGAGCTTCTTCGGAATCGAAGCAGGGGATCATGCCCGCAGGCGGGTGGAGGACGACGTTGAGCGCCTCCCCGTCGGCCTGGCGCTCCATGCGGTCAATGGGCATGTCGAGATAAAAATGCTCATGCCGGATATGGCGCAGCTCATGCTCCAGCGTCTCCTGCTGGCGGGCGGGGGAGAGACGGGCGTTGATGTAGATATCGAAGCTGCCGTCGTCGTTCGGGAGCGTCACGCCCTCCACCTTCGCGGGCAGGGGGACGAGACGGACGAAGGTGTCGGTCATGGCTTTCGGAGAGCCTCGATGATCTTTACCGCCTGGCGCACGTCCTCGGGCGTCGCGTCCTGCGCGAGTTTAAAAAGCATGCGCATATCCTCGCGCTCGCGCAGGGAGGTGAGAAGCTGCTCGAGCTCCGCATCCTGCACGGGCGATACCTCGTCCGTCTCACCGCGCAGGTAAGCGGGCGTGGTGCAGAGGATACGGGCAACCTCCGTAAGCTGGGCGTCGCTCGGCTGGGATTTCTGCTGCTTCCAGTCCTGGCAGAGCGTGGCGCTGCGGCCCAGAGAGCGGGCGATAAAGGTCTTGGTGATGCCGCGGGATTTGAGCAGCGATTCAAATCTGTCATAGTTGAACAAAAGGATCACCCCATTTTTGTGCATAACAAATGAATCTGAAAAAAGACCGAGCAAAACCTTGAGAATCGCAAAATTATAGGATATAATACAGACAACTCTTAAAGAAATGTGACACCGGTCTACGGTGTCTCTATTTTAGAGCAAGTGAACAGGTTTGTCAAGAAAATAATCTTAAATATGTAAGAAATCCCTGCCGCAGCACTTCTTTGATGGGAACCGATGTGTGTTCCTCCGTTGGGGAGAGAAGACAAAAAAGACACGGAGGTGACGGCGTGAAACTGATCGGGGATGATCCGATCATCCGCTGCATGGAACGCAGCGGCTATCCGCCCTGGTTCTACCGGAGCGGCACAGATTACGAAGAGCGGGACGGCGAGGCCGACCGCGGAGAGGACGAAGATGGGAAGCTATAAGAAGATCGGATGGACAGACGCGGATGTGCGCTGCCCTTTCTATATCACGGATGACAGAGAGACGCGCAGCATCAGCTGCGAGGGCTACGGGAAGGGGGTCGACGCGGTCAGCCGCTTTCGGAATATCTCGCTCATGGATCGACACATGGGCCTCTACTGTGTGGGGCGCTTTGAAGACTGCCCGGTTTACCGCTGCACTTATGGGTGCAAGTATCAGGACTGATGCGTGACTGGAACGAGCTGCGGCGCGCGTGCGAGAACGGGGAGAGTCTGGCAACGCTCTCGCGGCGGCTGGATGTTCCCTACTCCACGCTGCTCAACCGGGCGGTGAAGGAGGATTGGCCGCTTGATCGGGGAGATCTTCCCTGCGCGGCGGAATCTGAATTTACGCGCGTGGGGCATAAGCTCCTGCGGAGGATTGAGGAGTGTCTCGACCGGGAAGGGGAACTGGATCTCAAGGAGCTCAAAACCGTGACGGGCGCGCTCAAGGAGCTGCAGAGCCTGTGGGAAGAGAAGAACGGTACAAAAGGCGGCGGGCTTACGGTGCGCTTTGAGGGGGAGACGGAGGAGATGAGCCTCTAAAAAAGTGAAAAGTGAAGAGTGAAAAGAAAAAGCGGAAAGTAAAAAGCGGGCTGCCGCCGCCGGGGGGCGGAAAAAGGGGTGATGAGAGGAGAAATGGCAGAGCTGTTATTGCCGGAGCCGAGCGAGAAGCAGAAGCAATTTCTGCGAGACCGGCATAAATATGTGGGTTACGGCGGGGCCAGGGGCGGCGGCAAGAGCTGGGCCGTGCGGGTCAAGGCGGTGCTGCTGTGTCTGCGGTATCCGGGGATCAAGGTCATGATTGTGCGCAAAACCTACCCGGAGCTGCAGGAGAATCACATCGTGCCGCTGTGCGAAATGCTGGGCTGCTATGCCGGGGAGGACGGGCGCATCGCGGTCTACAACGACGCGAAGAAGCATATCGTCTTCCCCAACGGGAGCAGGATTTTGTTCCGCTATCTGGAAAACGAAAAGGATGCGCTGCGCTTCCAGGGCACGGAAGTGGACGTGCTGTTCGTGGACGAGGCCACGCACCAGAGCGAGAGCCGCATGGAGAAGCTGCGCGCCTGCGTGCGCGGGACAAACGGTTTTCCCAAGCGCATTTACTTTACCTGCAACCCCGGCGGCGAGGGGCACAACTGGGTCAAGCGCCTCTTTATCGACAGGCGCTTCCGCGAGGGGGAGGAGCCGGACGAGCACAGCTTCATCCAGGCGCTCATTACCGACAACCGGGCACTGATGGAGAAAAATCCGGACTACATCAAACAACTGGAAAGCCTGCCGCCGAAGCTGAAGGACGCATGGCTCTACGGGAGCTGGGAGATTTTTGAGGGGCAGTTTTTCGAGGACTTCCGTATTGAGCCGGACATGAAGGCCGCAGCAGAGCACGGCTGTGAGCTCACGCGCGAGGAATTGAAGGAACAGGGGCGCTGGTGCCATGTGATCGCGCCGTTTGATCTGAGCACGGGGCCGAGAAGAAGCTGGAGCATCGTGCGCAGCTACGACTTCGGCTACGGCAAGCCCTTCTCCTGCGCCTGGTGGGCGGTGGATCACGAGGGAGTGCTGTACCGGATTCTCGAGCTCTACGGCTGCACCGATACGCCGAACGAGGGACTGCGCTGGACGCCGGACCGGCAGTTCCGGGAGATCGCGCGGATCGAGAGCGAGCACCCCTGGCTCAGGGGCCGGCGGATCGAGGGGGTGGCCGACCCCGCCATCTGGGACGCGAGCCGCGGCGAGAGCGTCGCCGAGACCGCCGCAAGGTGCGGGATCTATTTCGTGCCGGGGGATCACAAGCGCATTCCGGGCTGGATGCAGTGCCACTACCGTTTGCAGTTCGACGACGAGGGACGGGCTCGGATGTATGTCTTCGACAACTGCAAGGCGTTTATCCGTACGATACCGCTTTTGCAGTTTTCCAAAACCGAGCCGGAGGATCTGGACACGGAGCAGGAGGATCACGTCGCCGACGAGTGGCGGTATCTGTGCATGTCGCGCCCGGTGACGCCGCTGCGGGAGGTGGAGACGCGGACGGTGATGGTCGACCCGCTGAAGAAATAGTCCCGTAGTGGATGTTAACAACTAAAACTTCACAATACCGCCCGGATAATTCCGATCATGTTCCCCGCCGGCATTGCGAGCCAGTGCGCACACTGGCGTGGCAATCCGCATCCCCGGCGGGAGCATTTTGAACTGAAAAGATACAGATACACCGCATTTAAGGATACGGATTGCCACACCAGTGACATCGGTCACTGGTTCGCAATGACAAGCCGGGACATTTCCGCTTTCATCTCTCTGCGCAAAAATGTGAAGTTTAAGATGTTCCGATCCAGTAGGGGCTGACGCCCTCGGCAGCCCGGCGGCAACAGGTACGAAATACGGATTTGCCCTGGCGCACATGCAGAATGTGAGTTTCAACGCCGGGAGGGGCAAGCCCCTCCCCTACGATAAAAACGACGAAGCCATCGATCAGGTCAGGCTGAGCGAATCGCTTTCGCGGCCTGAATCAAAGACTTCGTATGAATACAGCATATCAGATACCACAGCCTGAGATAAGGGGGACACGATGGAAAAAGAGCAAATGCAATTGCCGGTCGACGAGAAGCGGCTGGCGGAGTTTACGCGGATTTTACAGAAGTACAAGGCGGGGAAGGCCAGCGTTGAGCGGCGCGCGGTGGCGGCGGAAAACTGGTGGAAGCTCCGCAACAGCGCGGAGGAACGTAAGAGCCACGACGGGATCGGCGGGTTTCAGGCCGTGTCCGGGTGGCTGCACAACGTAATCGTCTCCAAGCACGCCGACGCGATGGACGCCTACCCCGAGCCGAACATCCTGCCGCGGGAGCCGGACGACCGGGCCGAGGCGCGTATTCTCTCCAAGATCCTGCCCGTGATCCTGGAACAGAACGCCTTTGAGAAGACCTATTCCGACGGGATGTGGCAGAAGCTCAAGACCGGGACGGGCGTGTACCGCGTGGGCTGGGACGCGGAAAAGGCCGGCGGCCTCGGCGATATCGCGATCGAGCGCGTCGATCTGCTGAACGTGTTCTGGGAGCCGGGCGTGCGGGATATTCAGGACAGCGCCTATTTCTTCCATACGAAGCTGGAAGACAATGAAAAGCTGGAGGCGATGTATCCGCAGCTCGCGGGGAAGCTGAAAACAATGAGCTTTGCGGCCACGCGCTTTCTTTACGACGACAGCGTGGGCACCGACGGGAAATCCACGGTCGTCGACGTGTACTACAAGAAGAAAATCGAGGGGCGGGACGTGCTGCATTACTGTAAGTACGTCGGCGGGACGCTGCTGTACAGCACCGAGAACATGGACGTCCTGCTGGAGACGAATGACGAAAAGCTTTTCACCCGCGGCCTGTATGAGCACGGGCGCTATCCTTTCGTGTTCGACAGCCTGTTCCCTGTGGAGGGCAGCCCCTGCGGATACGGCTTCATCGACCTGTGCCGCAGCGCCCAGACGCAGATCGACATGCTCCAGACCGCCTTTGTCAAGAACACAATGGTGGGCGCGGTGCCGCGCTATTTCCAGCGCGCGGACGGGGCGGTGAACGAGGAAGAATTCCTCAATCTCGCAAACCCCATCGTGCATGTCAGCGGCAACCTGGGCGAGGACAGCCTGCGCATGGTGGACTACCGCCCTCTCAGCGGCAACTATCTTGAAATGCGCGCAAGCGTCATCAACGAGCTGCGGGAAACCTCGGGCAACACCGAGACCTCGGCGGGGCTTGCAAACGCCGGCGTCACCGCCGCCTCCGCCATCGCAGCGCTCCAGGAGGCAAGCGGCAAGGGCAGCCGCGACTCCACCCGCGCAAGCTACCGCGCTTACGCGGAGATGATCGAGCTGTGCATCGAGCTGGTACGCCAGTTTTACGATCTGCCGCGGCAGTTTCGCATTACGGGCGGCCTCGGGATCGAGCAGTTTGTCAGCTACGACAATCGCGGCCTGCGGCCCCAGACGCTCTACGGGCCCGAGGGGATGGAGCTGGGGCTGCGCCGTCCGGTTTTCGACATCCGGGTCATCCCGCAGAAGAGCAGCGCCTATACCCGTATGAGCCAGAACGAGCTGGCCTTGCAGTTCTATCAGCTCGGTTTCTTCTCCCCGGAGTACAGCGATCAGGCCCTCGCCTGCATGAGCATGATGGAATTCGACGGCAAGGACGAGCTGATGCAGCAGCTTTTCTATAACGGGAACATCCAGAAGGAGCTGGCGCTCTATCAGCAGTACGCCCTGGCCATGACGCAGAAATACGAGCCGGAGCGCGCTCAGGCGCTGATGGCAGGCATGGTCGGACGGAGGTCGGCCGCCTCCCGCAGGACCGGGCATAAAAAGAGCGGGGACGGCGAGGGCAAGCGCATGGAACGGGCCAGGGCGAGGGCGGCCAACGCCTCGCAGCCGGGAGGCGGACGATGACGCGCGTATGTTATGACCGGGCCGGGCTTTTGCTCAGGATGGCGGGCCACGCCCAGGCGGGGCCGGAGGGTCAGGATCTCGTGTGTGCGGCGCTGAGCATGCTGATGATGACGCTGGAACGGCGCATGCAGGAGCGGGCGGAAGCCGTCCTGCCGGTCGTAAGCCGGGGGCCGGGGAGCTTTATGATCCGCTGCGCGCCCGAGCCTGAAGCTGAGAGACTGTGCCGTGAGAGCTTTGACACGATCGCCGCGGGACTGGCGGTGCTGGCGGAGAACAGGCCGGAGTGCGTGTCGTTCACGCTGGAAAACGGAGAAACGGACGAGGAGGAAGAGGAATGAACGGGATGCCGGAGGAGAGAAGAGCGTCGGAATACGCCGACACGATGGAGGCGCTGCGCCGGGCAGAGAGCGCGCTGCCGGATTTCAGCACCAGCTACGACGGGGAGATCCAGAGACTCTATGAACAGATCGTGTCGAGGCCCGCCTTCCGCTACGATCCGGGCAGCGATCCGCTGTACCGGAGCTACCGCGATCAAATGGTGAGCGAGGGCAGCCGCGCCATGCGGGATACTGTGGGACAGGCCGCGGCGCTCACGGGCGGCTACGGCTCGAGCTACGCCGAGAGCGTAGGTCAGCAGCAGTACGGGCTGTACCTGCAAAAGCTCGGGCAGGCGATGCCGGAGCTGTATAAGGCGGCTTATGACCGCTACAGCGCCGAGGGCGACGCGCTGCGCGCCGACTTCGACATGGCAAAGGGGCTTGCTGACAGCGAGTACGGACGCAAACGCGATCGCTTCAATCAGGCGGCGGCGCTGGAGAAGCAGCAGTATGAGCGCGGCGAGAAAAGCTATCAGAAGCTCGTGAGTCTGATTTCCGAAAGCGGCTATCAGCCGAGCGACGCGGAGCTTAAGGCGGCGGGCATGAACCGTATGCAGGCGGAGGCGCTGCGGAACGACTATCTGCAAAAGAATCCCCTGGCGCTGGTGCTCTCCGGCGCGTGGGCGGCAAGCGTCGGCGGAGGCGGCGGCAGTGACGGCGGCGTATACAGCGGAGGCGGCGGTTCTTCCGCGGCTTCCGCAGGGACGAAGGAGCAGCAAAAGCTTGCCGCCAATCAGAAGGGCAGCGGCAGCGGAAAAAAGCGCAGGCTGTAAACACACCCTTTCCCGGCGCAAAGCGCCGGTTCCCCACCGCGGGGGGATAGATAAAGGAGGTTCGTATGAACAAAGAGCTGGAAAACAAGAGACCGGAGGAGCCGGTCACGGGCGAGGAAAACGCCGTTTCGGAAGAAGCGGCGCCTGCCGACGCCGGGCAGGAGGAAGAGAAGGCGGCGCGTCTGAGCTGGGAAGAGATCCTGGCAGACCCGGAGTATCGGAAGAGCTACGACGCCGCGGTGCAGGGCATTGTGAAGGCGCGGCTCAAAAGCAGGGCGGAGGCCGAGGCAAGGCTGGAGCGTCTTGCCCCGGTGCTGGAGGCGCTGGAAGAGGATTACGGCCTCACGGCGGAAAGCGACGCCGGGGAGATCGCGGCGCTGCTGCGGCAGAGCGCGGGGCTGCGCCGCCCGAGCGGGGAAGAGATCGAGGCGCACCTGAGCGCGATGCTCACGGAGGCGGAGGCGCTGCGCGAGAGTGTACCGGACTTCGACCTGCTGCGGGAGCTGGAAGACCCCGATTTCCTGCGCATGACCGCGCCGCACAGCGGTGTTGCACTTGCCGACGCCTACTACGCAAGGCACCGGGCCGAGCGGGAACGGGAGACGGCGCGGCGCAGTCTCGAGGCCGTGAGCCGCAGTCTTCTCAGCGGCGGCGCAAGACCCCGTGAACTGCGCGAAACCACGGCGGGCGCGCGCACTGCCGCCGAGCCCGGCAGGATGAGCCGCCAGGAGCGCGAGGCGCTGAAAAAGCGCATCCTTGAAGCCAAGGCCCAGGGGAGAAGAATCGGGCCGGGAGAGTGAAACTTACGCACGCACATACCTCCCTCTCAGAGGGAGGGGAACCGCGAAGCGGTGGAAGGAGTCAACGTCTGTTTTTTTGAGCGCTCAGCATACCGGCGCTGACTCCCTCAGTCACGGCGCTTGTGTGGGACGCGCCGCGAAAGCAAAGCTTGGATCGTCGCGCGTTTCTCGCGCGTCGACATGCTCCCTCAGAGAGGGAGCTTATAAGGAAAGGAGATTATTATGCACAGCATGTATTTCAACCTTCAGCATTTCGCCGAGGCGGGGACGCTTGTCAACGCAACCGGCAATTTCGTCAACGCCGCCACCGGCGCGACGACCGCCTTTGACAGCGGTCACAGCCTGTCGGCGGAGCTCAAAGCCTTCTATGACACGGAGCTGCTGGAAAACGCGCGCACGGAGCTGTTCTATGCGCAGTTTGCCAAGCGTCAGCCCCTGCCCGCCAATCACCACGGCAGCGTGGAGTGGCGCAAGTGGAACACCTTTGACAAGGCCTCCAGACTCACCGAGGGCGTGATCCCCACAGGCCAGAAGTTTGGCGTCACCGCCGTGACCGGCAGCATTGACCAGTATGGCACCTACACCGCCATCACCGACAAGCTGGAGCTCAGGGCCTATGACGACGTGATCCTCGGCGCGACCGAGGAGATGGGCGCGTCCGCCGCGGAGACCCAGGAGGCCCTGATCCGCGACGCGCTCTTCACCAACACCAACGTCCTCTACTGCGACAAGATCACCCGCGCCTCCGGCGCCGTCGCCGCGACCCCGACGCAGCAGAGCGGCCTCGCGGAGGACGCGACCTATCACTGCCACCTGACCCCGGAGATGGTCAACAAGGCCGTCACCGTGATGAAGAAGAACCGCGTACCCCGCATCGGCGGCAAGTACTACGCGGTGATCCACCCCTCGGTGGCTCACGATCTGCGCGCCGACGAGAGCTGGATCGAGGCGCACAAGTACGCCTCTCCCGAGGAGATATTCAACGGCGAGATCGGTGAGCTGCACGGCGTGCGCTTCATCGAAAACGTCTTTGCCCCGGTCATCAAGGGCCAGAACGACACCATCGCCGTCTATGCCAGCTATTTCTTCGGCAAGGACAGCTTCGGCATCATCGACCCCGAGGGCGGCGCGCTGGAGATGATCATCCACGACAAGGGTGAGATCGGCGGCCCGCTCAACCAGTTCAGCACCATCGGCTACAAGTTCGAGACCAACGGCGCGACCATCCTGTATCCGGAGCGTCTGCTGCGCGTGATGAGCACGTCCAGCTTCTCCGCCGCGGATCAGGCAAACTGAGGAGGGAATGAAAATGGAAGAGAAGAGAACCGAAGTATTTATCCCCAGAGGGGCTGACCGCGAGGATCCCAACCTTTTCGTCGGCATCAACGGCGTCAACTATCTGCTGCCCCGCGGCAAGAAGTCCATGGTGCCCCAGGCGGTCGCTGCGGAGATCGCAAGGGGTGAGCTCGCCGCCGAGCACTTCTACGAGAGCGTCGACGGCCTGAAGCAGAGCGTGTAAAGGAACGGGGGAGCCCTCTCAGTCACCAGTGTACGCACTGGTGACTCCTCCCCCCAAAGGGGGAGCTTATAAGGAAGGTGATTGGAATCAAAGCAATGGACATCATCGAGCGGCTGGATCTGCTGGAGCCGAACGACTATTCGCCGGAGCAGAAGCTGCGCTGGCTGAATACCCTTGACGGGAAGATCTACCGGGAGGTCATCCAGACGCATGAGGACGTGTGGACGCCGTTCCCGGACAGCTATGTCAGCGGCGAGGAAGAGCTGCTCGTCGGCGAGCCCTACGGGGAGGATCTGTATTACTACTACCTGCAGGCCATGGTCGCGGCGGAGAACGGGGAGACCCAGCGCTACAACAAGCGCATGACACTCTTCAACAGCGCCTGGCAGGGCTGGGCCAACTGGTATAACCGCAGCCACATGCCCCACAAGCGGGGCGCGGGCTTTCGCTTTTAGGAGGTGGGACGATGGCGCTGCTGCCAAAGCTTCAGAATGAATACGCCGAGCGCGTCGTGACCGACGTGTTCGCGGGTTATCGGCACAAGGCCAGGATCGGCGAGGGGGAGTTTTACGACACGAAGAATCTGTCGAGCGCATATTACCCGCTGCTGGGAAACCGGAAAAAGCGCGCCCGCGTAAAGAGCATGAAGAATCCCGGCGGTTTGCTGGCCAAGGAGAAGCTGGCCTTTGTGGAAGACGGGACGCTCTGGTACGACGGGGCGGAGACGGCGCTGAGCGATCTTGCGCCGGGGGAGAAACAGCTCGTAAGCATGGGCGCGACCATCGTCATCTTTCCGGATAAAATGTATTACAACACTGCCGATCCTTCGGATTACGGCAGTCTGGAGGCTGCGTACAGCGCGGCGGGCGCGGTGGAATACAGTCTCTGCCGCGAGGACGGGACAGTGTATCCCGCGCCGACGCTTGCGGAGACTGCGCCGGATTCGCCGAACGACGGCGCGCTGTGGATCGATTCCTCCGGCAGTACGCGCACGCTGCGGCAGTGGAGCGCGGCGCTGGGAGAGTGGAGCGAAATCCCGACGGCATACACGCGTCTGCGCTTTATCTCCGAAGGGGAGCTGCCGCAGATGTTCCATAAGTATGACGGCATCAGCATCTCCGGTGCGGCGATAGAGACGTACAACGGCGACCACGTGATCTACGCCATCGGCGGCGGCGCAGGAGAGCTCGACTATATCGTGGTAGCGGGACTTCTGGACAGGGCGGTCACGCAGACTGAGGGCACGGTGAAGCTTGCGCGGAAGGTGCCGGATCTGGACTATGTGATCGAGTGCAAGAACCGCCTCTGGGGATGCCGCTATGGGATACGCGAGGGGAAAAACCTCAACGAGATCTATTGCAGCGCCTTGGGCGACTTTAAAAACTGGCGGCAGTATATGGGACTGTCGACGGACAGCTGGACGGCCTCGGTCGGTTCCGACGGGCCGTGGACGGGCGCGGTGAACTATCTGGGTTATCCGATGTTCTTCAAGGAAAACCGCATTCACCGCGTCTCCGTTTCCGGCAGCGGCGCGCACCAGATCACGGAGACGGTCTGCCGCGGGGTGCAGGAGGGCTGCGCCGGGAGCCTGCAGGTGGTCAATGAGACGCTGATCTACAAGAGCCGGGCAGATATCTGCGCCTACCAGGGCAGCTTCCCAGAGAGCATCAGCGACGCCCTGGGCGACGAACACTATGACACGGCGGCGGCGGGTGTGCTGGGGGAGCGCTACTATATCTCCATGCGCGATTCCGGGGGAGAATGGAATCTCTTTGTCTACGATATCCGCCGCAATCTCTGGCTGCGGGAGGACGAGCTGCACGCGGTACGCTTTGCCGCCCTGGGGGACGAGCTGTACTGTATGACGCCCGACGCGCTGCTCACCATGGCGGGAAGCGTGGGGACGCCCGAACCCTTTGTCTCCTGGGAGGCGGAGACCGGGATGCTGTACTACCAGTACCCGGATCGCAAATATCTCTCCCGCTTCAATCTCCGGCTTTACATGGAGGAGGGCGCGCAGATCGACGTATACCTCATGTACGACTCTGACGGCGAGTGGGTACGGCAGGGGCGCATCCGGATGAAAGGAACCCGCACCGTCACCCTGCCCGTGCGCCCGCGGCGCTGCGATCACATGCGCATGAAGCTGGTCGGCCGGGGCGAGGTGCGGCTCTATTCCATCGCAAAGATTCTGACGATGGGAAGTGACGTGGGATGATCGAACTGCCGCCCATTCTCAGCGGAGACGAGAAACAGCAGATCAAGCAGCTGCGGGATTATCTTGTGAGACTTGTCCTGCAGCTTGACGAGGAGGAAAAACATGATTGAGCTATACATCAGCGGTCAGAGCCTGCGGATCTATACGCCGGTCATCGCGGCGGACACGCTGAACTATCTGACGGTACAGGCCTGGTTCCTCGGCGACGACTGGGAGGGCTATACCCGCTGGGTGCACTTCCGAAAGGGAAACAGCCTCGGAACGGAGATTTTTGATCTCCTTCTGGACGGAAACAACCAGATCACCGAGGACAAGGGACTCAACCTCACCGTGGGAGAATGGACCGTCTATCTCAGCGGCAACCGCGAGGGCTCGCGGCTCACCACCGCGCCGGTCATCATCACGGTGAAAGAATCAGGTCTGGTGGACGCGCCGCTGCATGCCCTGCCGCTGAGCGTGGCGGAGCAGATCGCCAACGATGCCGCCGCGGCGCTGGCCTGCGCACAGGAGGTCAAGGCCGCGGCGAGGGCGGGGGCCTTCGACGGCAGGGACGGAACCAGCTTTGTTATCGAAGGCTTCTTCGATACGCCCGAGGCGCTCGAAGAGGGTGTGCCGTCGCCTGCTGCGGGACAGGCCTACGGCGTGGGGACGGAGGCGCCCTATGAGATCTATATCTGGGATGGGGTCAACAGCCAGTGGCGAAACAACGGGGAGATCCAGGGGGCGAGGGGCAGCACCGGCGATCCGGGCGCGACCTTCCGGCCGAGCGTCGACGCCGACGGAAATATCTCCTGGACAAACGACGGGGGTCTGCTCAATCCGGCCACGCAGAATATCCGCGGCCCGGCCGGTCAGGACGGCGAGAGAGGGCCGGCGGGCGCCAGCGCCTATGACGCGGCGGTGGACGCGGGCTATCAGGGTACGGAGGCAACATTTAACACAGCCTTGGCGGCAATGCCCTATCATAACGCGCGGCACCTGCCGGGGGGCGCAGATCCGATCAGCATTCAGACCGACAATCTGGAAAACGGAGCGGTTACGGCAGCAAAGCTCTCTTCCGGCGCGGTGAGCACGATCCTGAACGGAAATCTGACCTCTACGGGCTGGTATGGCGCGGAAGCGCCTTATAGCCAGTCGATCTTCCTGACCGGGATGCGCGCAAGCGATACGCCGATTGTCGATGTGGTTCTCAGCGGCTCGTTTGAGACGGATAAAAAGCGGCTGGAGGATTTCGGACAGATCTACCGCATCGCCACCTATGACGGGACGATCACCGCCTACGCGATGAACAAGCCGACCGTCGCGCTGCCGCTGCGATTCTTGTGTATAAGGAAGTGAAGCCATGGGAGAAGGCATCATCTGTAAAAAGAGCGGTATGCGTGCGCAGACCGCAGTGAGCAGCTACGCGCTGATCTGTGCAAAATATCCCGCCGGGAGCAACTGCGTCTGTTCCAGAGGCAGCGAGAGCTTTACGGCGGAGGGCGGGACGGGGCTTGCCGCTTTCGCGGTCACCGGCAGCGGAACCTGGACCGTGACGATCAGCGACGGGACACGCTCACGCAGCGGCGGCGTGAATATCAATGCCGCAGGGGAGATCAAAACCATTCAAATCACATATCCCAGCGAGCCCGTTGTCAGCGAAAGCGGGGTGCTGCTGTCGTCGCAGAACGGCCTGGCAAGCGGCTACAGTCTCGGCGGTAACGCGAGGATGAGCGGAAACGCGATCCGGGAGCGTGACGGAGGCGGCTTCTGGCTCAGCCCGGCGGTCGATCTGACCGGATATTCGACCCTGACGATGAGCGGGTATCTGCGCGTGGCTACCTACGGCCACAGCCGGGTATGCGTAGGCTCAAGCAGCGAAAAGGTCTTCGACATCGCGCAGACGCCGGAGCTGTCCGCAACCTGGCTGGGCGGCATTGATTCGCTGTATACCGCGTCGCTGAACATCTCGTCGCTGAACGGCCCGTATTATATCGGCGCTACCTCTGTGGGAAACAATCTGGAGATCACCGGGATCGTGCTGTCGTAAGGAGGAGCTGCGTATGATCAATGCAGTGAGAAGAGAGCCTTTTGTGCTCGATATCCTTTTTGACAGGGACGCGAACGCCCTGCAGGACTTTACGCTGAGCTTCCGGCAGCGGGGACGGACAATCATCAGGAAAACGAAGAGAGACGCCGAAATAGCCGAAGACGGGCAGCGGGCATATGTTGAACTGTCCGGAAAAGAGACGGCGCTGTTTGAGGCGTATGATCCGGTCTATGCGCAGGTATGCGCCATCCTGGCGGATGGAGAAGAGCTGCACAGCGAAACGGCGAAGATCGAAGTCGTCGATGTACTGGACACATAGGAGGAAGAAGAATGAGCATCAGACTGGAAGCGCGAAACAGAGGCACGATCAGGCTGGACATGGATAACGCCTCCCTTGCGGCAAAATACGCAAGGGAGGCAGAGACGGCGGAGAAAGCCGCCAAGCTCAGCGCGGCGAACGCGGCGGGCGCTGCGGAGAGGGCGGATACGGCTGCGACTGCCGCGTCATACGCGGCAGCTTCCGCACAGGCGGCGGCGATCCATCCTCCCCAGCCGGGAGAAAACGGTACATGGCTGATCTGGGATCAGGCCGGCAGCAGCTATGTAGACTCAGGAGCAAACTGCGTCGGCGTACAGGGAGAGCGCGGACTGAAGGGAGATACAGGCGACAAGGGCGACAAGGGTGACAAGGGCGATGGCGGCGACAAAGGCGATGACGGCGTTTCGCCCGGTGTTTCTGTCTCCGCCATTGCGGGCGGACACCGGGTCATGATCACCGATGCGGATCATCCACAAGGCCAGAGCTTTGACGTGCTCAACGGTTCTGTCGCCATTGGCACCACGCTCTCCCTAACTTCCGAGGACGCCATACAGAACAAAGCAATCTATGCCGGAATCCTCAAAGCATTCCCAACAGCCACCGCCTCCGGCTCCGTCGCATTCTTCCCGGACGGTGCGGATGGACTGCCGCTCAAGAAGCTGGAGGTTCAGATCGTACCGGTGCAGGTCGGCAGCGGCGATCCGGGTCCCGAGAACGTGCGGTCGATCAGCGGCTGGACTGGGTGCGTTGTAACGAGAACCGGGAAAAACCGCCTGAGCAAAGACGACATATACCGAGGGTCTATTGGTGCGGACGGAACCGTTAATGTCAACGACACCACGCGCTGTTACACAGCTTTTATAAAAATCGAACCGGGTTCGACGTACACGTTTTCGTGCGAAAGCGGCATAGTTGTCCGCGCTGTCCATACCTATAAGCGCAAGACGCAAACAGGAGACAGTTGGAACGGCAGAATCTTGAACACAAGCAACAGTGTAACGTTTACAGCCGGAAGTTCCGACAACTATTGCCGCGCAATGCTCTGCAAAACAAACTATAGTGCAGCAATTACCCCGTCCGAAATCACTTCCCCGCAGATGGAGGCGGGAGCAACTGCGACCACTTACGAGCCGTATATTGGCACTGCCAAAGCCATCTCTTTCCCCACGCCTCCCGGAACCGTCTACTGCGGAACACTGACGATCCATGACGACGGAACGGCAGAGCTGACATCTCGGCCGTACTACGCCAGTTACAGCGGGGAGACGTTGGTCGGGCCGTGGCTGTCAAGTGTGGACGTTTACGCCGAGGGCACAACGCCGTCAACGGGCGCTCAGGTTGTGGACATGGGCGGGGCGGAAACCGTCTATACCTTCACCGCCGAACAAGCAGCCACCCTTCGCGGCGTCAATAATATCTGCGCCGACTGCGGCGATGTGAGCGTGGAATACCGCGCAGATCCATCGCTGTACATCAACGGGAAACTGACCGCGCTTGCAAGTATGATTACCAACATCGAAACCGGTATGACCGCAAGAAAAGCCTATGCCGTCAACGACTTCCTGACCGTCAACAATCAGCTTTATATTGTTATTGCGCCTATCGCAAACGGTGGAACTATCACGCCGGGTACAAATGTTACGGCTACAAGCTTAGGCGCTCAGCTTACAGGTATAATCAATTCTTAATATGTGGAGGGATTCAAAATGAAGCATGCGATCATCAAATGCGTCAATAGCAATTACTCTGTGCACGCGGAAGGCATCACCGAGCTTGCAAACGCGAAAGTCAGTTACCACGGGTTGTGTCAGATTCTCTGGAACGCCCCTGACGTGCAGACGGCTTACGTCGCCATCGTGGACGAACAGCTCGACGTGGTGGAAGGCTATAAGGAGTACATTCACCACGACGCCCAGCCTGCGCCGGAGGGCGAATGATGGACGATGACGAGAGAGAAACCGGCGGGCTGCTGGCGGAGGATTAAATTATGGGCGAAGTATGGCGCTGCCTGATCGCCGAAATTCAGGCTCTGGGCTGGCGCTGCTTCGCCCTCGGCCCTGAGTTCTGGGCGGGTCTGGCGTTCGCGGCGCTGCTCGCAGCAGCGGCGGCAGTGATGATTTCGATTTGGAAGGGGTAGCATGAAAGGCGTAGACATTTCTCATTATCAAAACGGGCTGACCATTCGGCAGGTCAGGGACAGCGGCAATGAATTTGCCGTCATCAAGCTTACGGAAGGGACATGGCTTGTAGACGCCGCGGCCTTTGACTATTACCGCGAGGCTTACGAGATTGGCTTCCCGGTCGGCTGCTACTGCTACAGCCACGCGGTCAACGCGCAGCAGGCGCTGGCGGAGGCGGCGTTTCTCCTGGATGCGATCAACGGCTTTCCCATGCCTTGCGGGATCTTCCTCGATATCGAAGAGCCGAAGATGCTGGAGCTTGACCACGACCCGCTCCTGAACGTGATCTGCGGCTGGTGCGCGGGCATCGGCGGCAGAGGGTACATTTCCGGCGTGTACAGCTCCGAGGGGACGCTGTGGTCGAAGATCAGCCCTGACGAGCTTCCGGACGGCTGCCTGGTATGGGTGGCGAAGTGGAGCGAGACGCAGCCGAACACGCCGTGCGATCTGTGGCAGAACAGCGACAACGGGCGCGTAGACGGATACGACGGCCCGGTTGATACGGACGTCGCGCGGAGTGAACGCTTTATGGCGCTGGTGGAACAAGGCCGGGTGTCCTCGCGTTTGCCGCAGGATCTCTCCCGGACGCTGGTGCTTCTGGCAAATTATCTGCAGACTGAAGAATTTGCGGAAAACTTCCAAAAATACATAGAGAAGGAGGCCGAAAAATGAGCGAGGCCTGGATCGGACTGATCGGATCCGTGATTGTCGGGGTGCTGACGCTGATCGGCGTACTGGCCAGCAACAGCAAAGCACAGGCCGTCACGGAGACAAGGCTGGAGGATCTGACGCGGGAGGTGCGGGAGCACAACAATTTTGCCCGGCGCATGCCCGTGGTGGAGGAACAGATCAAGGTCATCAATCACCGTATCGGCGACCTGGAACGGATGAAGGAATAAGCAAAGGAGAAAACCCCTCAATCACGGCGCTTGCGTGAGACGCGCCGCAATGGCGGGCGTAGCGGCAATCAGTGTGATCGCCTGGCTCGTGGGGGAGGCTGTCAAGCTCAGTCCCCTCGACAGCAAATGGATCCCGGTGCTCTGCGGTCTGTGCGGTTCGGCGCTCGGCGTGCTGGGGATGCGCACAATGCCGGACTTTCCGGCAACGGATCTGATGACAGCGGCGGCTGTGGGCATCGTATCCGGCCTTGCGGCGACCGGCGCGGATCAGATCGGCAAACAAATGAAGAAATAAAAAACGGGCGGGGTGAAAACCACCCCGCCCAAAGCGTTTTTTTAGTCCCGTTTCCGGTTGTTGACCAGAACAATGAAGCGCAAAAGCTGCATCATTGTCGTCGCGAGGGCCGCCACATAGGTCAGCGCCGCGGCCCTGAGCACCTTTTTCGCACCCTTGAGTTCCTCGCCTTCGAGAAGACCCATGCTCTCAATGCTGCGCAGGGCGCGGCTGCTGGCGTCAAACTCCGTCGGCAGCGTGACCACCTGAAACAGGACGCACAGCCCGTACAGCAGGATGCCCGCATAGGCCAGATAGAGGAACTTCTGCGAATAGGAGCTGAGAAACAGACCGATGATGAGCAGCGGTACGGAGAGTTTTTCCCCGAAGCTGGTGGCCGGGATGATGGCCTGACGGATACGGATGGGCAGATAGTTCTCGGCGTGCTGGATGGCGTGGCCCACCTCATGGCAGGCGACGCCCACCGCCGCGGTGGAGGTGCTTCCGTAGACCGAATCGGACAGAAAAACGGCGTTGCTTGTCGGATCAAAATGGTCGCTGAGCTCGGCGCCGACGTGCTGGATCGGTACATTTCGCAGGTTGTTCGCGTCCAGTACAAGGCGCGCGGCCTGCGCCCCGGTGATGCCGCGGGAGTTGAACTGCTGAGAATACTTCCGATAGGTGCGCTTGACGTTCCAGCTCGCCCAGAGCGAGAGGATCACCGCCGGCAGCACAAAGATGACATAAGTATAATCGAAATACATGGCGTTTTCTCCTTATTTCGTATTTTTGCGGATGAAAGCGTCCAGCTCCCCGAAATAGCGCTTCGGATCGGAGCCGCAGGAACGGATGTGCGCCACATTCTGATAGGTCGCGCACTGCTTCTTCGCCGCGCAGGCCGTATAGCAGCGGTCGAGATTGGCATAGGGAACCACCGCGTCGGCTGTGCCGTGGATAAAGAACATCGGAACCTTGCAGCGGCCAAGGGAGGCGCTGCGCGGATCGTTGAGCGAAAAGCCCTCGAAGAGGCGGCAGTAGAGATCGAGCAGCCGGATGAAAAAGCGCTTGGCAGGAAGGCGCGGCATATTCTTCTGACAACTGAACAAAAGCTGGGTTCTGAGATCGTCGTAGCCGCAGTCGGCCACGGCGCAGCGCACGTTTTCCGGCAGCGCCTCCCCGACGGCGCCCATGACCGTGTTGCCGCCCATCGACCAGCCGAAGAGGACGATCTTCCCGTCCGGCTTTCGCGCGGCGATCTCCTTCGCCCAGTCCGCGAGGTCCAGCTTCTCCCGGACGCCCATCGTGAAAGAACGGCCCTCGCTCAGCCCGTGGGCGCGCTGGTAAATCAACAGGATGTTCATGCCCTCCGCGTACAGATGGGAGGCGATGCCGCTGAGCTCCTCCGGCCCGCCGTGGTAACCGTGGCAGAGGATCGCCGTCGTCTCGCCGCCTTGGTCGTAGAACCAGGCCTTGAGGCGCAGCCCATCCCGCGCGGCGATCTCCAGAAGCTCCCGATCCGGGCGCTCGAAGAAGGCGCGATCCAGCAGGACGAGTTCTCCGAAACCGTTGTCCCAGGGGTCCGGCTTGTCGGCGCGCAGAAAGGTATAGCGGAAAAAGTAGTTTGCCGCAAAAAGCAGCAGCGCGAGTATGAGCAATGCAACAATTGCAATTACCGCCGTCATGACGCTCTCCTTCACTTCAATGTAATACTTATTATACTGCGGCGGGATTGTCTTCGCAAGACGTATTCTGCCCGGAACAGTACGCGGCCTGCGCTTGAAATGAGCGGGGCAATATGGTAAGGTAGACAAAACAGGATATGCAGAGGGGTGATTTCAACATGAGAAGAAACGGAAAGACCTTTGCGGTTCTTATGCTGTGTATGCTGCTCACTGCGCTTTTGCTGAGCGCCTGTTCCAAGCAGGAGACGGCAGAGACGCCGCAGCCGACGGCGGAAACCGCAGAAGAGAAGGAGCCGAAAGCGGAAGCCGCCGTGACGGAAGCGCCGGCATCGGAAGCTCCGCAGGAGACGCAATTACCGGAGAATCCCGAAACGGCGGACACAACAGAAGCGCCGGAACCGGAAGCGACGCCGGAAGCACCCGCGGTTCCGCCGGAGCTGACCGACTCGCTTGAGAAGGTTCGGGATCTGATCGACAGCCACAGCTGCTATGCGGCCTTTGAGGAAATCCGCAGCCTTGAGGAGACGTACCGTGACAATCCCGCCGCCGTCGAAGAGTGCGAGGCGCTGTTTGAAAAGCTGGATCTCCTTTTGCGCGATATAGAACCGGCCACCGGGACGGAGCTTGCGCGTACCTTTGCCGTGCAGGGCGGGGGCGTGCTGGAGGTCAGCGCCTTCAACGGCCCGGCGCTTGTCACGGTCACGGACGCCATGGCGCTGATGGAGGGCGCGGCGGAGCCGGCAACGGTGCGCTTCTATGTCCGGCAGGGAGAAGTGGGGCAGACGAATCTGCCCGCGGGAACCTATCTCGTTCAGTATCAGGTGGGCTACCGCTGGTTCGGCCCGGAGGAAGGCTTCGGCGAATACTGCACCGAGGGGATGCTGGAGGAGCCGCTGGTCTTCGATTTTTACATGGACGGCCAGTGGGCCAGCAACGCAAAGTTTACCATTACGCTGTAATACGATCGGGTTCACATGAATATAACAAAAGCAGAGCTCCTGACAGCTCTGCTTAGTTTTTTAAGAAGTTATTCAAATGAAGGGTCTTTGCTGCTTGCAGGATTATAATAACAGGAAGATATTTCGTAAACCATACAGTTTCTGTTTCCGATTTGTAAATTCTTTGGTTAATAAAAACCCCGCTGCGGTTTTTAACGCAGCGGGGTTTTCAGGATCAGTCCATAATCTCAACTGATACTTTCTTGCCCTTTCTCTGGGCGACGGCCCGCATGAGGATGCGGATCTGCTTGACGATCCTCCCCTGCCGGCCGATGACCTTGCCCATGTCGCCGTCCGCGACGCGGACCTCGAAGATCGTCTCTCCGTCGGCTTTGCGCTCGGTCACAGAGACCTGGTCGGGATTGTCCACCAGGCTCTGTACGATATAGGTCAAAAGCTCTTTCATGCGGTCATGAACTCCTTAATTTAGGCCTCAACTTTCTTGAGCAGGCCGCGGACTGTATCGGTGGGCTGTGCGCCGTTCGCGATCCAGTACTTTGCGCGCTCCATGTCGACCTTGATCTTCTCGCCTTCGGCCATGGGATCGTACATACCGATCTCCTCGATGAAACGGCCGTCACGCGGGCTGCGGGAATCCGCAACGACGATGCGGTAGTAAGGGGCCTTCTTGGCGCCCATTCTGCGAAGTCTGATTTTAACCATGTATATTCACCTCCATGTTGAATATCAAAAATATATTACAAGTGCTTTCGCACATTGCAAACGTTTTAGAATCCGGGGAAGCCCCCGAAGAGTCCGCCGCCTTTGCCGCCCATGCGTCCCATCTTCTTTTGCAGCTTCTTCATGTTCTTGCCGGTGAGCTGCTTGGTCATCTGCTGCATGGCCTCAAACTGCTTGATCAGGCGGTTGATGTCCACCACCGTGGTGCCGGAGCCCGCGGCGATTCTCTTTTTGCGGCTGGAGTTGAGGATCGCGGGGTTCTCGCGCTCAGCCCGCGTCATGGACAGGATGATGGCCTCCTGCCGCGCCATGGCCTTGTCGTCGAGCTTTGCGCCCTTGAGGGCCTTGGCGTCCATGCCGGGGATCATGCTCAGGACGCTCTCGAGATCGCCCATGCTCTTGAGCTGGTTCATCTGATCGAGATAATCGCTGAGGGTAAAGCGGTTGGCCTTGAGCCTCTCGGCGGCTTCGAGCGCCTTCTTTTCGTCGAAGCTCTGCTGCGCCTTTTCGATAAGCGTGAGCATGTCGCCCATGCCGAGGATACGCGAGGCCATACGGTCGGGATAGAACGGCTCGATCATGTCGAGCTTCTCGCCCACGCCGATGAACTTGATGGGCTTGCCGGTCGCCGCCGTGATGGACAGGGCTGCGCCGCCTCTCGCGTCGCCGTCGAGCTTCGTGAGCATGACGCCGGTGATGTCCAGTGCCTCGTCGAAGGCGGTCGCAGCGCTGACGGCGTCCTGGCCGGTCATGGCGTCCACGACCAGAAGGATCTCCGCCGGTTCGACCGCGGCCTTGATGTTCTTCAGCTCGTCCATGAGCTGGGCGTCTTCGCGATGTCGACGGGGGCCGTCGTGCCCATCTGGAAGACAGGGATGTCGAGCTGCGCGCCGACGGTCTCCAGCTGCTTGATGGCGGCGGGGCGGTAGATGTCGCACGCAGCCAGCAGCGGGCGCTTGCCCTGCTTGCGCATGTAGGCCGCGAGCTTGGCACCGTTGGTGGTCTTGCCCGCGCCCTGCAGGCCGACCAGCATCACGACGCTCGGCGATTTGGCGCTGATGTTGAGCTTGCGGTTTTCGCTGCCCATCAGGCCGCAGAGCTCGTCATTGACGATCTTGATGACCATCTGGGCGGGATTGAGGGCTTCCAGCACATCCTCGCCCACGGCCTTGGCGGTGACGGACTTGGTAAAGTCGCGCACGACCTTATAGCTGACGTCCGCCTCCAGCAGGGCCATACGCACCTCGCGCATGGCGTCCTTGACGTCGTCCTCGGTCAGTCTGCCCTTGCCGCGAAGCTTTTTGAAGGCCTCATTCAGTTTTTCGGATAAGCTTTCAAATGCCATGGTTTAATCCCATTCCTCGATCCGGTCGATCTCATCCACGATCTGTCCGGCGATGCTTTTCGCTTCGCCGTCTGTCATCCCGGCAAGCCGCTCCGCCTTGGCGCGAACGCCTTTCAGCGTTTGGCGGGTACTCTCGAAGCGGCGGATCAGGCCGGTTTTTTCCTCAATCTCCTGCATGGAGGTCTCGGCCCGGCGGATGTTGTCCCATACGCCCTGGCGCGAGACGCCGAGCTGCTCGGCAATTTCCGACAGGGACAGATCCTCGTTGTAATGCAGATCGAAGCACTCTCTCTGCTTGTCTGTCAGCAGCTCTCCGTAAAAGTCCAGGAGCATGCTCTGTGTTCTTCGGTTCTCCGCCACAGCGCAGCGCCTCCTGTCAAGTCTTCAAGCTTTACAGAGTATACGCGCAGTTTCGCAATCTGTCAAGTGCTTTTTCTTGTCAGCGTAAGTTTTTGCATATCCCGCTTCAAATGGGAAAAACTGCATGGTGAATCCAAACATGAAACGGAGAAGGCCATGGACAGCATGAATCTGGTACCGTATATCGAGGATGAGCGGCTATACGACTACGCCGTGTCCTGCGCGCACGCCCTCCGCCCGGACGGGAGCCGCGACGGGCGGGGCGAGGCGCAGGCGCTGAAGCGCAGCTTTCAGGAGACGGAGCGCTGCAATGCGCTGCTTCGGCGGCGTTACGCGGGCGGAGGCAAGATCCCCGCGGCCTGTGAATGGCTGCTGGACAACCACTATCTGCTCCAGCGGGAATATCCCGCCGTCTGCCGCGCCCTGCGGGAATGTGAGCGCCAGCGAAGCTGCCGGGAGAGGCTTCTGATCGTGGAGCTCTGCCGCGCGCTTTTACAGGCGGGCAACGGCAAACTTGATCAGCAGCGCTGCGCGGTTTTTCTGCGCGGCTTTCAGTCCGTCACGGTTCTGCAGAGGCGGGAACTGCTGCTTTTCCCGGCGGCGCTGCGGGCGGCGATCCTCGAGGCGGTCTCCGGCGCGTGCCGCAGGCTCGGCGCGTCGTCGGAGCCGGGGGAGCTGACGGAGACGCTTTCCTCACTCTTCCGCTCGCTGATCCTGCTGTCTGCCATGGATATGGAGGCTGTCCTCGACGGAGCCGACGTGCCCGGACAGATCCTGTCCGAAGAGGCGGAGGGCAGCTACGTCAGGATGGACCGGCAGACAAAGGATTCCTATCTGCGCCGCCTCTCCAGGCTGGCTGCGGCACAGGGGACGGATGAACAGTCTATGGCCCGCCGCCTTGTAGATACGGCAGGGGAGGAGGGGCGGCATGTCGGCTTTCTGCTCTTCTCCCCGCCGGGGGAGCTGCGGGGCGCTGCCTATATCGCCTTGCTTGCGGGGCTGACGCTTTTCGGCTGTCTGTTCTTCTTTGTACTGCTCGGGGATTTGTGGGGGGCGCTCCTGCTGTTTGTACCGCTCTGGTCGCTTGTAAAGGGCTTTGTGGATTTCCTGCTGCTGCGCTTTCTGAAGCCGACGCCCCTGCCGCGGCTCGATCTCTCCAAAGGCGTGCCGCCGGAGGGCAGGACGATCTGCGTGCTGTCGGCGCTATTGGGCTGCGTGGAGCTCAAACGGCTGGAAGAGCTGCGCCTTGCCTCCGTACACGAGGGGAAGGAGCTGCGCTTCGGGCTGCTGGCCGATCTGCCCGCGGCGAAGACGGAGACTGCGCCCGGCGACGCGGCGCTGATACAGGAGGCAAAGCGCTGTGTGGAAGAGCTCAACCGCAAATACGGCGGCGGCTTCTATCTCTTCCTGCGGCAGCGAAGCTTTGACGGGGAGACATGGAGCGGCTTTGAGCGCAAGCGCGGCGCGCTCACGGAGCTGGCAAAGCTTCTGTGCGGGCAAAACAGCGACCTCGAGGTCACGGGCGATACAGAAGCCCTCCGCGGCACGCGCTTCATCATCTCCCTCGACGCGGACACGCGGGTCTTTCCCGGCACACTCGGCCAATTGATCGGCGCGGCGCTGCATCCGCTCAACACCCCCAGGCCGGGGCCGGACGGGCTGCCGGTATCGGGACACGCAATCATCCACCCGCGCATCGAAACGGAGCTCGAGAGCGCGGGAGCGACGGACTTTGCGCTGATCTTCGCCGGCTCCGGCGGCTCTGACCCCTACGGCGGACTGTCGACGGAGCTGTACATGGACGCCTTTGGCTCCGGCGGCTTTGCGGGCAAGGGTATTCTGGACGCGGGGATGCTGCTGCGATGCTCGGAAAAGCTGCCGCAAAAACGCGTACTGAGCCACGACGCGCTGGAGGGCGCCTATCTGCGCGGCGCCTATATGAGCGACGCCTCTGTAGTCGACGCATTCCCGGCAAAGCCCGTCGCCTACTATAAGCGCCTGAACCGCTGGGTACGCGGCGACTGGCAGAACGCCCCCTGGATCTTCAAGCGGGCGCTGCCGCTGATGGATCGTTTTCGCCTGCTGGACAGCCTGCGGCGGAGCCTTGTCGCCCCGGCGACGCTGACGGCGATGCTGCTCGGACTCTGCTGCGAGAGCCCAGGCCTGAAGCTTGCGGGCTGGGCCGCGCTGCTGACGCTTTTGCAGGATCTCATGCTGACCATGGCGGAAGCGGGACTCCGGCGCGAGGCCGGGGGCGTGCGCCTGCGGCGGCACACGAGGCTTTTGACCGGCCTCGGCGGGGCGATCGTGCGAAGCTTTATGCGCCTGTGGCTGCTGCCCTTTGAGGCATGGGTCTGCCTGACCGCGATGCTCACGGCGCTCTGGCGCATGCTGATAAGCCATAAACGGCTTTTACAGTGGACCACCTTTGCCGAAGTGCGCTCTTCCGCTTCCCTTGCCGAGCATGTGCGGGCGATGTACCCCTGCGTCGTGCTGGGGGTACTGCTGATGGCCTTTGCGCCCCAGGCCGCGGGCAAGGCGGCGGGATTCATGTGGCTTCTGTCCCCGGCGGCTGCCGCGGCGCTGGCGCTGCCCGCGGCGAGAGAAGCATCCCTCTCCGTGCGTGACCGCGACCTGCTGCACCGCAGCCTGACGGACTGCTGGGGCTATTATAAGGAGCTCTCTGGCGCGGAGGATCATTTTCTCCCGCCCGACAATTTCCAGCAGCAGCCGCCCGTCGGCGCGGCGCACCGCACGTCCCCGACCAACATCGGGCTGGCGCTGGCTTCGGCGGCGGCATTGGGAACGGCGGGCGTGATCCCGAGACAGGAGGCTCTCGCCTATCTCCGAAACATGCTGCCCACACTCGAGCGCATGGAGCGGCGTCTGGGGCATTTTTTCAACTGGTACGATACGCGCACGCTCCGCCCCCTGCGCCCGCGCTTTGTCTCAACCGTGGACAGCGGCAACCTCTGCGCAGGATTTATCACGGTCTGCGCAGCGCTGAAGCGCTGGGGCGAAACCGCGCTCGAGGGGCGTTTTCGCGCGCTGCTGGACGGTATGGACTTTGCCCCGCTCTTTGATCCGCGCCGGGAGCTCTTCTATATCTGCTATGACGCCGAAAAGGAGCGCGGCGCGGGCGGCTGGTACGACCTGATGGCGAGCGAGTCCATGCTCACGAGTTATATCGCCATCGCGCGGGGACAGATCCCCCTCCGCCACTGGAAACGTCTGAGCCGCGCCCAGCTCCAGAAGGACGGGTACCGGGGGCTTGCGAGCTGGACGGGCACGATGTTTGAATACCTCATGCCCATGCTGTTCCTGCCGCTCTACCGCTCGAGTCTCCTGTACGAAAGCGCCCGCTTCTGCCTCTATGCCCAGCGGCGGCGAAAGCTGCCCGGCAAGCCCTGGGGCATCTCCGAGAGCGCCTTCTACTCGCTCGACGCGTCCCTGAGTTACCGCTACAAAGCCCACGGCTGTCCGGCGCTTGCCCTCAAACGCGGGCAGGAGGCGGATCTGGTCATCGCGCCCTACGCAAGCTTCCTGGCCCTCGCGGTGGAGCCTGCGGCGGCGGCGAAAAATCTGCGGCGGCTGCGGGAGCTGGGCGCTGTCGGGCGCTGGGGCTATATCGAAGCCCTGGACTACACGCCCGGGCGCTGCGCAAATCCCGACGGGGAGCAGGTGCGCTGCTGGATGGCGCATCATGTGGGCATGAGCATCCTCGCCGCGCTCAACGCCGCGGAGGGGGGCTGCGTGCGGGAGCTTTTCATGAGCGAGCCTTCAATGGCGGCGTTCACCCTGCTTTTGCAGGAGAAGCTGCCGGATTCAGCCGCTGTGATCCGCAGGGACGCAAGTCCGCCGCCGGAAAAGCCCATGCACGCCGCGCGCCGGAGCTGGACGCGAAACGGCGTCTGCGGCGGGGAAGCGCGTGCCTGCCTGCTCTCTAACGGCGCATACAGTCTGCGGCTCAGAGACACGGGCGAAAGCGCCGCTTATCTGGGCGATACCTGCGTCTACCGTCCCGAGGGCGGCGATCCCGGAATCGGCGTCACGCTCGACGGCCGGGCGCTGCTGCCCGCCGAGACAAATACAAGATGGGAATTCGGCGAAGCGCGCTGCCGCTGGGAGACA
>CADAPH010000016.1 GCA_902789745.1 Oscillospiraceae bacterium | reverse complement strand
ACGGTTTCCCGCGGCCGTCACCCCTGTGAGCTGGCTCTCGCCCAGGGCGCTGATCACCCTGCGATAATCCGCATCGGAACAGACCCAGGCGCGGCCGGTATACTCCGCGCCCCCGGTGGTCACCTTCAGCGCGGCATACTGCTCCGGCCCCGGCGCGTATGCCTCCAGCAGGAAGCGGTTATATTTGTTGTAGACTCTTTTGAATTCGGGCGTCTTCCATTCGATCGACTCCGGCGCGGTATCCAGCAGGACGCAGCAGAAGCTGCCCTCCGGGATCGGGAGCTTGTAGGTCACATCGCTGCGGCCGACGAAGTATTCGCTCTGTTGGTACAGCTCCGGCAGCCCTGTCGCGAGGGTCACAAAGCTGTTCTCCGCGTCCATGCCGCTGCCCGCCGAAGGATCCCAGTCCACGATCTCCGGCGCGACCGACCGGGAGCGCCTCGCGGTTTTCATACAGCGTCTTTCCGTTGAGTTGCCCGACCTTCACCATGCCGTTCAGGGTGTCGGCATGGAACTGGCTGCTGACCAGCCAGCGCTGGCCCAGAATGTCCTTCAGGAATTTCGATACGCCGCGATAGCGCACCGTGTTCAGGTGCGTGTAGACATGCATGTTGTTGAAGAACGCCTGCACATCGCCCTGGATGCCCGAGTTGAAGAGCGCAAGCCCGTTCAGCCCGGCGTAGGTGGAGAAGTTCACAACGCTCTCCGAGTCGATCTCTCCGCGCGCAAAGCCCTCCGCGCCTGCCGTTTCCAGCAGGGTCCGCGTGTCCCGCTGAAAGCTGAGGTAAAAGTCCCGCGTGCCGCTGCCGATGCGCAGCAGCTCCTGCCGGCTGTGGAAGGCCGCCTCTCCGACCATCAGCACGCACAGCATCAGGCTGATTTCCGCCCGCCGCCCCGCGCCGCGCACCCGCGCATAGAGCAGGGGCGCGTCGAGCAGCAGCACCCACAGCGTGCCAAAGAGCTTGAAGCTGTGCAGGGCCGACGCCTCATAGACGGCATAAGCCGCCGTGAAGAGCAGCGCGGCGCCCATCCCGATCAGGAAACGCCGCAGCCCCAGTTCCCGCAGGGCGCAGAGCGATGCGTGGCACTGCAGCATCAGCAGGATCAGATACAGAAAGGCGAAGCGGTTCGGCACGCCGGACTCCATGTGGAAGCCGTGCCAGACATAGTTCAGGGGGCTGAACTGAAAGCTGAAAAGCAGCAGGCCCGTGAGCGCGGCCATGCCCAGCCGGCGCTTTTTATCAATGGCCGGGTTCAGATAATAGAGCACGGTAAGCGGCAGCACGAGCACGCCGCAATAGATCTGCACGTCGCCGCGCTCATAGCTGATGTGGAAGATCTCCGCGTCGAACGCGTGGGCGCGCAGCAGTTCGACCAGGCTCGCGTAGAGCTTCAGGCCGGGCCGGGCCGTATAGTCGGCGGCGGAGGAGACGCGCAGCGCCAGCCAGGTCGGCAGCAGCAGCGCCGCCGCCATCCCGCCCGCCAGGAGAGAAGCGACGGCAAAACGGATCAGGCAGGGAAGGCGCTCTCCCCGTGCCGCTTCCGCATAGAGCAGAAAGACCAGATACAGGCAGGCAAACAGACACAGCATGTAGCCGATGTAGTAGTTGCACCAGAGCGCGAAGAAGAGGGACGCTATGTATACATCCGAGCGCCGTTCATGCAGCATGCGCTCCAGCCCGAAGAGGATCAGCGGCGCGACTGCGATCGAATCCAGCCACATGAGGTTATACTTGTAGCTCAGGAAAAAGTTGGACAGCGCGTACATCGTTCCGAGAGCTACGGCCGCCGGGATGTTCCCGCGCTCCCTGCGGCAGAGATACCAGGCCATGATCCCGCCCGCAAAGCCGAGCTTCAGCACCGTGATCCACGCCATGAAATCGCAGACGCTCTGCTCCGGGATCAGCGCCGTCAGCAGATTCAGAGGCGAGGCGGCATAGTAGGCGACGGTGCTCCAGAAATTGTAGCCCAGGCCGCCCGAGAAGGAATAGAACAGGGACTCAGACCCGACAAGATGCCTCCGCAGCTCTGTCAGGAAGGGCAGATACTGGTGAACAGCGTCCGCCTCCAGCAGCGTCTTGCTGCCAAGCGGCCAGACCCCGAGCTTCCAGTAAATCAGCAGCAGGATCAGCATCGGCAGCAGGGCGCCGAGCGCAAAGGCCCTTCGCGGCGCGGCGTCTATTTTCGCCGAAAAAGGGGTTTTCACACCCGATTGGGTTGAAGCTTCCATTATCATTTGCACCTGTCTTACTGTAGAATCGGAGACTGATGAGGATGACCTCCGTCAAATTCGTCATACCCGGGCAGCCCGTTTTTTTCATATACGGATGAAATGTCCGGATCCTTGTGATATAATAAGCACAGATGCGCTTATTATATTGAATTCAGGTCGTTTTTTCCCGCCGCTTGCGCGGCAGCCGAAAAACATGACGATGATACCACAGCCGCTTCGCGTCTATGGTATCATGCGATCAATTGTTTGTTATTTTATCACCGCCGCACTGTATGCGCAACCACTTTTCTCGGCCGCCCCAGGCTCCAACGTTCGTCGTTCTGTATATTGAAAACCACTGACGCAAATTTAAACGAAGAGGTGTCTTCTGAAATGCTTGACTGCATCGCAAAAAAGTCCCTGTCCATGATCGTCGCTTTTCTCCTGTGCATGTCGGCGCTGCCCGCATCTGCTCAATCAACTGAGGGTCATCACGAAGTCGGAGCAGGCCGGGACGCCCATGTTCCGCAGATCACCGTTGAAACCGAAACCGGCGACGGCTGCTCCCTTGAAAAAAGCGACGGTTACGTCGACGCACATATACGCATCGAAAATGTTGACGGCTCCGAATTGACGGGCGACATCCGATTCAAGGTCCGCGGAAATACAACGGCTCTGAACTGGATCGAAAAGAAATCCTATGCCTTCAAGTTTTCGGAAAAGACGGAAGTTCTGGGAATGGGAAAAGGGAAAAAGTGGGTCGTCATTGCGAACGTCTTCGACCCGACCCTGCTGAGAAACTATCTCGCGTTCGAGACAGCCATGGAGCTTGAAATCCCATTTACGTCCGATCATAAATTTGTGGAGCTCCGGCTGGACGGCCGCTTTCTCGGCAGCTATGTCCTCTTCGAGCCTGTGCGGCAGGGCGTTGACAGGGTGGATCTGGATATAGAAGGCAATGACGGGATGAAAGACTTTCTGGTAGAGTACGAAACGGAGAAAGCCATGTCATACCCGGATAAGACATATTTCATCGCAGGTTCGCATCGTTTTATCTCAAGTGATCCGGATCAGCCCAATGAGAGGCAGCTCGCCTATATGCAGGAGACTTTATCCGATGTCATCCAAGCCCTGCGAAAAGGTACAGAAGCCGAGATCTCAGAGAAAATTGACGTCTCTTCATTTGTAAAATACTATCTGCTGAACGAATACTTCAAGCCCTTTGATTTTGGTATTTCCTCGGTCTTTTTTTACTACAAAGACGGGAAGCTTTATGCCGGTCCCCCGTGGGACTACGATCTGTCAATGGGGAACGCCAATCCGGAGTATTCGGATCGGGGCAAAAAAGCAAATTCCCCGACAGGCGTCTTCGCAGATCAAAATCTGTTTGCTTATCTGGCACATAAGGATTGGTTCAGAGATCTGGTAAAGAGGGAATACGAGGCGCATCGCGACTATTTTGCTCATCTTCATACCGATGGAGGCGTCTTGGACACCCTTCGTTCAAGCTACCGCGAGACCATCGAACGCAATTTTGAAGAGGCGGGATGGAGCGCTTCAAAATGGTGGCTCAACACACAGCGGCAACCGGACAAAACCTATGAAGAGAACTATGCTTTCCTGAAAAGCTGGCTGGCGGAGCGAAACGTCTGGCTTGAGGACTATCTGAACATTTCACGATAAAATAGAATATGCAAAGAAAGCGATCATACAAAAGCTGCTGCAGCTCCGTGTCAATCTCAATACCGATCGTCCCGCTGCCGGTCTTGCAGCTTGCGCTGCAGTTGTTTATCGTATTGCATGAGAACGTTCCGCATCTATCAAAAATGTGTCCGCAAACAGAAAAGGCCATCGGGCGGCGCGGCGCATGATGCGCCATCCGACCCGATGGCCTGATTTATTTTCTGATAAGGCGCTCAGCGCTCCTGCTCGAATTCCAGAATTTCGCCCGTGTAGGCCTCGATCTTGTACTCGTAACGGCCGTCCGCGGTCACGAAATCCACATCGTAGCATTCAAAGCCGTCGTCAAACTCCGCTCGTGCGGTGACGCGCTTGACCTCCGTGGGCTTTACCCCGGCATGCGCAAAGGCGATCTCCTTTGCGCGCTCTTCCGTGATTTTCTCTTTCGCGGGCGCAGGCGCAGCGGGTTTTTCCGGCGCCGCCGTCGCTTCGGCTGCGGGCGCTTCCGCGATTGCCGCCGCTTCGGTCTCGGTCACGGGTTCTTCCGCGAAGGAGGCCGCGTATGTCATGGACTCCATGTGGGAAAAGCCGGATTTCTCCCAGCTCACCACCTCGCCGCTGACAGCGTCGATCACGTAATCATAGCTGTACTCGCCGCTTTTGAAGCTGACCTTGTAAACGGGATTGCCGTCTTCGTCCTTCGTGCGGAGAACGCCGCCGACATCCGCGTCCTCTTCATCGACCTTTGCCTGCTCAAGCGCGTGTTTCAGCGCGACGCTGACGCCGACATACTTTTTCTCCGCCGGAGCCTGTCTGTCCGCAAGCGCGGCGCCCTCACTCGCGTTGAAAGTCTCTGCCGTTTCCATCACCAGCACCTCCGGCGTTTCCGCCGGCGCGGGCGTACTCTCGGGCGCGGCGGTTTCTGCCGCTTCCGGTGCGGCGGTCTCTGCGGGCATAGCCGTCTCTTCCGGCGCGGGCAGCGCTTCGGCTTCGGCGGCGATCTCCTGCGCGGGCGAAGGGACAGGCGCGGGCGCCGCGGGATCATGCGCCGCGGTGGAGCCGGGAATATAGGACTCCAGCATGGGATAAAGCCGGTCTTTCATCTCATTGGGCAGCGGCATGGTATTCAGCTTCAGGCCCACGATGACGCCGCCGCCGAAGGCGATCAGGATCAGCAGAACCCAAACCCACCAAAAGGAATGTCTTTTCCTCCGCTGCACTTCTTTTCCTACAGATCTGTCTTCACTCATGATTTACTCCTCTCCGCATCCTTGCGATGCTGAAACCGGATTCGGGTTATCTGCCGCCGCCTGCCGGAAGTACTCTCCGGCCGAATCAATATCACGGCGGATCTGCCGGGCCAGTTCCCCGTTGTCCTCAAATTTCACCTCGGGACGGAGGAACTTATAGAACTCCACGCGCACCTGCTGCCCGTAGAGATTGCCGGAAAAACCGATCAGATGGGTCTCCACATTCACGCCCTGTCCGTCGCTCACCGTGGGCCGCACGCCGATGTTCGCCACCGCGCTGCAGGACGAGCCGTCCTCCAGATACGCCCTGGCTACGTAGACGCCGTGGCGCGGGACAATGACCCCCTCGGCAAAGCGCATGTTGACGGTCGGAGCGCCGAGCCTTGTGCCCAGGTGAAAGCCCGGATGCACAGCATCCCGCAGCGTGTGCGGATGGCCGAGATAGCGGGCCGCCTGCTCCATGTCCCCATCGGCGATGAGCGTGCGGATATAGGTGGAGCTCACGATCCTGCCGTCGAGCCGGACGGCCTGAATAATATCGCAGCCGATCCCCTTTTCCTCGCAGAAGGCCTTGAGCTTTTCAGCCGTCCCTTCCCCGCGATAGCCGAAGCGAAAATCATGCCCCACCACGATCCAGGCAAGACCCAGGTCGCGGATGGCAGTGCCGGCAAATTCCCGCCAGGGCATGCGCATGATCCGCTCGTCAAAATGGACAAAAACCACATCGTCAATGCCGTAGCAGCGGCGGATGATCTCTTCCCTGTCGGAAGCGCTGTTGATTAGCGGAACGTCTTTGCCCGTCACCAGCTTATCGGGGTGCACGTCAAAGGACAGCACCGTGGGGACGACGCCCAGCTCCGCCGCGCGTTCCGTCGTCTTTCTGAGCAGTGCGCCGTGTCCGATATGGACGCCGTCAAAGAAGCCCAGGGCGATGGCGCGCCTGAATTCTCCCATACCCGATCATACCTCAAAAAAGCTTTTTGTCGTCTTCATAACGCCCGCCTCCGCCCTGCCGAGCATGAGAAAGGCGCCGGATTCTCCGTATACGCGGTAAACGCCGTCCGGAAGCGCCGTTTTATATTCGTTCCCGCAGCGAATGCGTCTCTCCTCTTCCCCGTTCGCGGTGCAGGCCGCTTCCCGGGAAAAGAGCGTATCCACCGGGAGAAGCCGTTCCCCCGCGCGCCCCTCGTCCTTCAGGCGCTGCATTTCGCCGATGGTCACGGCATCGGCGACGGAAAAGCCGCCGGCCTCCGTCCTCCTCAGCGCGCTCATGCAGCCGCCGCAGCCGAGGCGCTGCCCGATATCATGGCAGAGCGTGCGGATATAGGTGCCCTTGGAGCAGCGCACATCCAGCAGCCAGTCCTCCCCTTCCCGACCCAGAAGCTTCAGCTCATGGATCGTGACGGGGCGCGGCGCGCGCTCCACGGTTTCCCCCTTGCGGGCAATGTCGTAAAGGCGCCTGCCGCCGATCTGAACGGCGGAATACATGGGCGGGATCTGCTCGATCTCCCCCCGAAAAGTGCGCAGTACCTTCTCCAGATCTTCTTCTGTGATTTGGACGGGTTTTGTTTCCAATATGTTCCCGGTGATATCCTGGGTATCGGTCGTCACGCCGAGGCGCAGGGACGCGAGATAGCGCTTCGCGTCGTGTTCGGCAAACTGTACCGCCCGGGTAGCCCGGCCGACGAAAACCGTCAGCAGCCCCGTCGCCATGGGGTCGAGGGTTCCGGCGTGGCCGATGCGGCGCTCATGCAGGATGCCCTTGAGCTTCACCACCACGTCGCTGCTGGTCCAGCCGGGCTCTTTATCAATCAGCAGGATGCCGTTCATGACCAGTGCCGCTCCGTCGCGCGCACCAGCTCTTCGCGCACATGCTCGGGACTGCCCTTGACGGTACAGCCCGCCGCCATGGCGTGGCCGCCGCCGCCGAAGACGGCGCAGATCGCGCTGCTGTCGACCCCCCGGAAGGAGCGCACGGAGACGCGGCAGCTCCCGTCCTCTTTTTCACGGATGGTGATGTTCACGCGGCTGTTCTCGCAACGCCCGGCAAGGCCCGCGAGATCGTCCAGATCATCCTCCTCGGCCCCGGCCTGCCGCAGCATCTCCAGCGTCACGGTGGCGACGGCGATGGTCCCGTTCCGGTAAAAGCGCATGCTGTTGTAGATCATGCTCTCCAATTTCAGCCTGGCTTCGGAGACCTTGCGGAAAAAGAGTGTGTTTATCTCCACGTTCTCCGCCCCGGCGCGCACCAGCTCCGCAGCCGCGCGGAAGGCGGCGGCATCGGTATTGCTATATTGAAAGCAGCCGGTGTCGGTGGCAAGTCCGATATAGAGAAGCGTGGCCTCCTCTTTCGTGAGGTCGGCGTTGATTTCCAGCATAAGCTCCATCACGATCTCGGCGCAGGAAGCCCTTTCACCCCGGACGAATGTCTCGGCGGCGTAGCAGGTATTGGAGGGGTGGTGGTCAATGCAGAGATCCACCTTGCCCGCAAAGCCCTCGCACAGGAGCTTTTCGTCCGCCACATCCACGGAGACCACATACTTGGGCTGAAAACCCGCCGGCGCAAAAAACGCCCCGCAATAGCGCATCAGCTTGCGGCTCAGCTGCCGGTTGGGAAAGACCCAGGCCGTGCGCCCGCTTCTTTTCAGCGCGCTGCAAAGAGCGGCGGCGCTGGCGGCGGTATCGCCGTCGGGATTGCGGTGCGTGACGATCAGGATATCCTCATGTGTCAGAAGGAGCTTCGTGCAGTCCCTATTGTTCATCGTCCGCGTCCCCGTCCTGTTTGATATCCAGCGAACTGATCAGATCATTGATGTGCGCGCCGTATTCGATGCTATGGTCCAGCTCAAACACGAGTTCGGGCGTGTAGCGCAGATTCAGGACAGACCCGAGCTCTCTGCGCAGCCAGCCGGAGGCCGACTTGATGCCCCGGCGGAATTCCTTTTCGTTCTCCAGGCCCATCACCGAGAGCCAGATCTTGCTGTAGCGCAGATCGCCCGTCGTCTCCACGCGGGTGACGCTGATCATGCCCTGCTGCACGCGCGGATCCTTGATATCCCGGAGCTTGGAGGATACGACGCGCTGAATGTCGTCGTTGATTCTTGCGATTTTATTGGATGACATGGTATTCTCTCCATACGAAGGGGGCGCCGGATCTGACCGCTCGGCGCCCTGGTATCTTATCAGGCGTTGATTCGCTCAATAGAGCGTTCCGATACAGGATATGCTTCCGTGGCTTCTTGGCATGATGCGGAAGTCCTGTTTTTTTATTATAGCATTTCTGTTTTCATCCCGCAAGTGGAAAACGCCGGCTTTTTCCAGTATCAAAGAAACAGCAGGCTCACCGCGATCGTCAGCTGACCGATATAGTACAGACCGCTGTACAGGACGCGAAAGCGAAAGACCTTCAGCGGGCCGAAGCTGTGCAGATTGAGAATCAGATCACTGCACAGAAACAGCAGGATGCCGGAGGCAAACAAAAGCGTAAAGGCAGAATGCGCTGTCAAGTCGTTGCTTACTGACGCGCAGCATAAGAGCGCGAAGACACCGAAATAGACGACGCCGAAGGCCCTGAGCCCTCTGTCGGCCGTGATCTTCCCGTACAGCCAATTTAGCAGCAGCGCCGCCAGCAAAACGCTTGCAAGCCCGCACAGGACTTTGTTCTCCACCCGGGGCCATGCGCTTGCGAGATACGCAAAGTGTCCGCACAGGAAAACAACGCCCCCGGCGAGGAAAAAGACTTTTTTCCGCCTTACAAATACCGAGCGCAAGCCGAGCAGCACATCCGCGACGCAGCCGAGGATCAGGCCGAGCACGATCGGCTCTCCGCTCTCCGCCCCCGCATTGCAGAGGATTCCGAGCGCCGCAAAGCACAGCGACGCAAGCCCTTTCAGAAGCAGGGCGGGAACAGCGTGGTTTTTTCGCTGCAGATAGATGAACAAGCCTGCGAAAATCAGGCATCCCGGTATCAGCGCAAACATGGCTTTCTCCCCTCCTGTACAGATTGACCCGCTTCTTCCGCTCACTCTTTTCTTTGTTTTCAATTGCTATTTTCATTATAGCATGCCCGCCCGGACTTTACGAGGGTTTTTGTAAATCAATCAGACTGGGCCGGACAAGTCGGAATTGACAAGGCACGTTTCGATAATATACAATACCATATTATGATTGAGCGTGAGAGGGGGCGCGGGAAGCGTGGAAGCAAGACTGTCCGGGATCGACCGGAACGAAGCGCTCCGCTACATGGGCTTTCGCGGGAGTACCGTACCGGATGCGCTGTGCACGGATCTTGAGCGCTGCAAAAGCCTTCTCCTGCAAACCGCCCGGCCCCGCGTCCTTTGGCGGCTGTTTGATCTGCTGCCGGACGGGACGCTCGCCGGGACGGATTACCGCCCAAGCGGGCAGGATATCCGCGATCACCTCTGCGGCTGCGATCAGGTCGTCCTGATGGCGGCGACGCTGGGCACAGAGGCAGAGGCATTGATCCGGCGCGCGCAGAAGAGAGACATGGCCGACGCCGTGATTTTAGACGCCGCGGGCAGCGCTGCGATCGAGAACGTCTGTGACAATCTCTGCGCCGATCTCGCCGAAACGCTCTCGCCGCGCCGGCTGACTGATCGCTTCAGCCCCGGCTACGGTGATCTTCCGCTCTCCGATCAGGAGACGATCTTCCGCATTCTGGAGCTTGAGCGGCGCATCGGCGTCAGTCTCACAGCCGGCGGTCTGATGATCCCGCAGAAGAGCGTGACCGCCTTCATCGGCGTTGCGGATGAGCCGCCGGAACAGAGACGGCGCGGCTGTGAAAGCTGCGCGCATTTCCATGACTGCGCATTCAGGAAGGAGAGGAAAAGCTGTGACAGATAACAGGATGCTGATTCTTGACGGTGCGATGGGCACCATGCTCCAGGCCGCGGGGCTGCCTGCGGGCCAGCTCCCGGAGCTCTGGAATCTGACGCATCCCGAGACCGTTGCCGCCATCCATCGCCGCTATGCGGAGGCGGGCAGCCGCGTGCTCTACACCAACACCTTTGGGGCAAACCGCCTGAAAACCGCCGGATGCGGCCACAGCCCGGCAGAGCTGGTCACGGGCGCGGTGCGCTGCGCACGGGAAGCGGCGGCGGGTCGGGATGTGAAGGTCGCATTGGATATCGGCCCCATCGGGCGTCTGCTGGAGCCGCTGGGCGATCTCTCCTTTGACGAGGCCTACGATATCTTCAAGGAATTGATCGTCGCCGGAGAAAGCGCCGGTGCCGACCTTGTGGTCATCGAGACCATGAGCGATCTGTACGAGGTCAAGGCCGCTGTCCTGGCCGCGAAGGAGAACAGCCGCCTGCCGGTCTGGGTGACCATGACCTTTGAGGCGACAGGCCGGAGTTTTCTGGGGGTGACGGTCTCGTCCATGGCGCTGACGCTCACCGGACTGGGCGTGGACGCGCTGGGCTTCAACTGCAGCCTCGGGCCGAAGGAGCTGATGCCCCTGGTGCGGGAGCTCCGGGAGTGGACGGATCTGCCGCTCATTATAAAGCCCAACGCGGGACTGCCCGACCCCGCCACCGGAGAGTATCGGATCACGCCCGCGGCGTTTGCCGCCGCCATGGAAGGAGCGCCCAACCTCGGCGTTTCCATGATCGGCGGCTGCTGCGGCACGACGCCGGACTTTATCCGCGCGCTGCGGGAGACCTTTGAAGGCAGAGCCCCCGCCGTCCCCGGCCCACCGAAGCGCTGCGGCGTCTGCTCTTCCGTGAACACGGCGGAGTCAGGCGGTGTGCGCGTGATCGGCGAGCGCATCAATCCCACGGGTAAAAAGCGTTTTCAGCAGGCCCTGCGTGAGCGGGATCTTGACTATATCGTCCGTCAGGCCATTGAGCAGCAGGACGCCGGTGCGGACATTCTGGATGTCAACGTGGGTCTCCCCGGCATGGATGAGGCGGCGCTGATGCGGGACGCGGTGCGGGCCATTCAGGAGGCCGTCGATCTGCCGCTGCAAATCGATTCCACCGACCCCGCCGCCATCGAAGCCGGGCTGCGTGTTGTTAACGGCAAGGCGATCGTCAACTCCGTCAACGGAAAGGAAGAGGTTCTCCGTGCGATCCTTCCGCTGTGCAAAAAATACGGCGCCGCCGTTGTGGGACTGTGCATGGACGAAAACGGCATCCCGTCCGACTGGCAGGGGCGCGTTGCAATCGCCCGCCGGATCATGGACGCCGCCCTTGCCTGCGGGATACCGAAAAGCGACATTCTGATCGACTGCCTGACACTCACCGTTTCGGCCCAGCAGGATCAGGCCGTGCAGACGCTGCGCGCGCTCCGCTGTGTCCGTGAAGAGCTGGGACTTCATACCGTGCTCGGCGTCAGCAACATCTCCTTTGGTCTCCCCTCCCGGGAGACGATCACCGCCTGTTTTCTGAGTCAGGCCCTTGCCATGGGACTGGATCTGCCGATCATCAACCCGAACCAGCGCTCCGTGATGGATACGGTCGCGGCTTATCGGGTACTCTCCGGCCAGGACAGAGACAGCGAGGCGTATATACGCCGCTTTGCCGATGCGCCCGCCGCCGCGCCGGCAGCGGAAAAGCGCGGCAGTATAAGTCTCTCCGACGCTGTCATGCGCGGGCTTGGCAGAGAGACAGCAGAACTCACCCTGGCTGCCCTTTCGGATATGTCAGAGCTGGAGGTCGTCAACAGCCTGCTGATCCCCGCCCTCGACCGGGTTGGGGAGTGCTATGAAAAGCAGGAGATTTTCCTTCCGCAGCTCATCAAGGCAGCGGGCGCCGCCTGCGAGGGCTTTGAAATCATCAAAAAACGCATCGCGCAGCGCGGCGGGCAGTCGGTCTCCAAGGGGAAGATCGTGCTCGCCACCGTACAGGGGGATATCCACGACATTGGAAAGAACATTGTCCGCGTCGTGCTGGAAAACTACGGCTATACAGTCATCGACCTGGGGCGGGACATTCCGCCGGAGAAGATCGTGGAGGCCGCCGTTCGGGAAGATGTAAAGCTTGTCGGTCTGTCGGCGCTGATGACCACCACGGTACCGAGCATGGCAAAAACCATCGAGGCGCTGCGTCAAAGCGGCCATCCATGCAGAATCATGGTCGGCGGCGCGGTGCTGACCCCCGAATATGCCGCCGAGATCGGCGCGGATTATTACGCGAAGGACGCCAAGCAGAGCGCGGACATTGCGAAAGAGGTGCTGGGATGAGCGAACACGAAATCAGCGGAACGAAACCGACACGCCCCGATCCCTTCTGGGAGGCGCTGTGCGATCCGGCGCGCCGGCCCTTCGCCGTAGAGCTGGATTCTCCCTCGGCTGCGGACATGAATGCTTTTCTGAGCGGCGCGCGCATGCTGTGCAACGGCGGTGCGGATCTGCTTACCGTAGCCGACTGCCCCTTCGCCCTGCCAAGGCTGGATGCGAGTCTCGCAGCATGCCGTGCCAAACGGGAGCTTGGCATGAATGTCATGCCGCACCTGACCTGCCGCGACCGGAACCGCAACGCCATACAGTCGTTGCTGCTGGGTCTCGGCGCGGAGGGCGTCGGCAGCATCCTGATTGTCACCGGCGATCCGATCCCCGCCGAGCGCCGCGATGAAACCAAGGGTGTGTACAACTTCAAAAACTCACGCGAGCTCATCAAGTTCGCCGACAGCATGAACCGGGAAACGCTGCCCGCGCCGCTTCATATCTTCGCGGCGCTGAACGTGAACGCCCAGAGCTTTCCGATTCAGTTGGAGCTTGCGAAAGAGAAAGAGGAAAACGGCGCAGTGGGGTTTTTCACACAGCCGGTTTTTACCGATGAAGCGTTCAAAAACCTTGAGCTTGCGCGCAGGGAGCTCCGAGGAAAAATACTGGGCGGTATTTTTCCGATCGTCAGCCACAGCAACGCCCTCCGTCTCAGCGCAAAGGCCGCGGGCATAGCGGTCGACAAGAAGACCATTTCCCTCTATGAGGGCGCCGACCGCACGAGGGGCGAGGAGCTGGCAGTGGAGCTTTCCACTGCAACAGCGTGCCGCATGGCTCCCTTTGTGGACGGCTATTACCTGATCACCCCGTTTTTCCGCACGGCACTGATTGTGCGCATTATGGAAGCGATCCGTCGGGAGATGTCCTTATGAAAACAGCAGCCCCGCTTTCGACAAAAGTCGAAAGCGGGGCTGCTGTTTTCATTCCTATCATATTTTCAGCGTCAGGTTCTCGCCGGTGATGCCGGCGAAAGCGCCCTTTTGCGCCTGGGGGGAATCCGGGTGGCAGGTCAGCCATTTCCCGCGCATCCAGAGCAGTTTTTCCTCGCCGGGGGCGGATGTGTCCACGCGGTCGAGCGGGCTGTTGACGCCCTTTTCCAGCACGACCAGGCAGTTGAAGCCCTCTTCGCTGATCCGGCAGGGCGCGAAATGCAGGACGCCGGGGAACACCTCGATCAGCGTCTCAGGCGGAAGATAGAAGCCGACAACGGAGGAAGAATCCAGACGCCCATCCTCCATATCGCGTGGCAGCGCCAGCAGGAGCACCAGGCCCGTCGTCGTGTAGTTGATCTCGCTGCACTTATGGTATTCCAGCGCGTTGAGCGAATAACCGTGACCGTTGCAGAAGCCGGCCTGCGTCTCCATCTCACCGAAAGCGATGCGCCGAATATCAGCGACAACGGGAACGCTCTCCAGCGATTCGACCGACGCGCGGTACTGGTTGCCCTCCGCGGGGATCTCCGTCGCGGTCAGCGCGGCAGACAGCGCCTCATACCGCCCGCCGAGAACCCGTCCGTAGTATTTGAATCGCTCATCCGTTACGGGGAGGATGTCAAGATCGGGATTGTTCCGCCGCAGCATATTTAAAATCTTGTTCATCAAAGGATGCCTCCGTTATCAAAATAATCCTGTACGGCAAGCAGGCAGGCCGCTTTATCCTCCAGCTGGTGGTTGAAGCAGCTTTTCTCAATGGTGACCGCGTGCCGGGTATCCATCCCCTCTCGCATCTCGCTGAAGAAGTGGGCAAGAAAATAATCGTTGTCGAACATTCTGCCGTAGAGGACGATCTTGCCGGGATCAATGAGATAGATGACCGATTTGACCGCGCTGCCGAGGGCGTGTACGGCGGTGTCGACAATGGTCGCCGCGCCGTCGTCTCCGCTGGAGGCGGCACTGAATACGTCGTCCAGCGCGACCTTCCGCTCCCCTTTCCCCTGTACGATCTTCCAGAGCACCGGTGTCTTCTCCGGTGAGAGGACGGTATTGGCCTCCTCCAGAATGGCGGAGGGGGACGCGATCGTCTCCAGGCAGCCGCTCTTTCCGCAGGAGCAGGGCTTGCCGCCCCGCCGCACCACGGGGATGTGCCCGATCTCCGAGCACTGGAGCGTCACGCCGTGCCAGATTTTTCCGTCGATCGAGAGGGCGGCGCCAATGCCGTCCACACAGCGCAGAAAGAACTGGGAGCCGCCGGCCTCGTCCCTGGAGAGGAACATCTGCGCTGCCAGCAGGGCGCGCACATTGTTTGCCAGCACGCACCGCAGCCCCGTCAGTTCTTCAAACCAGTCGCACAGCGGAACATCCTCCTCCGCGAGCGCGCCGAAGCTGTCGCTGACGCCGCGGCGGTTGCTGACCGTGATGCCGCGCACGGCGATCCCGAGGCCGACTATTTTTTCCCTGGGGAGCCGGTTTTCCTCCGCAAGCTCCATGAGACGCCGGGCAAGGCGCTCGACCGTCTCCCTTGCCGGTACACGGGGAGGCAGGACGATTTCCTCTGAAAAAATCACGCTTCCGTCCAGCCAGGTCGCCGACAGGATCGCCTGGCGCAGATTGATCAGAACGCCGAGGCCGCAGGCCGCGTGGGTGTTGAGCTCCACCAGGATCTCCCGTCTGCCAACAGCGCCGCTCGATACGGCGCTGCCCTCGCGCAGGAGCCCCTCCTGCAGCATCTCCGCCACGATCTTGGTGATCGCAGGCGGCGTGAGCTTCATATATTCCGCGAGGCGCTTGCGGGACATGTCGCCCTTTTCATGGAGAATACGGAGTGTCGCGCTGCGGTTGTTGCGCTTGACGCCCATCATATTGTCGCCTTCAAAGGGCATGGCATGTTCTCCTTCCGTCAGTTATTCGGCTGAGTCTTCTCGTGGTTGATCTTGCCGCGCATCAGGATGACGGCGGCGCCGGCCAGCACGACGAGGATACCCAGCAGCTTTTTGGGCGTCAGCTCCTCATGCAGGAAGAAGACGCCGATAAAGCAGCTCACCACCGGCATGAGCAGCAGATAGAGCTTTACGAGCCAGACCTCGAAGTGCTTAAGATTGCGGTAGTAGAAGAAATAGATTCCCGTCTGGGCAAGACCGCCGAGGGCGATCAGCCACCACAGGTTTTTGACGCTGTCCAGCCAGCCGGGCTTAAAATGCCCGGCGGCGGCCGCGCTGAAGCCGAAAAGCAGCAGCACGACGAGATTGTTATAATAGGAAATCATATCCGCGTCCTCGTGGTATTTCTCCTGCGCGGCCTTGATGATGAAGGCATTGGCGGTGACGCAGGCGGCGGAGAGCAGAAAGTACAGATCGGTCACATGCAGCTCCATCCCGTCAAAGTCCACGCCCAGCACCAGCAGCACGCCGATGAGCATGATAACGGTTCCCACCCAGTCGGAGAAATACAGCTTCTTTTTGTACAGGAACACGGTGGCGAGATTCACCATCAGCACGTCCGTCTTCAAAAGCGCCGTGCCGGTGGAGAGGGAACCGTTTGCATAGCCGAGGTTTGCGAACAGATCCAGCAGGAAACCGAACACGCCGATGAGCACGAGGATGAACACGGCCTTGCCCTGGTGGAAGAGGCGCGAAAAGCTCCCGTCCGCCAGCAGCTGTACCGTCAGGAACACCAGCGCGGCCGAGCGCAGCAGGAAGCCCGCCAGCAGCGCGGAGCCCGTCGCGTTCACCATGACCTTGCTGACCGCGTAGTAAATCGACCAGGAGATCACCATCCCCGCGACCATCAGGGTGTATTTCAGATTATCTCTCATTTCAGAGCTTCAAACATCTCCCGCAGCTTCTCCTCCGTCATCCTGACGGGGTTGTTGTTCATCAGGGGATGTGCGGCGCAGTCGCGGCAGAGCTTGTCCAGATTGACCTCGCCCAGGTCGGAGAGCCTGGAGCGCAGGCCCGCCATCTCCTTGAAGGCGCGGATCTTCTCTGCAAGCTCGTCAGTGTCCTTCAGGCCGACCGCGTGGGCAAGATACTCGAGGCGCGCGTCCGCGTTGATGCGCACCAGGCTGTCGAGCGTGAAGGCGCAGGCTTCGCCGTGGGGCAGATGATAGTCCTCAGACAGCGGATAGCTGCAGGCGTGGCTTGCGGCGGTCTTCGGCAGGGCGAAGCTCAGGCCGCCCAGCAGGGACGCCATCGCCATATTGCTGCGCGCCTCCATGTTCGAGCCGTCGCGGTACGCCGTCTCAAGGTTTGCGAGGATCAGGCGCACGGCCTCGATGGCCATGAGGTCGGGGATGGGCTGATGGTTCTTGCTCCAGTAGCCCTCCAGCGCATGGGCCATGGCGTCAAGACCGGTGTTCATGGTGGTGTGCGGCGGCACGGTGAGCATGAGCGCGGGGTCGACGATCGCTGCCTTCGGCATGAAGGCGGGGTTGTTGATGGTCTTCTTTTCGGTATTGTGGCTGACGACGGAGACCTGCGTCACCTCGCTGCCGGTGCCGGCGGTGGTCGGAACGGCGATAATTGTCAGGCGCTCAGCCGGGAAGGGGCGCTCCCCGCGGTAGTACTCGATGGCGTCATGCCCGTCAAGGGCAATGGCCGCCGCGAACTTTGCGGTGTCAATGGAGCTGCCGCCGCCGATGCCGATGACGGCGTCGGCCTTATGCTCACGGGCAAGGCGCGTGGTCTCAATGACGCCGGAAAGCTGCGGATTCTGCTCCACCCCACCGAAGACGGCGACGATGCGGGGATCCTTTTCCATCATGGCCTGCGCGGTGGGGGCGAAATGCTTTCCGCAGGCGATGACACAGCGGGACACGCCGAGCTCGTCCAGCACGCTCCCAAGCTGGGCAAATTTGCCCTCGCCGAAGAAAATCTTGACCGGCTGGGCATAGACAAACTCATTTGCCATAGCACACATCCTCAATCTCCGCGACCTTGACGGCAAACTTGTGCATGTTTTCCGTACGCCAGTCCTCCAGATCCTGGCACCAGTCGGTGGCGAGGAAGGTCTTGACCATCTCCACGGCCATCTCGGGGCCGACGATCCAGCCGCCCATGCACAGCACTTTCGCGTTGTTGATGGCGCGGGCCATCTTCGCGGAGTAAACGCCCTCGCACGCGACAGCGTGCACGCCTTTGTACTTGTTGGCGACGACGCACATGCCCGCGCCGGTGCCGCAGATCAGAACCGCGCGGTCGTAGGTGCCGTCCTGCACCTTGGGCGCGACTTCGCTTGCGACCTGGTAGTAGGGGTGGACCTCGTCAAGGCTCACGGTGCCGAGATCGTCGAATTCTACGCCCGCCTCGGTGAGGTAAGCACGGATGGCCTCCTTCGCGGAGAAGCCGGATTTATCGCTGCCGATGGCAATTTTCATGGTATATTCCTCCAATAATATAATAAAAAAGTACCGTAGGGGTCGATCCCCTGATCGACCCGCCGATCCAAGCGTATGGACGTAAACCGGCGGGCCGATGAAGGCATCGGCCCCTACGGCGTGGTTGTATATAGTTTGATTCCGTCTTACTTGAGCGCGGCGGCCTTTCTGGCGGCGGCAAGGATGTCCTCCATGGTCAGGCCCATGACCTGGCGCAGATACGGGAGCTTACCGACCTCGCCGAAGCGATCCTGCACGCCGACGGCGACGGCGGGGATTTTCTCCTCGGCCAGCGCCTCGAGTACGGCGGAGTGGAGACCGCCGATAACATTGTGGTTCTCCACGGTCAGCACGGCGCCGGTCTTGCGGGCGGAGGCGATCACGGTCTCGCGGTCAATGGGCTTGATGGTGTGGACGTTGATGACCTCGCAGTCGATGCCCTCGGCCTTGAGCGTCTCGGCGGCCTCGACGACATCCCCGGTCAAGAAGCCGGTGACAAAGATCGAGAGATCCTTGCCCTCGCGCATGACGTCGGCCTTGAAGAGGTCGAACTTGTAGTCGGCCGGGAAGACGTCGGGCAGCTCCTTGCGGAACAGGCGCATATAGACGGGGCCTTCATAGGCGTTCAGGACAGGCATGGCCGCGCGAAGCTGTACGGCGTCGACCGGCTCGAAAATCACCATGCCGGGGATGGAGCGAACGACGCCCACGTCCTCCAGGCTCATGTGCGTGCCGCCGTTGAGCTCGGCAGAGATGCCGGGGTCGGTGCCGACGATCTTGACGTTCATCTTCGCGTAGGAGATGGAGATCGCCATCTGGTCGCAGATGCGGCGCGTGGCAAAGGGCGTAAAGGTCTCGATCCAGGGTTTGAAGCCGTAGCTTGCAAGGCCCGCCGCGATGGAGGCCATGTCCTGCTCAGCCACGCCGCAGTCAAACATCTGCTTCGGGAAGCGCTCATAGAGATTGCGGGTGCCGCTGGCCTTGGCAAGGTCGGCGTCCAGGACGCAGACATGGCGGTCCTGCTCCATCAGTTCGGCAAGGCAGCCCGCGTAAACAGCTCTCATTTCCATTTCTTATTCCCCCCTGATCTCCGCGATGGCGGCCTTGGCCTGCTCCTCGCTGACTTTGGTGTTGTGATTGCCCGCGCCCAGATCCACGATCCACTGCACGCCGCAGCCCTTGACCGTATTGAGGATCACCATGGTGGGCTTGCCGCTGCCGATGCCGAGCTTGGCATGCTTGACGGCCTCGGAAACCTGCTCGACGTCGTTGCCGTCCTCCACCTCGATGACGTTCCAGCCGAAGGCGGCCCACTTGTCGCTGAGCGGAGCAATGTCGTTGACCTTGGCGACGGTGTCGTCGATCTGCAGCTTGTTGTAATCGGTGAACGCGATGAGATTATCCAGCTTCTTGGCGGCGGCGAACATCGCAGCCTCCCAGATCTGGCCTTCCTGGCTCTCGCCGTCGCCGATGAGTGCATAGATCGTCGCGCCGTCTTCCTCGAGCTTGGAGCCGAGCGCCACGCCCACGGCGCAGCTGAAGCCCTGACCCAGGGAGCCGGTGGTCATGTCGATGCCGACGGTGCGGTTCATGTCGCAGTGGCTGGGCAGATTGGTGCCGCCCTGGTTGAGGGTGAGCAGCTCCTTCTTGTCAAAGTAGCCGCGGTTGGCGAGGGCGGCGTACACGGCGGGGCCGGCGTGGCCCTTGGAGCACACGAAGCGGTCGCGCCCCTTCATTTTCGGGTTTTTCGGGTCAATGTTCATTTCCTCAAAATAGAGGACGGCCAGCAGCTCGGTAACGGAGAGGCAGCCGCCGATGTGGCCGACGCCGAGATGCCCGATGCAGGTCATGATATCACAGCGGATATCCTTGCAGACTTCTTTCAGATCGTAGTTCAACTTTGATCTCCTCCTGACGAAGAATGATTGATAATGATAATTTGATTAAAAGGTCTAACTAATGCGTAGTTTAGTACCGTCGCCGCGCTTTGTCAATAGAAAATTGCAAAGAAAAACAGCGGATAAAAGAAAAGGAAGCTTGACATTCGTGCCGCGGGAAGCTATGATTATTCACGCTGTTAAGTAATTCGTACAGGAGGATCATGAGCATGAGCTTTACACCTGTTTACATTCCGGTGGGCGTCCCCACCTTCCATCTTGAGAGCGCCCAGGATCAGTTTGAGCGCTCGATCAGGCTGCTGCGCGGGATCGACGAGGGCTTCGTCGTGCCCGGTGAAATGCTGCTGAGTCTCGACAAGCTGCGCGATTACCTGCAGGGTCTCCAGCCCGATCTCATTGTGTTTCAGAATCTGACCTTTGCCAATGCCGCCTACATGGCCGAGGTGCTGCGCCGCTTTGACTGCCCGGTGCTGCTCTGGACCCTGCGCGAGCCGGTGATCGACGGCGGCCGCCTGCGTCTCAATTCCCTGACCGGCGCCTACTCCGCTGCCAACACCCTGCGCGCATTTGACAACCGCCCCTTCTCCTATGTCTTCGGCGCGCCCGAGGAGACGGAGACGATCGCGGCTGTGAAGGCGAGCGTCGCCGCCGCGAAGGTCAAGAAGGAGATGCGCAGCCTCAAGATGGCGGCTGTCGGTCATACGCCCCAGGGCTTCGGCTTCGGCCGCGCGCTGGACAGCGAGCTGATGAGCGTTTTCGGCGTGGAGCTGGAAGTCATCGAGGCCAGGGAGCTGATTGACGAGGCAAAGAAGCTTGCCGATACCGAACTGGATTCCGCCATCGCCGAGACTGAAAAAGCCACCGCCGGTCTTGACAAGACCCCGGAGAACAACGTCCGCGACCATGCCCGCCTGCTGGAAGCGTATCGTGCCTATGTAAAGAATCACAACATCGGGGCGCTGGCCTCCCGCTGCTGGCCCGACTTCTTCACCGCCTTTGGCACCCCGGTCTGCACCGTGCTCTCCATGCTCAACGACGAGGGCGTCGCCGCCGCGTGCGAGGCCGACATCTACGGCGCGCTGTCCATGTGGATCGGGATGCAGCTCTCCGGTGAGCCCGTCTTCTTCGGCGATCCCGTCTCCCTTGACGAGGGTGAGAACACCGTGACCTTCTGGCACTGCGGCGCGGCAGCCTGCTCGCTGGCGCGGCACGACACCGGCGCTGTCGTCGGCGTGCACCCCAACCGCAAGATCGGCCCCGCGATGGACTTCGGCTGTGAGGCCTTCCCTGAGGCTACCATCTTCCGCGTCGGCCGTGAGCCGGACGGGACGTTCCGCTTCTTCATCGCCGAGGGCGAGGCGCTGGACAAGCCCAAACAGTTCATCGGCACCTCCATTGTCGTCAGAACCTTCTGCGACAGCCGCGGTCTCGTCGAGCAGAGCGTGCTGGACGGCTTTGAGCCGCACTTTGTGGTCATCAAGGGTCTGCACGCCAGAACGCTTGAGACGCTCGCGGAGATGTACGGCTTCGAGGTCTGCCGCTACACCGTCGACGCGGACTTCTGCCGCAATAAGGAGAAATGAAAGAATCCAAGCTCCACATGGTGCTCACGGCGCTGATCGACATTATCTGGCTGGGCATCCTGTGGCTGGTCTGTTCCCTGCCGGTCATCACGATCGGCGCAGCTTCCACGGCACTGTATTACACGATGGTCAAGTGTGTGCGGCACGATATTCCGGAGCCGACCCGCTTCTTTTTCCGTGCCTTCCGAAAGAACTTCCGTCAGGCGACGCTGCTGTGGCTTTTGTGTCTCGCAGCGCTGGGGGTGGGCCTCCTGGATATCGTTGCCTTCTCACAGATGGGCGTAAAGCGCGGGGACTTTCTCTATATCTTCTCACGCCTCCTGCTTCTGCCGGTGCCGATGCTCTTTCCGTGGATTTTTGCCTTTCTCTCGCGCTTTGAAAACACCGTTATGGGCACGCTGCGCTTTGCCGTCTGGCTCGCGCTGAAAAACTGGAAGCAGACGCTGCTGATGTTTTTTGAGGCGGCGCTGGTGGGCCTGATCTGCTGGCTGCTGCCGCAGATCGCCCCGCTGATGCCTGGAGTGCTCTGCCTGCTGACAAGCTTTTCCATCGAGCCCGCCCTGCGCGAACTCTCCGCCGGTCAGGGCAGACCCGACGACTGGTATAATGAATAGTCCACGGTGAAGCATCGCTTCGCCGCAATGTGCAGACAAACCCCGGTATATGTTATCTCGAGTGAAACCGAAGTCGGGAGATCTGAAACCTTGGAAAACCTCACTCAACAGTTCTCCCCACTCACTTTGCCCGGCTTAAGGTGTTTCTGAGGCGGCAAAGCTGCCGCAGAAACGATTCTGTTATTCATCTGGCTCTCATCAGGAGGACATTATGTTCCGTTTTCAATATTCTATACCCGGCGCGGTGGAGATTTGGGCTGACGACCGGCTCCTGCTGCGCCATACCCCGGAAGCCCCCGCGCTCTTTCTCGGCATGGGACGCGAGGACATCACCATGTTCCGCGGGAACTTCCACATCCGCGACCGGCTGGACGAGCGCCTGGCGCTGCGTTTTTCAGGAGCTGAAGCAGGTTGTCTGCACTTTTCCCATCCCGCGCTGAACGGCAAATACCACCTCTCCTTTACGGAAAAGGACGGCCTGCTGCGCCTCGACGGAAGCTGCGCTGATGCGCGCGTCAATCGTCTTTGGCTGAGGCTCAACGCGGAGCCCGGCGAGCATGTGACCGGCGGCGGCGAGCAGTTTTCCGCCCTCGACCTGCGCGGGCGCACTTTCCCCATCTGGACGCGGGAGCAGGGCGTTGGCCGCAACAAGCTGACCGAGATCACGCGCCTGGCCGACGCGCTGGACGGCAGCGGCGGGGATTATCACACGACTTTCTTCCCCCAGCCGACCTTTGTCTCCTCGCGCCTGTACTTCGCGCATCTGGAAAACTACGAATACGCGGAGCTCGACTTTCGTGAAGCCGATTATCATGAGATTGGACTTTGGACCCCTGCGCTCCGTCTTGTCCTCGGCGGCGGTTCTTCCTATGAGGATCTGCTGGGCAAGCTCGGCGCGCTGCTGGGGCGGCAGCCCGCTCTCCCCTCCTGGGCGATGAAGGGCATCTGGCTCGGCGTACAGGGCGGCACGGAGCGTGCCCTTGAAATGGCCGAGCGCTGCCGGAAGGGCGGCGTGGACGTGTCCGCGGTCTGGATTCAGGACTGGGAGGGCAAGCGCGTCACCTCCTTCGGCAAACGTCTTCAGTGGGACTGGCGCTGGAACAGGGAGCTCTATCCCGGGCTTGACAAAGTCATCGCGGGGGATGCCGATACCGCCTGGATGGGCTATATCAACCCCTATCTGGTGGAGGGCGGCGTGCTCTTCAGCGAGGCCAGAGAAAAAGGCTACTTTGTCAGGCGCGCCGATGGTTCGGACTATCTCTTCGATTTCGGCGAGTACGACTGCGGCGTAGTGGATCTGAGTATGCCCGACGCGTTTGCATGGTATAAAAACGTCATCAAAACGAATCTCATCGGCATGGGCTTCAAGGGCTGGATGGCCGACTTCGGCGAATATCTCCCTGCAGACGCGGTCTGCGCGGGCGGCAGCGGGCTTACACTGCACAACGCCTGGCCCATGCTCTGGGCCAAATGCAACCGCGAGGCCGTGGAGGAGACCGGAAAGCTCGGCGAATGCGTGTTCTTCATGCGCGCGGGCGCGGCGGGAAGCCAGAAATACGCCACACTCATCTGGGGCGGCGATCAGAATGTCGACTGGTCGGAGGACGACGGTCTTCCCTCGGTGATTACGGCGGCGCTGACGCTCGGCATGTCGGGTTACGGCCTGCACACCTGCGATACGGGCGGCTATACCACGCTCTTCCATCTCCGCCGGGACGAGGAATTGCTG